>JACDQI010000275.1 GCA_015657675.1 Devosia sp.
CACCGAACTGTCCGAGCCCGAAGGTCGCGCGCGACCCGACGCACCACCGGCGCCGCGATGCCACCATACACCGCCAGATAGGCGCGCTGGCCGGCCCCCTCGATCGTGCCGATGGTGAGAACCTGGCCGCCTGCGACTCCGATCGGCGCATCATGCGGCAGCAGTTCGCCATCGAGGCGCATCGGCATCCGCGCACCCGCCAGGGCGATCGTCGCCGGCGCATGGAAGCGCAGCGTCGGACCGGCCATGGTGAGCTCGAGCGCTGTCGTGTCGTCGGCGTTGCTGACCAGCCAGTTGGCCCGCCGGAAGCTCCTGGCGTCCATTGGGCCCGAGGGCGGCACGCCGACATGCCAGAGCCCGATCCGCCCTGGCAGTTCCTGCACGCTCGATTGCGCGCCCGGGGCAATCACCTCGATGACGTCAGGGACGAACGGGAAGCTCTTGAGCGCCGTCGTCGCCACCTTGCCCGAGGCGAGCAGTTCGGATGCCGCAATGGCGCCCAGATAGTCGAGATTGGTCTCTATGCCACAGATCGAGGTCTTCTCCAGCGCCGCCTGCAGCATGGCAATGGCGCCGTCGCGATCGTCTGCCGCCACGATGATCTTGGCCAGCATCGGGTCGTAGAACGAGGTCACTTCCGTGCCGGTCTCGATCCAGCCGTCGACGCGGGCATTGCCAAAGGCGACCTCGGTCAGAAGCCCAGCGCTGGGCTGGAAGTTGGCATGCGGGATTTCGGCGTAGAGACGCACTTCCATCGCCGCGCCCTTGGGCGTCAGCGGCGTGGCGGGGATGACTTCCTCACCGGCGGCCTGCCGGATCATCCATTCGACCAGATCGATGCCGAACACCGCCTCGGTCACCGGATGCTCGACCTGCAGCCGCGTGTTGACCTCGAGGAAATAGAACGCCTCGCGCGCCGGATCGTAGATGAACTCCACCGTGCCGGCGGAGCGGTAGCGCACCGCCCGCCCGAGATTCACCGCCGCCTCGTGCAACTGATAACGGATGGTGGAAGAAAGGCCCGGGGCAGGGGTCTCTTCGAGCACCTTCTGGTTGCGCCGCTGCAGCGAGCAGTCGCGTTCGCCCAGCGCGATCACCTTGCCCTTGCCGTCGCCGAAGAGCTGCACTTCGACATGCCGCGCATCCGAGACGAAGACTTCGAGATAGACCCGCGCATCGCCGAAGCTGGCGGTCGCGGTGCGCTGCACCGACTCGAATGCGGCGCGCAAATCGGCGGCGCTGGCGCAGAGCGACATGCCGATACCACCGCCACCGGCAGTGGATTTGAGCATAACCGGATAGCCAATCTGCCGTGCTGCTTCGAGCGCCTCCTCAACGCTGCTGAGCAACCCGCTGCCGGGCAGCAGCGGCACGCCATTGGCTTCCGCCAATTCGCGCGCCGTGTGCTTGAGACCGAACGCTTCGATGTTCTCCGGCGTCGGGCCGATAAAGGCGATGCCCTCGGCTTCGAGCCGGCGGGCGAAGGCGGTGTTCTCGGAGAGAAAGCCATAGCCCGGATGCACGGCTTCGGCGTTGGTCGCCTTGCAGGCGGCGATCACCGCGTCGACGTCGAGATAGCTCTGGGCGGCTGGGGCAGGGCCCAGCCGCACCGCCTCGTCGGCCATCGCCACCGCCTTGGTAAACCGGTCGGCATCCGAATAGACCGCGACCGAGGCAATCCCCATCCGCTTGAGCGTACGAATGATCCGCACCGCGATCTCGCCGCGGTTGGCAATCAGGACTTTGGTGAACATTAGCGGGCTCCGCTGCTGGAACCTAGAAACTGCGTGACGCTCATATCCCCGCCTCCCAGATCAGCACCTGGATCGGTGTGGGGTTAAAGCCGTTGCAGGGGTTGTTGATCTGCGGGCAGTTTGAGATGACGCAGAGCACGTCCATTTCGGCGACGAGCTCGACATGGTCACCCGGCTTGGACAACCCATCGACGATTGTCATTCGCCCCTCGGGCGAGATCGGCACGTTCATGAAGAAGTTGATGTTGGGGACGATGTCGCGCTTGCCCATGCCGTGCTTGGAGACTTCGAGCAGGAAGTTGTCGCGGCAGGCGTGCAGATAGCGGGTCTCGTGGCCGAAGCGCACCGTGTTGCTTTCGCACGAGCAGGCACCGGCCATGGTGTCGTGCCGGCCGCAGCTGTCGGCCGTAACGGTCAGCATCACATTGCCTTCGTTGGAGACCACCTTGGTGCCCACCCCGACATAGGCCGAGCCCTGCACCCTCAGCGTGTCCTGCGCGCTGTAGCGCTCGGCGAAATCGTCGGCGCGATAAAAGATCGTGTCGACCGCCTGCTGGCCGTCGCTGTCGATGATGCGGATGGTCTGTCCCTTACGCACAATGCCCGACCACGGCGCTTCGGCGGCGATGCGATGGTTTTGGATAGCGTTGGTTTCGGTGCGCATCTCAGACCTCCACCAGCGCATTGTTTTCAAAACCACGCACCGCTTCGGCGCTGGCAGTGCGGCAGAGATCGTCGGCGCCGGGGGCAGGGGGGCAATAGCGCGTGATGGTCACCGGGGCCGGCGCGTATGTGGGCGATTGATCGAGCGGATGCGGGCAGACGGAGAAGCCGACGAGAAGATCCATCTCGGCGCGCAGGTCGACAAAGTCGCGTCCGCTGACGCGATCGGCGCGCCACGAAAAGCTGCCATCGTCATCAACGGCGACGGGCGCAAAGAGGGTCAGCGCCATCGGGATATCACGTCGGGTGAGGCCGAGCTTGCCGGCGAGCAGCACGAGATTGTCGCGCGTGTTGCGCGTTGTCTGGCCCGGGTAGCGCGCAGCGTTGCTGGAGGCGGTCGAGCCACCCAGCAGCACGTCATGCGCGGCAGAGGAATCCTCGATCACCGACAGCAGTACCCGGCCCATATCGGAGAACAGCACGCGGCCCTTCTGCACATGGGTGTGCCACTGCACCTTGACGGTGTCGGGCAGGTTGAGGCGTTCGCTCGGATCGGCGGCGTTCCAGGCCACCAAGGCGACGGACGCAAATCCGGCGGTCTGCGCCACGCGCACTGCTTCGCCGCGCTTCAACTGGGTCCACCAGTACCAGCCACCGGGCACCACTTCGGTGTGCAGCGGGGTGATCGGCGGCGCCACCGGACTGGGCGGCGGCAGCGCCTTGCTGGCGAACTCCACGGCCTTCTTCTGATGCGCCTCGTAGCGGGCGCGATCGGCGGCGATCTGGTCTGCGGTGCGGCTCATGGCCGGGCTCCTTCAGGCAGGATGCGCCGGGTCGTCCCGGCTCGGGCCCGTGGGGTGGATCGGGTCGTCCCGATCCGGGCTGAGTGTGAGTGTGTCGGGGTCACCGCCACCAGCGACCCGTGGCGGCCAGACGCTGATGTCCTGGCTGAGCGAGGCGCCGTAGCGGTCGCGCTCGGCCGGTGCATTGCGCGGCCGCTCGAAGGCAACGACGCGGGTGGCCAGGGTAAAGGCTTCGCGCATGTCATGGGTCACCATCACCACGGTGAGATTGGTCTCGTTCCAGAGCCGCTTCATCAGCACATGGATGTCGGCGCGGATGCCGGGATCGAGCGCGCCAAACGGCTCGTCGAGGAGCAGCACCCGCGGCTTCATGATCAGCGCCTGGGCGAGCGCCAATCGCTGCTGCATGCCGCCCGAGAGCTGCGCCGGGTACTTCTCCTCCGAGCCGGTCAGTCCGACCTCGGCGATCAGCGCCCGCGCCTCCTCGATCGCCGCGCGCCGCGTCGCCCCACCGAGGCGTGCCGCGATGCGCGAGGCCGAGAACTCCTTGCCGAGAAGCACATTGCCAAGCACCGTCAGATGCGGGAACACCGAGTAGCGCTGGAACACCACGCCGCGGTCCGGCCCGGGCTCGGGCGCCAGCAGCTTGCCGTCGAGACGGATGGTGCCCTGGCTCGGCCGCTCGTCGCCAAGCAGCAGTTTGAGGAACGTCGTCTTGCCGCAGCCCGAGGGACCGACAAGCGCCACGAAGGCGCGGTCCGCAATGGTCAGCGACACCCGCTCCAGCACGATCTGGTCGCCATATTCCTTCCAGACATTGTCTACTTCGATCATGTGCCCTTCCCCAGTTCGGACCACGGGAAGATGCGGATGCGCAGCCAGTCGAGCAGCAGGTTGGTGAGCACGGCGAGGAGGGTGATCCAGATCACGTAGGGGAAGATCACGTCCATCGACAGGTAACGCCGCACGAGGAAGATCCGGTACCCGAGCCCCGAGTCCGCCGAGATGGCTTCCGCGGCGATCAGGAACAGCCAGGCCGGCCCGAGCTGCAGCCGCAGGCTAGTGATGAGCCGCGGCAGGATTTGCGGCAGCACCACTCGCAGACCGATCTGCCAGGAGGTACCACCCAGCGTCTCGGCCTTGACGATCATCTCGCGCGGCAGTTCGAGCACGCGCAGCACCAGATCGCGGATCATTATCGGCGCCACGCCAATGACGATCAGCGTGATCTTGCTGGTCTCGCCCAGCCCCAGCGCGATGAAGAGGATGGGCAGCAGCGCCAGCGGCGGCACCATGGAGATGGCCGCAAGGAATGGCGCCAAGAGCGCCCGCAGGTAGGGGATCATCCCCACCAGCATGCCGACGACCAGGGCGATCGCCGTCGAGATCCCCAGCGCCGCAAACAGCCGTCCGAGGCTTGCCAGCGTGTCGGACCAGAGGGTGTATTCTCCGGTGCGCGGATCGGGCAGGAAGGCGAGCCGGTTGACCGCGTCGGTGATCGCCCCCAGCGCCGGCAGCAGCTTGTCGCTCGGGTTCGCAGCCAGCCGCGCCGCCGAGCCGATGCCATAGGCGACGACCAGCAGCACGAACGGCAGCAGCGCCAGCAGCAGTTGCGTCATCCGGCTCGGTTTGATGTTGATCAGACGCATGGATGAGCCTTTCCAGAGGCCCCCTCATCCGCCTGTTCGGCCCCCTCTCCCACGATGGGAGAAGGCGACCGCAGATTCTTCAGCGCGTGCCTTCTCCCTTGATGGGAGAAGGTGGCCGAAGGCTGGATGAGGGTGGGCAACACGCGTGGATCTAGAGCGTCCCGTCTGCGGCGGCCTTCATGTAGACGTCAGAGAACCGCAACTTGACGTTGGCCGCGTCGCCGAGCACGTCGCCATTGGGCAGTTCGATGCCGATGACGTCGGCCGACGGTGCGCCTGAGCCGAGCAGGCCCTTGTCGAAGAGGAAGGTGCGGACCTTGTCCATCGTCGTCTTGAGGTCCGGCGAGGTGGTGAAGGCCACCGCTTCTGCTGCCGTCGGGAAGAGTTTGGTGGCCGCGAGCTGGGCTTCGAAACCCTGCTGATCGGTGCCGGAGGCGGCACCCATCGCGGCGCGGGCGGCGGCACCCTCGTCGGTATTGGCCGTCATCACCGCCATGGTGTCGTACCAGATACCGGCGAGCGCCTGGCCGAACTTCGGGTTGTCCTTGAGGACGTCGGTGTTGGCGACCATCATGTCGATGATTTCGCCCGGGATCTGGGCGGAGTCGAATACCTTGGTGGCATCGGGCAGACCTAGGATTTCCGAGACCATCGGGTTCCAGGTGACCATGGCGCTGACGTCGGCAGTCTGGAACGCGCCGACCATGTCGGGGTCGGACGTGTTGACGACGCTGACGTCGCGCTCGGTCATGCCCACTGTCTCTAGAGCGCGTGCCAGCAGGTAATGCGACACCGAGAACTCGACCAGGTTGACCGGCTTGCCCTTGATGTCGGCCAGCGTGCCCGGGCCCTTAAGGATCACGGCGTCATTGCCGGCCGAGAAGTCGCCGACGATCACGGCAGTGGTGTCGACGCCACCAGCGGCCGGGATCGAGAGGCCATCCATATTGGTCAGCGTCACCGCGTCATAGGCGCCGGCGGTGTACTGGTTGATCGACTCCACATAGTCGTTGAACTGCGTGACCTCGATGGTGATGCCGTACTTGTCGGCCCACTTCTTGACGATGCCGGTGTCGGAAGCCCAGCCCCAGGGCATCCAGCCGACATAGATCGACCACGCCACCTTGAAGTCGGTCTTTTCCGCTGCCATTGCCGCGTTCATGCTCGTCGCCAGCAAGGCGGCGAGGCCGAGGGTCGAAACCAGTTTGCGAATGCTCATGTCCAGTCCCCTGTTACATCTCTGGGGATTGGCAAGACCGCGCGCCGCCAATCCCTTGGCTTACGAGGTCTCCCGGGCTTTTGTCCCGCCGTGTCCCGGCCGGATGTCTCCCGCGCCGGTGGGTGCTCTCGGACCAGACGCGCCGCTACTGCGGCGCCGGAACCCTAGCTCCTAACTCTGCACCAATATCAGCAAGCCCCGTGCCAGAGGTGATTTCTATTTGCCAGCAATAGGTTGGCGCATGTCGTCGGTGAAGGGGACTGGCTTGCCTTGTCGATTCACGGGGCAATCTGCCGATATTCTAGGCAGCTGCGCGCCATGATCAGGCCGGAGGCAGTCCCTCGAGGAATGCGAGAACGACGCGGTTGAACACGGCAGGCCGTTGCACGGGCGCAAAGTGGCTCACGCCCGGCAGGTCGACGAAATGCGCTCCTGGCACGGTGTCGGCGATGTAGCGCGCATGCTCTGGCCGGATGAACTCGTCGCGCTCCGCCTGGACGACCGTGACCGGCACAGTGATGGAGGCAAGGTCGGCGGCACTGTAGTTCGGCAGCGAGCCCTGCATCACCTGCAGCGCTTGGCCCATCGCGTCAAAACCATCCGGTGCCGGGGAAAGGGTCGCAAAATCTTTGGTGTGGCGCGTCAGGCAATTGCCGATGGTTGGCGTCATTTCGAACGGGTAGGTGCCGGTCTCATCGACATTGCAGGCGAAGTAGAAGACGCCGCGCACGCGCTTAGGTCGCGCCTTGGCCATGGCAAGGGCGGTACAGGCGCCATCGCTCCATCCGACGACGGCAGCGCGCGCCACGCCCAGCTGGTCCATCACCTCAAACGCGTCCTCGGCGAACTGCTCGTAGCTGAACGGTCGACATCCCAGCTGCTGCGGCCCTGTCCGCGGCTGTCGATGGCGATCACCCGATAGCCGGCGGCCATAAGCGCTGGAACCTGATGGCCGAAGTTACCCGCATTGCCCATGCCGCCATGCAACAGCACCACCGCAGGCCCTTTGCCCCAACTGCCGACCCAGATGCGTACGCCATCGCGCTCGAGATAGGTCTCGCCGACCGGCAGAGGTGGCGGACCGTCGGCGGCGAAACTCTCGAGGTGATCGTCGATCCATTCGGTCATGGGCTGTCTCCCACCTGCACCATAGTCGATGCGGCAGTCCTGTCATCGACACATGATCAAAGAAAAGGGTCTGCCCGCTGTCGTGGGCAGACCCTGCAGTCGTCGGGAGGGATCTCAGCCCTTGATGCCGGCCGAGAGTGTGATGGCTTGCGTCACGCGCCGCTGGAAGATCAGATAGGCGAGGGCCACCGGCAGACTTGCCAGAACCGCGCCCGAAAGCGTGCGGGCATAGGCGACACCGAACGCATCCTGCACCGCCGTGATGCCGACAGTCACCGTCATCATCTTTTCGTCCTGCGCCACCAGGAACGGCCACAGGAACGAGTTCCAGGCGCCGATGAAGGTGATGATGGCGAGTGCCGTCGTCACGCCCCAGTTCATCGGAATGAACATCTGGAACAGCAGCTGGAACTCATTGGCGCCATCGATCAGCGCTGCCTCGCGATACTCGCGGGGCATGGAGTCAAAGAAGTTCTTGTAGACGATCACCGTCACCGGCGAGATCAGCATCGGCAGGATCATGCCGGCATGCGTGTTGAGCAGCTTGACGTCGGCAATGATGATGAAGTGGTTCACGATCAAGGCCGAGACCGGCACCATGAAGCTGGCGAGCACCGTGTACCAGAGCAGCTTGCGACCGGGGAACCGCAGCTGCGAGATCGCGTAGCCGGCGCAGGCCGCCATGAACACGGCGATCGCCGTCACCGCCACCGAGGTGATGATCGAGTTGACGTACCAGATCGGCAGATCGGAGTTCTGGATGACGAAGGCATAGCCGTCCAGATGCAGCGACTCGGGGAGCATGTTGATCCCCTTGCGCACGGCCTCGTCGTCGGTCTTGAAGCTGGTCGCCAACGCCCAATAGACCGGGAAGAACCAGATTGCCGCAAAGGCCGCCGTCAGCAGGTTGAGGATCCAGTTGCCGGGATCGAAATAGCGCGGGCGGCGTCCGGCCGTGCGGGGCTGCGCGCCAGAAATAGCGTCGGTCATTTGTTGCCTCCCCGGGTGCGCAAGAGCTGGAACTGCAGCAGCGAGAAGCCGACCACGATCACGAACAAGGCCACCGCGATCGTCGCCGCGTAACCGCCCGAGTTCTTCTGGAAGGCCTGCTCGTAGATGAACTGCACCAACACCATGGTGGCTTGCGTGCGACCACCCTGGGCGAAGAGATACACCTGGTCGAAGATCTTGAGCTGCAAGATCAGCTGGATGGTGAGGCAAAGCACGGTCACCGGCCAGATCAGCGGCCAGGTAATCTTGGAGAACACCTGCCAACGCGTCGCGCCATCGAGCGCCGCCGCCTCATAGAGTTCTTTGGGAATGTTGCGCAGGCCAGCCAGGAACAGCAGGATCGAAAAACCGTTCGTCCACCAGATGGTCAGCAGCGCGGCCATCGGCATAAACCAGGGCAGCGAACGCCAGACGTTCACGCGTTTGCCAGCCAGCGGTTCAATGATGAATTGCGCAATGCCGAACTGCAGGTTCAGCATCCAGTCCCAGATGATGTAAACCACCGTTACGGGCAGGATGTAGGGCAGGAAGAACGCGGCGAGGATGAAGCTCTGTATCCAGCCGTTGAGCCGGCTGACCATGAGCGCGATGATCATCGCTGCAGCTGTACCTGGGACGACGGTCAACAGCACGAAATACGACGTGTTCCAGATCGCGGTCCAGAACGTCTTGTCGTTGAACATCTTGATATAGTTGTCCAAACCCACCCAGGTGCCAGCACCGATCAGCGGGGATTTGGTGAAGCTGAGATAGATCATCTGCAGCGTGGGGTAGATGAACATCCACCCGAAAATCAGAACGAAGGGCGCAACCAGTACGGCTGCAACAAACGCCTCGTTCCGTCGGCTCTTGGTCGTCATGGTGTCCTCGGCGTCCGCAAGAAGGAGCCGGCCGGGTCGTTTGACCCGGCCGGTGACAGCTTCAGCTTAGAGTGCGTCGAGGGCGGCCTTCATTTCGTCCACGGCCGTCTTGGCGTCGACTTCGTTGTTCATCGCAGCGGCAAACGCATTGCCGGCAGCGTCGAACAGCGGCGAGGCAACGCCGGCATTGACGGACTTGGGGTCGAAGACCTGGTTAGCAGTCAGCTTGGCGTAGGTCGCCTGCGGCTGCATGGCCTTGTACTCGGCCGAAGCCTGCACAGCGGCGTTGGCCGGGACGTGACCAGCGGTAGCCCAGAACAGCGAGTTCTCGGACATGTACTTGATCACTTCGAGCACGGCAGCGTGCTTTTCCGGCGTCGGCGTCTTGCCGACATTGGCCGGGATCGCGAAGGCGTGCGAGTCAGCATACGTGCACGGACGGTCGAACAGCACGGGCAGTTCGATGGCGCCCCAGTTAAAGAGCTTACCCTGCTTCTCAAGATCAACCATGGTGGGGACTTCCCACACGCCGTTGATCATGGTTGCAGCCTCACCGGAGGTGAACAGCGCCACGGCCGACGGATAGTCGGTATATTCAGGGGTAACGCCGGCCTTCACCCAGTCGGCAACGACCTGCACGCTATTGGCGAGCTTATCGAGATTGTCGCCTTCCAGCCATGCACCGTCCGTACCGATCGAACCATTCTGCTGGCAGAGGTAGGAATAAATCGTGCGGAACGCGAAGCCGCCGTCGGCAGTGGTCATGGCGAGACCATACTGGGTGCCGCCGTCCTTGAGCTTCTGCAGGGCAGCCTGGAAGTTGTCCTTGCCGTCGAGGCCGGTGGGCAGGCCGTCAGCGCCGATCAGGCCGGCAGCCGCAAGCTTGTCCTTGTTGTAGTAGAGCACGATCGGGTGCGTATCGAACGGAATAGCGTACTGCTTGCCGTCGACGTTCACCGCGTCGAAAGTTTCCTTGGCAAAGCTATCGGGGCCGAGGCCCATTGCTGCCCAGTCTTCTGCAGTGATTTCCGACAGGGTACCCTGGCTGACGGCCAGCGGAATGCGCGAGGTGTGGTAGGTCATGATGTCGGGGCCTTCACCGACAGCAGCCGAGGTCTGCACCTTGGTGTAGAACGGCACGCCCCAGTCGAGCGTGGTGCCCTGAATTTCAATCTTGCCGGCATTTGCGGCGTTGAAGTCTTCGATGAGCTTCTTCATCCGGACGCCGTCGCCGCCGCCCAGGAAGTCCCACCATACGACCGTTTCGGTAGCGCTTGCGATCGACGCAAACGACATCAGTGCCGTCGAGACGAGCACAGTCTTCATCAGAGATCTCATGACCTCAATCCTCCCATGTAAGTCGGGGTGAGTTCCTCCTCCACCCCTGACCAAATGCTAGCCTATGCAAACCGTCTGTCAACGGCCGACATGATATAAATCAGAGAAGTGAATACTAAAGTGGCCGCAAGGATTTGGCCCTGATTCCGGGCGGGTGCGGCAATGGCCCGTAGCTCCCCCTCCGCCCCCCGGCGCAGCCTATGGAAGGGCCACGTCGGAGGGTTCCCGGGGGAGGACTCGGGACTGACCTCGATCAGACTTTGACGCGGATCATCTGATACGAATACGGGGGCAGCTTGGCGCTGAGCGTGCCATTGGCGATCGATGCGCCGCTACCCTTGCGGGGCGCCACTTCGGTCTGCTTCTTGGCGGTGTTCACAGCTTCAAGGTTGCTGTGCGTCATCACCTGGTGATCGACGATCTTGCCCGTCGCAAAGCCCTGCAGGCTCACATCGGTATCGATGCTCTCCGTGGCCTGGCGGTTGACCAGGAAGAAGGTCAGCGTGCCGTTGGCTTCGTCGTGCACGCCCGAGACGTCGACATACGGCGTCTTTTCCGCATGTGCACTTTCGTAGCCGGGCGAGTTGACGATCAGGTTGAGCGCCGTGCCGCGGCCGAACACTGATGCGAAGTAGTACGGGTAGTAGATGGTCTGCGCCCAGGCTGGGCCGCCCTTTTCGGTCATGATCGGCGCAATCACGTTCACCAGCTGAGCGATGCAGGCGATTTTGACCACATCGGCCCGGCGAATGAAGCTGTTGAGGATCAGGCCGACCATCAGCACGTCTTCGAAATTGTAGATGTCCTCGAGCAGGCCCGGCGCATGCGGCCAGCCGTCGTTACCCTCGAGGATCTTCCGATCCTGCTGGTTCGAGTGGTACCAGACGTTCCATTCGTCGAACGAAATGTAGACCTGACGCTTCGACTTGCGCTTGGATTTGACCTGCCGGATCGTCGAGGCAACCGTCTCGATATAGGTCTCGAGCTTGTGGTTGAGCGCCAGGTAGTTCGCCGTGTTCTTGTCGCGGTTAGCGAAGTACATGTGCAGGCTGATGTGGTCGACGTGGTCGTAGGTATGCTCGAGCACGATGCGCTCCCAGTCGGGATAGCTCGCCATGTCCGAGTTAGACGATCCGCAAACGATCAGTTCGAGCGACTTGTCGAACATGCGCATGGCGCGTGCCGTGTTGGCCGCCAGCTTGCCGTACTCAGTCGCGTCCTTGTGACCAACCTGCCAGGGGCCGTCCATCTCGTTGCCCAGGCACCACATCTTGACGTTCCACGGCTCCTTGCGGCCGTTCTTGATGCGCTTGTCGCTCCAGTAGCTGCCGCCCGGGTGGTTGACGTACTCGAGAAAGTTACGGGCCTCATCGACGCCGCGCGAACCGAGGTTCACGGCCAGCATCATCTCGGTGCCCACGGTGGCGCACCAGTCGGCGAACTCGTGGATGCCCACGGCGTTGCTTTCCGAGGTGTGCCAGGCGAGATCGAGACGGGTGGGGCGCTTGTCGCGCGGCCCGATGCCGTCCTCCCAGTCGTACGCCGAGACGAAATTGCCGCCCGGATAACGCACCACTGGAATGTTGACGTCCTTGACCAGCTTGGCGACGTCGCCGCGCATGCCGTTTTTGTCTGCGGTGGGGTGATCTGGCTCGTAAATGCCGGTATAGATGGCTCGGCCGAGATGTTCGAGGAATGCCCCGTACACCCGGTTGTCGATCGCCGAGATCGTGAAATCCTTGTGCGCCGTAACTGTGGCCCGCATTAGTCCCTCCCCAGGACCCAGAATTATGATTTATATCGCTACAGGTGATACAAATCCTCTGGAGGCGTCAAGGTCGATTCAGCGCCCTTTGCCCATCTCTATGCGTTGACCGACAGCTCGCGAGCTCAGTCCTCGATGTCGAGCCGCAGTACGATGTCCTGGTCGTAGTTGCCGAAGCCGCGGCCGAAAATATTGATGCCGCCCGGGTGTTTGGCTTCCGGCTTGACCCCGATGCGCAGGCGGATCGAGTGGTGGGTGTCGAGGTCCAGGTCCTTAAGCGTGAAGGGTGAGATCTTTACGCCGTCCACATATGTGCCCGTGGCGTTGATGCGGAAGCTCTTGAGCTTGCCATACTGGCTGCCCTTCAGCTTCCACCAGTCAGGCGTATAAACGCCGCGCTTGTCGCCGAAATCGCCCGGCGAGGTCCAGGTACCGATATCGCTGCCATTGACGCTGATGGTGATGTCGCTCGGCCAGTCGGCATTGGTGCCCGGCACTTCCGACGAGAGCTCCATGGAAAACTCCATCGAGGCGATCTTCTGTTTGGCCAGCCGCGCATTGTTGGGGAACTGGTACTCGACATAGCCACGGGTGAACCAGATCAGCCCGGTCTTCATCCGGTCCGGATCGAGGAATGTGTCAGGCACGTCGAGCAGGCCGATAATGCCCTCGCTTGAGCAGAGGCCGCAGGGCGCCGACACGTCGCAGCTGCTGTAGAGCCCGAGCGGCATCGCCACCTCGATGCTGTTCGACTTGATCGGCCGGATGTCCTCCTTGAACATCACCAGCACTTCGTCGAACAGCGAATGGCAGATCTTCTGGTTGCCCTTGCGCGCCTTTTGGGTCTCGGTGCGGACGAGTTCCGCTCCGACGAGGATCTGCATATTGGACGAAATCGTCGACTGCGGCTGGTTCAGCCGCGCCGCGATATCGTTCACATTCATCGGCCCCTCGATATGCAGGAGCTTGAGAATGCTGACGCGGACTTCCGAGGCGAGCGCGTGAAGGACGTCTGGTCGCTCCGCAGGATCGACCAGCAGAAAGTTGCGGCTCATCGTGTGTTCCCAGTACGTCCCGTTGTGAACCCTATGTGTATCAGCACTTTCGGTTCAATCAAGGCGCCACATTCGAAATCGCCCGGAAATCAGGCACGTGTACGTACGTCAGCTCGGGGTAATGCCGCCCTGTCCCGATAGAGTCGCGCCAGGAGCGGGGAGAGTTCGGCCGGCGGTTTCTGCTCGATCCGTCGATAGGCGCGACCATCTACGGTACGGTCGAGCAGGCGACCGTCCACCATGGCGCGGCGGAGCAGCGCATGGTCGCCGAAGGTGTTCCAGCCCTTGAGCAGCGTACTGATTTCGAGCTCGCTGGACACTGTCCCGGCCGGCAGCCGGGACCAGAGGACCCAGAGGCAGAGTTCGGCATGGCTCGCCTTGGACGGCCAGCGCACCATCCGGCCTTCGCTGTCGAAATGGCGTGCGACTTTCTCGATCTTGTCGAGGTCGGGTGCCGCCGCTTCCGGCAGGTCGCCGGGTGCCGCGCTGCTGCGAAAATGCTGGAAGTTGCGATAGCCCGCTGCCCGACAGCAGGCGTTGAGCATTTCGACGTGCCCCGGCGGGTGGTCAAGCGCAGCGAGCTGCGTGCGCAGTCCCTTGGCAAAGGCCGAGAGATCAGGGACTGCGAGAGAGAGGGCGGATCTGGACATGGCTTATCCCTTGTCGCGCCGATGCCTCCCGAGGGAAGTGTCGCGGTTGCCGGCTTCGACTCGGCACGAGGACAAGTGCGTGTCGGTATCATTCAAGCAGGTTTAGCTTCCCAGATGGGACGGCAACGCCTCGGTGAACTGCAGACCGTGCCGAACGGTAAGCCGGCTCGGCACGGCCGTCAATCCGCTCAGGCGGTGTAGGGTGTCTCTACCAACTGCGGCACCACCCGCAAGTTGCTGGCCTGTTCGAAGGCATAGGCGTAGCCGAGGAGGTCCGCCTCGCTCCACATCCGGCCAACTAAAATCAGCGCAAAGGGTGAGCCATTGGCGAACATGCCGGCCGGCACCGTGATGCCGGGCAGGCCGGCAATGTTGATCTCCGAGACGGTCGTCGCCGGATGCTGCGCCGTGTCGAAGATGCCGGGGAGTTCCCCTTCCATCTGCGGGAAGACCAGTAAGTCGAGCTGGTGCGCATCCATCACCGCGTCGAACACCTTGAGGTAGCCTTCGCGCGCTGCGAGGAACCCGCTGAGGTCAGGCGGCGTCGCCGGGTCGATGAGAGAGGTGCGCAGGACTGCCGATTGCGGCGGATGGATACCGAGCAGACCCTCCGGCGCAAACGGGTCTTCGCTGAGCATACCCTTGAGGGCATTGTACGAGGTTGCGGCCGCCGAAGGCCCAAGGCGGCGCAGGAAATTCTCGAGGTCATAGACGATCGATTCCAGCCCGCGCGGATCGAATTCGCGGTCCTTGTCGCGCAGCTCCACAAAGCCGCTGCCGAGGAATGGATCGGCGACCAGGTCTGCCCCCAGTCCGCTCACCGTCTTGAGGGCCGCATCGTAGAGCGCCTGCGCTTCGGCCGAGATCGGCTTGCTTCGCCAGCCGGCGCCATAAAGGCCGACCCGCTTGCCCTTGAACGCATCGGCCTTGAGCTTGCTGGTATAGCCGCCCGCCGGCACATGTCCGATCGACGCCACCGTCTTGGGATCTTCGGGCGTATATCCCGCCAGCACATCAAGCAGCAGCGCTGCATCCCTAACCGTCTTGGCATGCGGTCCAACGACGTCGCGAGTCGATCCAGCCAGCGGCATCACGCCGGTATTGGGGATCAGCGCGAAGGTGGGCTTGAGGCTGATGAGACTCTGCGCCGCGCCCGGGTTCTGGATTGAGCCGCCGGTCTCTTCGGCAAGGCCAACGACCGCAAAACTTGCCGCTACTGCCGTCGCCGTACCGCTCGAACTGGCGCCGGGCGCAATCGCCCGGTTGACCGCATTGAACGTCGGCCCGTCCCAGCTGGTATTCGCCCGCGCCCCGTCATGACTGAAGGCGGGGATGTTGGTCTTGCCCAGGATCACCGCACCGGCCGCCTTGAGCCGCGCCACCACCGGAGCGTCGCGCTCCGGGAAAAGGTCAATGCCGCCTGAGCCGCTGTAGAGGCCCTTCCAGCCACCGGTCGACGGAAAGCCCACCATATCCATGGCTTCCTTGACCACAACCGGCACGCCAGCCAGCGGCCCGAGCGCCTCGCCCTCAGCGCGGCGTTTGTCGATGGCCCGCGCATCTTCAACGGCCGTTGGATTCATGAAGGTGAACGCGTTGTAGTAGGGCTCGTAGCGCGCGATCCGTTCCAGAAACGCGAGCGTCAGCGTCTCCGAGGTGAACTGCCCGGATGCGAACCCCGCCTGAACATCGGCGATGGTGAGTTCGACGACGTCGATGCCGGCGGTCGAAGCTGCGGGAGCAGTGGCGTTCATGGCGATCTCCTGGGAGCCAAAGAGGGTGCGTCCGGGTCGTGGGCAACCCGGACGCGGGGGCCGTCGGCTGGGTGAGCAGCCGGCGGAACTGTCAGGCGGCAGCCTGTGTCGCGCTGGATTTGTCGATGAGCTCGAGCAGGTAGGACGTGTCCATCAGGTCGGCGAAGATCGTGTACATGCTGATCAGCGTGCCCAGATGCTCTTCGTCCGACAGCGTCGCGTTGGCGTCGCTGACGAAGATCACCTTGTAACCCATCTGCAGCGCGTCACGCGCCGTGCTCTCGCAGCAGCAATTGGTCAGTGTGCCGGTGATGATCAGCGTATCGATGCCACGCGCCTTGAGCTGCGCATCCATGTCGCAGGTTTCCGGGATCAGCGCCGAGAAGCGCGTTTTATCGACGATGATGTCGCCGGTGAGGACTTCCATGGCCGGATCGATCTCCCAGTCCGGCATGCCAGGCGCCATCTTGGCCTGCGCATCGATCTGCGTGGCGCCCAGCGTCTTGAACCAGTGGTCCCAGCTGTGCTTTTCGTTGAGGTCATAGGTGTATCGGGTAAAGACGTTGACGCCACCCGCAGCACGCACCGCGCGCGAGATCGTGTTGATCGTGCCGGTGATTTCGCGCGTCAGCGGCACCTCGATCGGTGCGCCTTCGGCAACGAACCCGACCTGCATGTCGACGCACACATGCGCCACCTTGCTCATGTCGAGAACGGCATAGAAGTGATCGCTGCCGCGGACGCTGCGGACTCGGTCGACGATGTGTTGGGGAATGCTGACCTGATGCATGATGTGATCCTTGTGTGGCCTAGTTCGGAAGGACGGGGTGACGGGTGTGCCAGTCGGTGACCGACTGGAAAGCGTGGCCGGCCTTGAAGAGCTGCGCTTCGCTGAGGTGCGGGCCGACCAGCTGGAAACCCATCGGCAGACCACGCGCATCGAAGCCGCCATTGATCGAGAGCGTCGGTTGACCCGTCATGTCGAAGACGGCGGTGAAGCGCACCATGCCCTCGATCGCTTCGGGGCTGAGCGTGCCGTCCCAGAACGTCGCATCGGCCACGGGGTCGGGGAGGCCCGGCACCAGCAGCATGTCGCAGTCGAGCATGGCTCGCCGCACCGCGCCGTTGAGTTTGAGCCGGTATTGCATGGCCTCGGCAACTTCGAGCGCGGTGACCTTGTGGCCGAGATCGAGATAGCCCTTGAGCGCCGGACCATAGGCATCGCGCTGGCTGGGGAAGGTCGTCTTGTGCGCCGCCGCGCATTCGGCGCAGCAGATCTTCATCCAGTAGTCGGCAAGGCCGTCGAGCTCCGGGAATGCGACCGGCACCAGCCGTGCGCCGAGCGCCACGAAGGTGGCGATGGTCTCGCGCATCATCGCCGCCACCGGACCGGAGGTCTTGCTGAAGATGTAATCCTCGGCAATGCCGATCCGCAGGCCGGCGATCGATCCACCGAGCCCGGCCAGGTAGTCCGGCACGGATGCTTCGAGCGATGTGGTATCGCGCGGATCATGGCCGGCGATGACGCCGAGCATCGCGGCTGCATCAGCCACGGTGCGGGTCATCGGACCGACATGATCGAGCGAGTCCGCCAGGGCCCAGACGCCGGCGCGGCTCACCCGGCCCCAGGTTGGCTTGACCCCGACCAGCCCGCACGAAGTGGACGGCAGTCGGATCGAGCCGCCGGTGTCCGACCCAAGTGAGCCGTAGCAGAGCCCTGCTGCCGTCGCGACACCGGAGCCAGAGGACGAGACGCCTGTCCATGCGTCCTTGTTCCAGGGGTTCACCGGCGTCTTCAGAAGCGGGTGATGCCCCGACATGGCGCCCTCGGTGAGCGTCAGCTTGCCCAGCATCACGGCGCCGCCGGCTTCCAGCCGATCGACCACCGTGGCATTGGCCGGCGCGATGTAGTCGCGATGGATGTAGGTGCCCGCACCGGTCGGCGCGTAGGTGGTGTTGCAGAGGTCCTTCACCGCGATCGGCACGCCATGCAGCGGCCCGCGCCAGATCCCAGCGGCCAGCTCGGCTTCCGCACGCCGGGCGGACGCCAGCGCATGTTCGGGCAGGACCGTGATGTAGCTCTTGAGGGCACCGTCGAGCGCGTCGATCCGTTCGAGCAGCGCCTGCGTGACCTCCACCGGACTGACCGCACCGGAGCGGATCAACCCGGAGACTTCGGTGAGGCTGAGATAGTGCAACGTGTCCGTCGCTTGGCGGGGCATTGGTGCCTTGGCGTCCACGGCAATCTCCCGATAAAGTGCAATATCAATAATCAATAATGAAAATATCTGAAATGCAAGCGATGAATCGAGTGCTCTCTATGGAGGTCAAAAAATAGGCAGTTTGACCAACCGATCAAAAATGCAGCAAGTGTTTGACAGGCGCCCGATCCCGAGGCACTGTGCCAGCTTGAGGTTGCCGTGGTCGTTCCGTCGGCAAGCATTGATGCAGGTGAGCGTCCCGAAACGCGGCTCCTGCATCCGCGCCGGCGGCAGGGCATGAAAGGACGACGCGATGAAGGTCGGCTTGTTGCATGCAAGGACCGGCGTGACCGGCATGTGGGGCCCGCCATGGAGGCCGCCGCCATGGTCGGCGCCGCCGAGATCAACGCCGCCG
>JACDQI010000276.1 GCA_015657675.1 Devosia sp.
CCCCCGACACGCGGATTATGATTCCGCTGGCTCTAACCAACTGAGCTACTCCGCCCCGGGACGAGACGTCCAAGAGGGCCTCGGCGGCGTGCCGGCCGAAGCGCCGCGACTTATTAGGTTTGGCGGTCTGGCGTGTCAAGCAAAAGCGGGTCGGGAGGCTGCTGCAGGCGTTAGGGGGCGTTCGCATACGAGAATGGGCCGTGGCGAGGCGCTACCGGCGCCATCTGATTGCCATCGGTTATGCGGATTGGACAGGTTCCCAACCCTAAGCCGACGAAAGATCCAGACCTGGCGGAACCCTATGGCGAGGGGGCCTTCCCCCAGGGGCGGAGTGCCCCGGGAATGTCGCTCGCCGGCGGCGTGGTCAGTCGGCCCGCGGTGCTGGTGAGCTTTGCAGCTCGACGAAAATCTATCGAAAAATCATCGACTTCGGGTCGGCGCTCGCATGTCGGGAGGTGGAGCGCAAGGCGCGCTGGCTTGGTTCATCGTGGGTTCAGACAAATAAGTGATCTTTACCCACAAAAGCCACAAACCTAGGGTGGCTTTGCCGTGGGGCATCGAGGGTTATAGATAAAATGCAGAGACTGTTTCGGTCGGTCTGGGTGCTCTTGGGCGCCCTTTTTCTGGTTATGGGTACGTCCGCGGCTTTTGCAGCCGACAGTGAAGTGACGCTGCTCGAAGGCGTCGATTTGCCCGGCTTCGACTACGCCGTCATTAAGGATGGCGATCTCGATGCCTGTCAGGCTGCCTGTACCGAGGACCGTCTCTGCCGGGCCTTTACCTTCAACCACAGGGCCGGCTGGTGCTTCCTCAAGGGCGGCTCCTCCGAGGAAAAGCCGTTCAAGGCGGCAACTTCGGGCAAGCTGACGCTGAACCCGACGCCCGAGACGCTGGCTGCCGAGCGGCAGATGGACATTCCGTTTCCGGCGCAGGACCTCGTGGATGGGGCGCGCTATTTCGCGACCACGCTGCCGACGACCGACGTGCCGCCCCCCGATGTCTCCTATTTCGATCTGATTGCCGCCGGTGACACCGCTGTGGAGCAGGCGAACCCCTCGGCTGCCATCGTTTCTTACCGTCAGGCGCTCTCGATCAATGCCAATGATCCCGCCCTCTGGCTCAAGCTCGGTCAGGTCGTGCTGGAGCGGGCCGAAGCGACCGCCGGCCAGTCGGAAAGCTATGATTTTGCCGTGACCGCCACCTATGCGGCGATCAATGGCCTGCTGCAGACCAGCGAAGTTGCCGAGCGCGCCACGGCGCTGCGCATTCTCGCCGGCGCCACCGAACGCCGCGAGATGTGGCGCGAGTCGATCGCCAGCTATCGGGCGAGCCTGGCGCTGGTCGATGATGCAGAACTCGTTGCCCGCCTCGACAAGGTGGTGGCCGAGCACGGCTTCCGCGTCACGTCCAATCAGGTGGATTCTGAATCCGCCACGCCGCGTATCTGCGCAGTGTTTTCCGATCCGCTGCCGGGCGGCGATGTCGACCTGTCGCAATATGTCGTGGTCGACGGCGCGCCGCAGGTGGCCGTCGAGGCCGAGGACAGCCAGATCTGTCTGACCGGCGTCGACTTCGGCTCGCGCTACACCATCAAGCTGCGCGCCGGGCTGCCCTCGGCCAATAACGAGACGCTGCGCGACGATGTCGAGCTCAACGTCTATGTGCCCGATCGCTCGCCCTTCGTCGGCTTTGCCAACAATGCTTACGTGATGCCCGCCGGCCTCGGCGGCGGCCTGCCGATCACCTCGGTCAACGCTGAGACGGCCGAGGTCGTGATTTACCGGATTGGCGATCGTTCGATCGCCACGGCGGTGCGCAACGGGATCTTCCAGCGCACGCTGGACGGCTATTCGGCTGAAGATGTGGCCAACCAGCATGGCGAAAAGCTCTGGGAAGGCGAAGTCGACCTGGCGCGGGCCGAGCCCAACCAGATGACCACGACGGCGATTCCGGTGAGCGAAGCGCTCAAGGACAAGCTGCCGGGCGCCTACGTGATCACCGCCAAGGTCAAGGGCGTCAATCAGGACTACTGGAGGGAGATGGCCACGCAGTGGTTCATCGTTACCGACCTCGGGCTGACCACGGTCGAGGGCGAAGATGGCGTGCATGCCTTCGTACGCTCGCTCAATGACGCCAGCCCGGTGGCCGGCGCCAAGGTCAAGCTCGTGGCCGTCAATAACGAGATCCTCGGCGAGACTGTCAGCGATGCTGAAGGCCGTGCCGATTTCGCGGCGGGCCTGGCCCGCGGCGAGGGTGGCCGGGCGCCGCAGCTGCTGGTCGTGGAGACCGATGGTGGCGACTATGCCTTCCTCGATGTGACAAAGCCCGCCTTCGATCTCACCGATCGCGGCGTCGAAGGCCGTCCGTCGCCGGGTCCGCTCGATGTCTTTGCCACCACCGAACGTGGTGTCTACCGTCCGGGTGAGTTCGTCTACTTCACCGCCCTGGTGCGCGATGCCAAGGCCAAGGCCGTCACCAGCCTGCCGCTGACCATGCAGGTCGAGCGGCCGGATGGCGTGGTGGCCGAAACCGCCGTGCTCAAGGACGGCGGGGAGGGCGGTTACTTCTCGGAGATCGCCCTCGTTGGCGACGCCATGCGCGGCTCGTGGCAGATCCGCATCTTTGCCGATCCGCAGGGTGAAGCACTGAGCAGCACCAGCTTCCTCGTGGAAGATTTCGAGCCCGAGCGGCTGGCCTTCGAAGTCAAGGCGAACGACGCACCGATGGTGCCGGGCGAAGTGACCGCGGTCGATGTTACCGCTAATTATCTCTACGGCGCGACCGCGCCGGGCCTCGCCGTCGAAGCCGATGCGCTGCTCAAGCCGACCCCGTCGCTGGTGGCCTTCCCCGGCTACACGTTCGGCCGGACCGATGACAGCACGGAGTCGCAGTTCGAGCCGCTCGGCACCGTCGGCGTCACCGACGAAAGCGGCGCTGCCGTGGCCGAGATCGTCCTGCCTGAACCGCAGGCCAGCACACGGCCGATGGAAGCCCGCATCAACCTGCGCCTCATCGACTCCAATGGCCGCACCATTCAGCGGAGCATCTTCCGTCCGGTGGTGTCGAGCAGCGACCGGATTGGCGTCAAACCGGCATTCGAGGATGCCGAAGGTCTGAGTGAAGGCAGCAATGCGACCTTCGACGTCATCGCCGTTTCGCCCGAGGGCAAGACGGTCGACAAGGCCGGTTTGACCTGGACGCTGTCGCGTATCGAGACCAACTATCAGTGGTACCGCGAAAGCGGCATCTGGAAGTGGGAAGCGATCACCACCACGCGTGAGGTCGGCAACGGCACTCTCGATGCGACGGCCACCGGTCCGGTGTCGGTCGGATCGCCGGTGCAGTGGGGCCGGTATCTCTTTGAAGTGTCGAGCAGCGGCGAAGATGCCACCTCGACCAGCTACGACTTCTATGCCGGCTACTACTATCCGGAAGCCGGCTCGGACACGCCCGACACGCTCAAGGTTGCCCTCGACAAGCCCGCCTATCGCGCTGGCGAGACCGCCGTTCTCAAGCTCGAGCCGCAGTTTGCCGGTACGGCGCTGGTGATGGTGGTGGACGATGCCATCATCGACATCAAGTCGGTGCAGGTGCCGGCCGAAGGCGCCTCCGTCGAACTGCCGGTGACCGAGGCCTGGGGCCCCGGCGCCTATGTCACGGCCGTGCTCTATCGTCCGTCAGACGCCGCGGAAAAGCGGATGCCGGCGCGGGCGCTGGGCCTCGCCTATGCGGATGTCGATCCGGGTGACATGAAGCTCGACGTGAGCTTTGAGGTGGCCAAGGAATCCCGGCCGCGTCAGCCGCTGAGCGTCAAGGTCAAGCTCGACAATGCCAAGGCGGGCGAGAAGGCCTATGTGGCCGTCGCTGCCGTTGACCTGGGCATTCTCAACATCACCAACTTCCAGACCCCGGATCCCGACGGCTGGTACTTTGGGCAGCGCCAGCTCGGCGTCGAATTCCGCGACCTCTATGGTCAGCTGATCGACCCGACGCAGGGGCTGGCCGGTGCGCTGCGCTCGGGCGGTGACGGCGAAGGCCGTCTCGGCACGCCGCCGGCCACCACGGTGCTGGTCGCCCAGCATTCGGGCATCGTCGAGGTCGGTGCCGATGGAACGGCCACCGTCACCTTCGATATGCCCGACTTCAACGGCACGGTGCGTCTGATGGCCATGGCATGGACGGCAGCTGCTGTCGGCCATGCGCAGGAAGACGTGATCGTGCGCGATCCGGTGGTGGTCAATCTCAGCCCGCCGCGGTTCCTCCGTCTCGATGACACCTCGCGACTGCTCGTCGAGGTCAACAACGTAGCGGGTGAGGCCGGCAGCTACACGGTTGAACTGGTGACCGGCGATGGCCTTGCCACCAAGTCGGCCAAGTCGACCTTCGAGCTCAAGGCGGGTGACCGCACCTCGCTCGATCTCGACCTGACGGCCACGGCCATCGGCGACCAGGATCTCAAGGTCTTGATAACCGGCCCGCAGGTGTCGCTGATCAAGGAACTGACGCTGGGTGTTCGCCCGGCCAGTGGTCCGCGCACGGTGAGCACACTGGTGCCCATCGAGCCGGGCGCCACGATCACGATCGACAAGAGCTATGTCGAAGGCCTGGTCCCCAATTCCGGGGAACTGACCGCCGCCATCGGCCCGATTGCACGTCTCGACGTGCCGGGTCTGCTCTACTCGCTCGACCGCTATCCCTATGGCTGTGCCGAGCAGGTTTCGAGCCGTGCCTTCCCGCTGCTCTACCTCAACGAGGTGGCGCAGATGATCGGGCTGGGGACGGACGAGGCACTCGACCAGCGCGTCAAGGATGCGATTGCGAGCCTGCTCTCCAAGCAGTCCTCCAATGGCAGCTTTGGCCTCTGGGGTCCGTTCAGCACCTCCGACATGTGGCTCGATGCCTATGTGACGGACTTCCTGCTGCGCGCCCAGGCCGCAGGTTATGACGTGCCGGAGCGGGCGATGTCGCAGGCGCTGGACAACCTGGGCAACCAGGTGAGCTACGCCACCGACTTCGAGTATGGCGGCCAGGATGTCGCTTATGCGCTCTATGATCTGGCTCGCGCTGGCCGGGCTGCCATCGGCGACCTGCGCTACTATCTCGAGGCACGCCTCGATGCCTTTGCCACGCCGTTGGCCAAGGCTCAACTCGGTGCGGCGCTTGCCCTTTATGGCGATCGCACCCGGGCGGCGACGGCCTTCAAGGCCGCCGTCGACAGCCTCTCGACCTGGACTGAAGAACCCTACAGCTACCGGACCGACTATGGCAGCAAGCTGCGTGACACCGCAGCCGTGCTGGCGCTGGCCGCCGAGTTCACGCCCTCGGGCATCGACCTCAGTGCCCTCGCCACGGACCTCGGCAAGCTGCGGGACCTGACGCGCTACACCTCCACACAGGAGGATGCGTGGACACTCGTGGCTGCTGCGGCACTCGCTCGTGAGACGTCCGACAGTGCGGTGACCATCGATGGCGAAAGCCTCGAAGGCGCCGTCTATCGCAGCTACGATTTTGGCGACCTGGAGACGGAGGTCCGCGTGGTGAACTCGGGCAACCGTCCGACGGAAGCCAAGATCACCATCACGGGCATTCCGCTGGAACCGCCGGCGGCAGCGAGCGACGGCTTTACCATCGTGCGTGACTACTACACGCCCGAAGGCGAGCCGATCACGCTCGATGACGTCAAGCAGAACGACCGGTTCGTGGTGGTGATCACCGTGACCCCGACCACGCTGGGTTCGGGTCAGTACATGATCGCCGATCCGATCCCGGCGGGCTTTGAGATCGAGAACCCCAACCTGCTCGAAGGTTCGGGCGTTGCCGATCTCTCCTGGCTCACGGTCGACCAGCCGACGCACTTCGAAGCGCGGACCGACCAGTATATCGCGGCCTTCCGCTTCACCACCGAAGCGGCCAGCGTCACCACGGCATATCTCGCCCGTGCCGTGACGCCGGGAACCTTCGTGCTCCCGGGTGCGACGGTCGAGGACATGTATCGGCCCGAGCTGCGCGGCAACACTGCTGCCGGCAGCCTCGAGGTTGCGGCCACCGGGCCGTAACAGCCGATGCGCAAACCTAAAGCCCGGCGCGCTCCCCGCGCGCCGGGCCTCCTCACCGCAACGCTGATCCTCGTTGCTTTTGTCGGCCTGATGGCCGGCAACTACGGTCTTGCCGTGCTGCGCGACATCCGTGCCGAGCTGCCGCCGGTGCCGGAAGTGAGGACCATCGAGGTCTCGACCGAAGTGGTCGACGCCAAGGGCCAGTTGCTGCGCCCCTTCACCACCGCCAATGGCCGCTGGCGTCTGCCGATCGAGCTGGGCGATGTCGATCCCGATTTCATCAAGATGCTGGTGGCCTATGAGGACCAGCACTTTGCCACCCATCATGGTGTCGACTGGTCCGGCATTGTGCGCGCAGCGGTGCAATATGTCGGCGCAGGGCGCATCGTCTCCGGCGGTTCGACCCTTACCATGCAGGTGGCGCGTCTGCTCGAAAGCGGCTCCACCCGAAACCTAACTGCCAAGGTCCGGCAGATGGTGCACGCCGACCTGCTTGAGCAGAAGCTGAGCAAGGACGAGATCCTCACCCTCTACCTGACGCTGGCGCCTTATGGCGGCAATATCGAGGGCATTCGCGCGGCCAGTCTCGCTTACTTCGGCAAGGAGCCGTCGCGTCTCTCCACAGCCGAGGCGGCGCTGCTGGTAGCTCTGCCGCAGTCGCCGGAGGCCCGTCGTCCGGATCGTGATCTCACCGCGGCGCGCGCCAGCCGCAACATGGTGATCGATCGGCTGGCGCTGGCCGGCCTGATCGGACCCGATGAGGCCGCCGCCGCCAAGAGCGAGCCGGTGCCGACGGCGCGGCGCGAGTTCCCGATGCTCGCTGCGCATCTCGCCGAGACCGCGGTCAAGACGCGACCCGGCGTGCGGAAGATCCCCCTGACGCTCGACAAGCGCCTGCAGGGCGCGCTCGAAACGCTCGGCCGTACGCGCGCCGCAGAAATCGGCCCCAAGGTCTCGGTGGCCATCGTCGTCGCCGACCAGCAGACTGGCAACATCCTCGGCTCGGTCGGTTCGGCGGGTCTCTTTGAGACCGAGAGCGATGGCTTTGTCGACATGACCACGGCGGTGCGCTCGCCCGGCTCGACGCTGAAGCCGCTGATCTATGGCCTCGCCTTCGAGCTCGGCCTGGCGCATCCGGAGAGCCTGATCGAGGACCGGCCGACGGCCTTCAACAATTACATCCCGGTCAATTTTGACGGCTTTTCGCGCGGCACGGTGACCATCCGGCAGGCGCTGACGCAGTCGCTCAACATTCCGGCCGTAGTGGTGCTCGACGCCGTCGGCACGGCGCGGTTGGTGGCGCGGATCAAGCGCGCCCATGCGACCCCGCTGCTGCCCTATGACACGGCTCCGAGCCTCGCAATCGGCCTCGGCGGGGTCGGCATCACGCTGCGCGATCTCGTCTCGATCTACGCCGCCATCGCTCGGGGCGGTTCGCCGGTGACCCTCAAGGACGGCGCGGCGATCGTACCGGAGGAAGAGTCGGTTTCCGCGCCGGTTCTCGATCCGCTCGCCGCGTGGTATGTCAGCGACATTCTCCGCGATGTGCCGCCGCCGCTTAACGGCGCGCCGGGCCGCATCGGCTACAAGACTGGCACGTCCTATGGCTATCGCGATGCCTGGGCCATCGGCTTTGATGGCAAGACGGTGATCGGCGTCTGGGTCGGCCGGCCGGACAACGTGCCGGTGCCGGGCATTTCCGGTTTCAACTCGGCGGCGCCCATTCTCTTCGAGGCCTTCGATCGGCTCGGCACCCCGACCGTGCCGTTCCGCAAGGCGCCCAAGGGCGCCATCATCGCGCAGAACCCGGATCTGCCATCGCCGCTGCGGCGCTTCCGCCATCCCGATGTGCAGATGACCAAGCGCGACGCGGCGCCCGAGTTCGCCTATCCGTCGGACGGGACCGATGTCGATCTGGGCATGGCGGTCGGCGACACGCTGCCGCTGGTGGTCAAGATCCGCAACGGTGTGCCGCCTTTCACCTTCTTTGCCAATGGCGCGCCGATCGGCCACTCGGCCTTTTCGCGCCAGAGCAGCTGGCAGCCGGACGGCCCAGGCTTTGTGACGCTGTCGGTGGTTGATGCCGCCGGACAGTCCGACAACGTCAAGGTGTTCCTCGAATAGGGACAAACGTGCCGCGGGGAGGCGGACCGCAATGAAAGAGGGCGTCGCGATCCTCGGCATTTTCGTCGCCGACCTGGCCTTCCGCGCCGGGCGGATGCCGGCCATCGGCGAGACCATCGCCGGCTCGGGCTTTGCCATGGGGCCGGGCGGCAAGGGTTCGAACCAGGCCGTCGCCGCCGCGCGGGCGGGGGCCAAGGTCAGCTTCATCTCGCGCATCGGCGCCGATGATTTCGGTGCGGTGGCACGGGCGACCTGGCAGCGAGAGGGAATTGTTGCGCGCGTCGTCGACGATGCCTCTCGGCCCACCGGCGCGGCCTTCATCTATGTCAACGACACAACCGGCGAGAATGCCATCATCGTGGTGCCCGGTGCCGCCGCTGCCATCACCGCCGAGGACGTTTCTGCCGTTGCCGACGCGATTACTAGTGCGGCGGTGTTCGTCACGCAGCTCGAACAGCCGGTTGCGGCAGCGCAGCGCGGCCTCGAGATTGCGCGAGGGACCGGGGTGACCACCATCTTCAATCGCCGGCGCGCCGAACCGGTGCCCGACGCGCTCTACTGGCTTTGCGACTATGTCACGCCCAACGAGAGCGAAGCGGCGCTGCTCACCGGCATTGCCGTCACCTCGCTCGACGATGCGCGGCGTGCCGGCGACGTGTTCCTCGGCCGTGGGGTCGGTACGGCGCTGATCACGCTGGGCGAGAACGGCGCGCTGCTGCACAGCCGCAGCCAGTCGCTGCATGTGCCGGCGTTCAATGCCGGGCCGGTGGTTGAAACGGCAGGCGCCGGCGACGCTTTCAACGGCGGCTTCGCGGCGGCGCTGTCACGCGGCGAACCGCCTGATCGCGCCGCTCGGTTTGCCTCGGCCCTCGCCGGCATCTCCGTCACCCGTCCGGGCACGGCGCCGTCGATGCCGATGCTGGCGGAAGTCGAGGCGCTGTTGGCGCGAGGCTAGACCTAGCTCAGCTTTCCGGCATCTAGCGCGGCGAGGATCCAGTTGCGATACGTCTGGTCCTTGCCCTCGATCTCGGGGACGACGCGGCTGGCTTCTTCCATGAAGTAACGGTAGTCGCGGCCCATGGCTTCGCCGCGGCCGGTGTGCATGTCGATGGCGAACTCGGGGATTTCTGGCAGGCGTTCGCCGAGCGTCACCGACTGCTTGGCCCAATTGGCCATGTCGTCGGTGGTGCGGTCCTTCTTGCCGCTGGCCATCACCCGCACGGCGTGGGCAGCGAAGAGGAAGCGATCGTGCATCGGGCGGGGATAGCGCTTGTGCATCTGGTAAAGCGTTTCGACCAGCACCGGTGCGTCGAGATTGCCGGCCCCGACATCTTCCACCGAGATGACGCAGAGGCGCGACCAGAGCATCTCCTCCATCTCGGGGCTGGTGACATACATCTCCCAGGCGAGCAGCAGGGCGTTGTCGACCATGCCGCGGCGGATGGATTTTTGCAGCGCGGAGATCACCTCGTCGGCGGGAAAGCCGTTCTCGGTGGTGGTGCGCTGCCAGGGGTCGGGGGCCTGCTTGACCTTGACCATGCTCAGGCTCCTGCCGCCCAGCTGGCGATCTGGTGCCAGAGCTTGGCGTAGCCGTCCCAGTCACAGAAGGCGGGTGGGGCCCAGTGGGGACCACAGTCGGAGGTGAAGGCCACTGAATGACCCTTGCCGAAGCTAGCGGCTGCGATCAGCACTTCCTCGCCCGCGGTCGCGACCAGCGTCGCGTCACGCTTGATGGCGACTTCGTTGAGCCCCAGCAGAGCAGGCCAGGTGGCGGGGAGCCCGGCGACGATCGGGTGGCTGGCGTCGCTCACCTGCGGCACGAGACCCTGCGGCGCCTCGATGCGGTCGTCCTGGTGCAGCATGGTGACCGGCAGGACTTCCTCGACAGCCGTGCCGGCGTAGCGGGCTTTACCGTCGATGCCCTGGAAGGTGAGATAGCCGCCGATCATCACGAAGCCGCCGCCACCCAGCACGTAGTCGCGGATCGACTCCAGCCGGTTGGGCAGCGACACCGAGCGCACGAAGGTGTCCGGGTGCAGCAGCAGCGTGTTGGCGCCGATGTCGGAGAGCATCACGACGTCGTACTTCTTCAGTGCTTCGGGCGTCTGCGGAAAGTCGCGCGAGGCGACATGCGAGGGCTGGAAGTCCACGGTCCAGCCATTGGCTTCGAGCGCGGCGCGCAGCCAGCGCACGCCTTCGTTGTACTCTGTGGTGGTGAAGCTATCGAAGCCCTTCTGGTGGATGGAATGCGTCGTCCAGGACTCGCCGGCGATCAAGACGCGTTTGCTCATTCAGAAACCTCCTTTGCGTGGCGCTGCCACGGATTCTCGTTCGATCAGTTGCACTGGCAACAGGGTAAGCATCGGGGCTGTTTGCCGCTGAGCAGCGAGAACAGCACCTGGAAGCCTTGCCGCCCCAGCGCCTCGATGGGCTGGCGGATGGCGGTCAGCGGCGGGTTGAAAAGTTCGGTCAGCGGCATGTCGTCAAAACCCACCACCGACATCTGTGATGGCACCTTGATTTCCGCCTGTTTGAGGCCCTGCAGCACGCCAATGGCGATGAAGTCGCTGGAGGCGAGGATGGCAGTCGGTGGTGTTCGGGTCTTCAAGAACTCCAGCGTCGCCTTGCGGGCGAAGTCTGGCATGAAGCTGCCGCCGGCCAAGTGCTCGGCGCGCACTTTCAGGTTGGCTTCCTTCATGGCCTGCAAGTAGCCGGCGCGGCGCTCGCGGACCGTGTAGAGGCCGTCCGGTCCGCCTATGTAGCCAATGCGTTCGTGACCGGCCTCGATCAGATAGCGCGTCGCCTTATAGGCACCGATGTGGTTCTCGACGAAGACGCGCGGCACCATGACCCCGGGGATATCCTCGTCGATCACCACCACATTGCGGCGCTTGCCGATGAGCGCGGCGAGCGTGCCGTCGTCGGGTGTGTTGGTCATCATGATCAGGCCATCGACATGCCGGTCATGCAGGCGGTTCAGCGAGGCGATCTCGCGCTGCCGGTCGGAGCGGGTCGAGGACATGAAGATGGTGTAGCCGTGCCGATCGGCCTCATCCTCCACCGCCGAGGCGAGCTCGGCAAAGAAGGGTTCGCGGATCTCCGGCGCGACGAGGCCGATGGCTTCGGTGCGGCCGGTGGAGAGGCGCTTGGCGAGAAGATTTGGGCGGTAGTCGAGCTTGGCGATGGCGGCGTCGATCCGGGCGGCAGTGGAGGCCGGTAGTTCGATGCGGTTGTTGATGTAGCGGGACACCGTGGTCGGCGAGACCTGGGCGTCGAGTGCTACGTCGTGGATTGTTGCCATGCTTCCCCCCGTCGCAATGGCGCAAACCTAGCGTCGGCTGACCGACCTAGTAAAGCGGTTTCGTAAAGCGGTTGTGTAGCTACCAGACAATAGGATGCGTCGCTCCTGTCTGTACGTTGACGAAGCCCTCAGGCGCCAGCGGCGAGGGCGCCACCAGCACCCAGCGCCAAGGCGCACAGGTGAGCGTGGCAAAGGACAGCCGCTCGGGAAAGCCTGGCCACCAGCGCGGCGAAAAGGTTGGTTCGTACATCCAGTCGATCTTGGCGCCCTCAGCGTAGAGTGCCTGCATGTCGGCATCGAGCTCCGCCGCCGGGCGGCAGCTCATCAGACCACCCACCTCGTAGCGCATTGTTGCCGTGACCTTGCCCTCGCGCACCAACGCCCAGCCGCCCTGCAAGTCGGTGAGCGCGTTGACCGCCATGGCCATCGCCGCGTCCGACGAGCCGGTCACCCAGATGTTGTGTTTGTCGTGTCCGAGCGAGGCGGCCAGCGCCGTGTCGGGCGTGCGCGGCCCGGTGCCCAGCCAGAACATCTTGGCCACCTTGCCCTCGCCGGAGAAGCGGTCGACGATGGCGAACTTGGTGATGTTGCGGCTGGCGTCGCGCTGCACTTCGCCGTTGGACACCGGCAGCTCGGCCGTGATGAAGTTGTCGTCCCAGTGGAAGGGGCGCAGGAGCGCCGCCTGCATGCTGGTGCGGTCCGGCGCGGCGGGAATGGCGAAGTCGTCGGCGGCCAGTCGACGCTGGATGTTGACTGTCTTGGTGGCCCAATCGGGCCAGTCGATCTGCGGCACCTCGGCGATGTAGCGCGTGCCTTCAGACACCTGCTGGCCGTCGGCCCAGACCTGGGCAATCGAGAGCGTCTGCACATCGTCGAGCAGCACAAGGTCGGCATAGCGCCCCGGCGCGATAGCGCCGACCCAGGGCGAGACGCGCATGTGGCGGGCCGGGTTGATGGTCACCAGCTGAATGGCAATCTCCGGCGCCAGCCCCGACTCGATGGCGAGCCGCACATTGTAGTCAGTGGCGCCGAGTTTGAGCGTGTCGCTGGCCGAGCGATCATCGGTGCAGAGCGCAAAGTTCGACCAGTCGGTGAGGCCGTCTTCCAGCATCGCCTTGACGATGTCGGGCAGCGAGTGCGGCCGCAGCTCCATGAAGAGGCCGCGGCGCAGCTTGTCGCGCACTTCCTCGGGCGTCCAGGCTTCGTGGTCCGAGGCCATGCCGGCGGCGGCAAAGGCGTTGATCTCGGGCAGGGCGCGCAGGCCCGCCGCGTGACCCTCGACCACGCCACGCTGTTCGAAAGTGGCGCGGATCATGCCCCAGAGCCGCTGGTAGGACGGGTTCTCGGCGTTCCAAACCGCCGGCCAGTCCATCACTTCGTCGAGGCCGGCGACCTGCAGTGACTGGGCCAGGAAGTTGCGCTGCTCGTCGTAGCCGAAATGCCCGCCGCCCCACTCATAGGCGGTCGGCGGTACGGCCGAGCCGGGCAGAGGGAAGATCTTTGCCGGCGAGCCGGCCTTGCGGGCGGTCAGCCAGAATTCGAGATTGTGCGGGCCATCGACATTGGAGAATTCATGGCTCGCCTCGCAGGTCCAGGTGCAGCCGCGCGGCAGCACGAGTGCCGCCTCGTATTCAGGCGTCAGGTGCGAGCTCTCGATGTGCTTGTGCACCTCGCCAAAGCCGGGCACAGCGCTGAGGCTCGGCTCGTGCCGGCGCGCCTTCACGGTTCCCGTATAGGCGCCGGCCGGCCCGACCCAGGCAATGCGGCGGCCGCGGAAGATGATCTCCTGATCCTCATGCCAGCGCCGTCCATGCACATCGAGCAGTTTTCCCACGCGCAGGGCAAAGTCGGCTGGTCGCTTGCCCAGCGCCACCAGCGTCAGGTCCTGCCGGATGGTGACTTCGTCGGCGGCGGTGATGAGCAGGTCGTCGGGGAGGGCGGTCATCGTCACTGCTTCGCCTTCCACACGCCCACCAACCGCACGCACTCCGCGACAGTGCCGGCGATCAGTTTCTCGCCCTTCTCCGCTGTCGCCGGGCGCGGGTCGCCGAAGACGCCGGAGCGGTTGAAGGCGCTGAGCTTCATCGGCTCAAGGCCGAACGTTTCGGGGAACTCCGGGTATTCGGGCGCGGCCTTGTCCATCGCCACGGTGTCGGGCGCCAGTGCCAGCATCATCGAGGTCTCGACTTCGTCGGCATGGTAGAAGCCGGGACCGGCCGGTGCGCTCTCGCAGATTTGGGCGGCAAAGGCTTCAAGCTGCGGGTAGTCGAGATGGAACACCGGAAAGCCGAGTTCGCTGAGGGTGCGGGCCGCGAGCGCGATGGGTTCGCGATTGCCGAAATGGCCGTTCAGCGTGATGAGCCCCTTGACCCCCATGCGTTGCAGTCCGCGGCCGATATCGGTGACGGTGGCGCGCAATGTCTCGGGCGAGAGCGACAGTGTGCCGGCCCAGCCTTCGGTGGTCCAAGCGTCGCCATAGGCGATGGGCGGCAGGAGCAATGCGCCGATCCCTTCGGCAAGGCCGCGTGCCACGCCGCTGGCCAGCACCGTGTCGGTGGTCAGCGGGAGATGGGCGCCATGCTGCTCCAGGGCGCCGACTGGCAGCACGGCATAAAGCCCCTCTGCGATGGCGGCTTCGATCTGCGGCCAGCTGGCCCGGTTGGCGTCGATCAGGGATGCCACGAGATCACCTCGAGCGTTGCAGTGGGGGCAACCTTGCCCAGGAGCTCGGCGGTGCTCGCGGCATAGTCGACGGCGCCGCCGCTGACGGTTCCGAGCCGGACCGAGACGATCTCGCTATAGCTGCGCCCATGGGCCAGAAGATCGATCAGCGCCGCCTGCAGTGGCGGCATGCCGGGGTTGAAGGCAACGCTCTCAATGGCGCTGCCGCGCACCCGCGATCCGTCGGCCAGCGTCAGCACCACTGCCGAAGGGCACTTGCTGTAGGGGGTGTGGGCGCGCTCGCCGGCCTCGCGCAGCAGCGCGTCGTCGGCGGTCAGCCGCCAGGGTCGCCGGTCGGGTGATGCGCCGGTTTCGCCGAGATAGTTCGGGTCGAACGGCCAAGGGTAGAGCTGGCTCATGGTCAGGCGATGGCCGAGCGGGTCGATGAGCGTCAGGTCGCGCGTCGCGGCGAACTCACTGAGATATTGCCGACAGTGCGCGCAGGGGTGCGCCTCCCCCAGCGCGATGCTGCGGATGCTGGTGCCGCGCGAGAAGGCGCGGGTGAACACGAACCCCTCGCCATGAATGGTCGTACCCAGGTGCGTGCCGGGAAACTCGACATTGCCGCCGAGCACCAGATTGCCGGTTTCGGTTTCGAGCCCAACGGCGCCGACGTGAAAGTCGCTGATCGGCGGCCGGGCCAGGGCCTGTGCCCCGGCGAGCGCCAGCAGCATCAGCTCCTCGACGTTGTGCAAGCCGAAGCGCTGCACCAGTTGATCCACCTGGGCCCGCGCAATAACCCCGCCGAGGTTGGTCTGAACATCTGGTCGCTGTGCCAGATTCGACTGCACGGCCGCCAAGATTCCAGGGCCAGCAACTGGCGTCAGTGCAGCGATGCGCTCGGCGATTTTTGCATCGGCGGTGAACGGGTTTTGACTCAATTCTGGACTCCGGCGGCGCCAGCAATAGCATTTGACAAGCCCGTCTCGGCTGTCGTTAGATTGATAGGTAAACCGGTTTACCGGATGGGGGTCAAATGGGTTCAACGCTTTTCCACGGTGGGACAATCCTCACTGTGGACGCTGAAAATCGTGCGTTCGAGGACGGCTGGATCACCGTCCGCGAAGGCCGGATCAGTGGCGTAGGCCCCAAGGCCACGACTCCCGACCCGTCCGGATATGACGAGGTGTTCGACCTGACCGGGCACCTCGTCATCCCGGGCCTCGTCAATGCCCATACCCACTCCGCCATGGTGTTGTTTCGCGGCCGCTCGGAAGGGCAGAGCCTCCTCACCATGGAAGGCTGGTACAACTCCATCCGCGAGCCCGAGCTGTCTCTGATCAGTTCCGATATCGGGCCGGCGGTGGCGCTGTCCGCGGCCGAGATGCTGCTCTCGGGAACCACCACTTTCTGCGACCAGTATTTCTTTGCCGAAGAGATCGCCGCGGCCGTCAAGGCCGCCGGTATCCGCGCCGTCATCGCCTATGGCATCGTGCAACTTGGTGACGCAGAGCGCGGCGTCGAGGAATTGGCCAAGGCCACCGCCTTTCTCGAACAGCAGCGCTCGGCCGATGGCCGCGTCATCCCGTGGTTCGGACCGCACGCCCCTTATGTCGACAATACCGAGGACCTGCTCAAGGCCGAGGTCGAGGTCGCCAATACGTTCGGCGTCGGCCTCCATCTCCATATGGCCTGCGGTCCGGAGGACAACGAGGAGACGCTCGGGCGCTACGGCACCACGGCCAGCGTGGCGCTCGAAAAGATCGGTTTCTTCAACGGTCGCATCCACGCCGCGCATTGCATCGACCTCAGCGCCGAGGATATCGCGGTCTTTGCGCGCGCGCCGCATGCGTCGGTCTCGTACAATGCCACCGCTGGTCTTCGCTCGGGGCGCAAGGGCATCTGCCCGGCGGTGGACCTCCGCGCTGCTGGCGTCACGGTGGCGCTCGGTACCGACAATGTCGCCGCCAACAATTCATATGACATGATCGCCGAGATGCGCGTCGCCGGCCTCGTCGCGAGCCATCGCGAGGGCAGGGCGCAGCCGCTCTCGAGCCAGGATCTGCTCCGGATGGCCACCATCGAAGGCGCGAAGGCGCTTGGTCTTGATGGTGAAATCGGCAGCCTCGAAGTCGGCAAGGCCGCCGATATCACCACCATCGACCTTTCCGGGCCCGGCTATTCCGAGACGCCCGACCCCGAAACCCTGTTGATCTATTCAGGTAGCGGACGAGATGTGCGCCACGTGTGGGTTGCGGGCGAGCAATTGGTGCGCAATCGTACGCTGGTGCGGCGGGACTACGCGTCCATCCGTTCGGACTATGCAAAAACCTATGAGAGCTTCTGGCGCCGCGTCGCCGAGGCCAAAGCCAACAGGGAAGTCGCCTAGCTTGAGCAAGCGCTTATTCATCTTCGACAGTGACGGTGGCGTCGACGACGCCCAGGCGCTGATCCTTCTGGTCGCCAATGGTCGCGTGCCCGACATCATCACCACGGTGTTCGGCAATGTCGGTCTCGACCAGGCGACCACCAACCTGCTCGCCGTGCAGGCCATGCTTGGCACCAAGACGCCGGTGCACAAGGGCGCCGACCGCCCGATGGTGCAGCCGATCATTGATGCCAAATATGTGCATGGCGATGACGGCCTGGGCGGCGCCCGTCGCCCGGCGACGCAGGACCTGCCGGCTTCCAATGAAGGTGTAGGCGTGCTGCGCTCGACCTTCCGCGAGGCGGCGGCCAAGGGCGAGAAGGTCGACATCCTGATGATCGGCCCGCTCACCAACCTGGCGCTCGCACTGGTGCTGGAGCCGCAGATCATCGACGGCATCGGTACGCTCACCATCATGGGCGGCAATGTCTATGGCCGCGGCAACACCACGCCGGCCGCCGAGTTCAACATCTATGCCGATCCGGAGGCCGCGCATGTCGTGCTCACCGCCGGCATCGAGACGGTGGTGATCCCGTGGGAACCTTGCACGACACATTTCATGGAAGGCGAGCGCGTCGATGCGCTGTTCGCCGGCATACCGGAGAGCCCGCTCAAGCATTTCTCGCACGCGCTTGCCGTGCATGCCCGTGACAACGGCGTGCGGCGCGGCAATCCGGACCGTATGCTCTATGTCGATCCACTGGCCGCAGCGGTCCTCATCGACCCATCTATGGTCAAGAAATCCATTTTCGCTTCTTCCAGTGTCGCGCTCGCACCGGGCCTTACGCGCGGCATGACGCTGGTCGATCCCTCGGGGCGCCTGGGAACCCCCAAGATCACGTTCGTCGAGGAGGTCGACACCGGGAAGGTCGACAAGCTCTACGCCGTATCTGCTGCCTATTCACCCAAAACGACGACGACTTAACGCAACAGGAGTGCGCATGTCTTTCCTTCAGTCTTTCGGCAAAGCCGCCGCAGGGGTCGCCCTTGCCGCCGGCATGATGACCGCCGCTATCCCCGCCTTCGCGCAGGATTACACCAAGGACAACCCGCTCAAGGTGGCGCTCGTGCTGCACGGCACGCTGGGCGACAAGAGCTTCTTCGACGACGCCGCCGAAGGCATGAAGACCGCCGAGGCCGAGCTGCCGGTTTCGGTCAAGATCATCGAACTGGGCTATGACCGCTCCAAGTGGCAGGCCGGCCTCGCCGACGCTGCTGACTCGGGCTACGACGTCATCATCGCCGGTACCTTCGACATGACCGGCTACATCGTCGAACTCGCGCCGGAATATCCGGACGTCAAGTTCATCGATTTCGACGATGCACCGGACTTTTCGGCCTGCGAGTGCAAGAACGTGCTGGGCGTGCAGTACACCACTGCTGCGGCCGGCTACCTGGCTGGCTACGCTGCTGCCAAGATCTCGACCACGGGTATCCTGGGCACCATCATCGGCATGGAGTTCCCGACCGTCACCGATTTCAAGACCGGCTTCGACCAGGGCGCCATGGCTGCCAAGGCTGACGTGCAGATTCTGAACGCCGTTGCTGGTTCGTTCAACGACCCGGCCAAGGGCAAGGAAATCGCGCTGGCCCAGATCGGCCAGGGCGCTGACGTGATCTTCCCGATCGCCGGTGGTACCGGCATCGGTTCGCTGCAGGCCGTCAAGGACTCGGGCAAGCTTGCCGTCGGCGTCGACAGCGACCAGGCCACGATCTTTGCCGCCTCCGACGCTGCTCAGGCCGATGTGATCTTCACTTCGGTGCTCAAGAAGGTCGGCGCTTCGCTGGTGATCGCCCTCAAGGGCACGCTCGATGGCACCGCGCCCTATGGCAGCCGTCAGCTGCTCGGCATCAAGGACGGCGCCGTCGGCATTGCCAAGAACGCCTACTACGAGAAGCTGGTGCCGGCCGAAATCCGTGCCGAGGTCGAGGCGATCGAAGCCAAGATCATCTCGGGCGAGATCGAAGTCAAAACCGACATGCAGTAAATCCCTCGGGCGCCACGGCAACGCGGCGCCCGAACTCTATCTGAACACAAGCGGGTCGGGGCAAATGACAGCGCTTCTAGAAGCAATCGGGATAGACAAGGTCTATCCTGGCGGAGTTGTGGCCAATGAGGGCGTGAGCCTCGTGGTCCAGCCGGGTGAAGTTCACGCCGTGGTCGGCGAGAACGGCGCGGGCAAATCGACCCTGATGAAAATCCTGTTCGGCATCGAGCAGCCCAATGCCGGACAGCTGCGGCTTGAGGGCAAGCCGGTGAGCTTTGCCAATCCGCGCCAGGCGATCGATGCCGGCATCGGCATGGTGTTCCAGCACTTCTCGCTGGTTCCGAGCTTTACGGTATACGAGAACGTGGTGATGGGCTCCGAGCCCCGGACGGGCATCCGCTTTGACCGGCAGAAGGCCATCGCCGAGGTGCAGGCGCTCTCGGACAAGTTCAAGCTGGGGGTCGATCCCACTCAGCCGGTGCGCAACCTGCCGGTGGGGCAGCAGCAGCGCGTCGAAATCCTCAAGTCGCTTTATCGCAAAGCGCGGGTGCTGATCCTCGACGAGCCCACTGCCGTCCTCGCGCCGCAGGAAGTGCAGGAACTCTTCGTCGCCATCCGCTCGCTGGTCGAGCAGGGGCAGACGGTGATCTTTATTGCTCACAAGCTCCCCGAAGTGCTGCAGATCTCGGACGCGATCACCGTGATGCGGCAGGGGAAGACGGTTGGCCAGGTCAAGACCAAGGACGTCACCGAGCATAGCCTTGCCGCCATGATGGTGGGACGTGAGGTGGTGCTGCGTGTCGACCGCAAGGATACCGACCAGAGCCAGCTCGTTGCCTCGTGCAAGGGCGTGCGCGTCGTCAATTCGCGCGGCGCCGACATCATTTCCGATCTCGACCTCAGCGTGCATGCCGGCGAGATCGTCGGCCTCGTCGGCGTAGAGGGCAACGGCCAGTCCGAACTGCTCGAAGCGATCTCCGGCCTGCGCTCCACGGCTGGCGGTACGATCACCATCGCCAACGAGAACATCGCCGATATGTCGGTGCTGGAGCGCCGTGCCCGTGGCCTTGCCAGCATTCCGCCCGATCGACTGTCCGATGGCCTCGCCACCGGTGCCACGGTGGCTGAGAACATCGTCGCTACCCGCCTCAACGACAGGCGCTATGTGCGCAACGGCCTGCTCGATCTCAAGGCGATCAAGGCTGAGGCAATCAAGCTGATCGAAAAATTCTCCATCCGCGTCGCGGCCGCCTTGCGGTGGGACGCGTCTCAGGCGGCAACATGCAGAAGGTCGTCGTGGCACGCGAATTGGCCGAGCAGCCCAAGCTGCTGCTCGTCAACCAGCCGACGCGCGGTGTTGACCTCGGCGCCACTCAGTTCATCTGGCGCACCATCACCGATGCGCGCGACGCCGGTACGGCCGTGCTGCTGTCGTCGGCGGACCTTTCCGAGTTGATGGCGCTGTCGGACCGGCTGCTGGTGTTTTATCGCGGCCGCATCGTCGCGGCCTTCGTCAACCATCCCGATCTCAGTCCGGAAACGCTGGGCACATACATGCTCGGCCTCAAGACCCAGACTCCCGAAGAAATGAAAGCGGCCCTCAAATGAGCAGCGCCCCGATCGTCAAACCGCAACGCTGGGTCGCCTTCCGCCGCGAACTGTTCCGCAATGTCGGCGCGCTGCTGGTGGCCATGCTGGTCACCACAGTCATCGTCTTTCTCACCTCGAAGGCGCCGCTTGATGCGCTCACGCAGCTCTTGACGGCGCCTGCCGCCAAGGTGCGCACCATTGGCCTCTGGGTCGACGATATCGCCAAGCTGACCATCACCGGGCTGGCCTTCAGCCTGGTGTTCCAGGCGCGGCAGTTCTCCATGGGCGTGCAGGGGCAGGTCTATATCGGGCGATGCCTCGACCTATGTGGTGCTCTCGCCGCTTGGCCAGACG
>JACDQI010000277.1 GCA_015657675.1 Devosia sp.
CGCAGGGCAAGGGGCTGATGCCCGACGGGACCTCACGGTTCTCCTACAAGGGCCAGCCTGATCTACCACTACATGGCTGCTCGACCTTTTCGAACTACACCGTGCTACCCGAGATTGCCGTCGCCAAGATCGATCCCAAGGCGCCATTCGACAAAGTCTTCTATGTCGGTTGCGGCGTCACCACCGGCATCGGCGCTGTGATCAACACCGCCAAGGTTGAGATCGGGTCGACCGCTATCGTCTTCGGTCTGGGCGGCATCGGGCTCAATGTCATTCAGGGACTGCGCCTTGCCGGCGCCGACATGATCATCGGGGTCGATCTCAATCCGGCCAAGAAAGCCTGGGGCGAGCGCTTCGGCATGACGCATTTCGTAAACCCGACCGAAGTCGAGGGCGATCTGGTGCCGTATCTGGTCAATCTCACCAAGCGCGGCATCGACCAGATCGGGGGCGCCGACTACACGTTCGACTGCACCGGCAACACCAAGGTGATGCGGCAGGCGCTGGAGGCCAGCCATCGCGGCTGGGGCAAGTCCGTGGTGATCGGAGTGGCGGCGCCGGCCAGGAAATCTCCACCCGGCCGTTCCAGCTGGTCACCGGCCGCACCTGGATGGGTACGGCATTCGGCGGCGCCAAGGGCCGCACCGACGTGCCCAAGATCGTCGACTGGTACATGGGCGGCAAGATCGAGATCGACGCCATGGTCACCCACACCCTGCGGCTTGAGGACATCAACGCCGGCTTCGACCTGATGCATGCCGGCGAGAGCATCCGCTCGGTGGTGCTGTTCTAGCGAAAGCTGTGTGCATTGCTGACTCCCGCCACACGCTCTTGCCGAATCGGCAAAGTATGGGCGTGCGGCGGAGGCGGACGTTCATGCATAAATCACGGTGGTTCATCGTCATCGAGGTCAAGGGATCCTGGTTCGTAGACTGCGAAGGCAAGTCGCACGGACCGTTTCGGACCAAGGAAGAGGCCATTCTCGACGGCACCCGGCTGGCCCGGACCCTCAACGATGCCGAGCGGCAGAACGAACTCTGGGTCAAGGATGACGCCAGTGGCGCGCCGCGCCGGCTGTGGAGCGGTCCGGTACCAAACGTCTCGGCCAGCGGCGTGATGCACTAGCTCCCGCTCGGCCGGGAGCGCTTGCCTAAAAGTCTCATTACTCTCCCCATTGACGGCCGGCCCCGCGCGGGAGTATCTGCCCGTCCCAGGACACCTCACCCTAACGTGAGGCTTTCGACCTGGGAGGGTCGCCATGGCTGATATGCCCCTGACCGCGCCGGCGGTAAAACCGGCCAATCCGAATTTTTCGTCGGGCCCCTGTGCCAAACGTCCCGGTTGGACGGTGAATGCGCTTGCCAACGCGCTGGTTGGCCGCTCGCACCGTGCCAAGCCGGCCAAAGCCCGGATCGAGAAGGCTATCGCGCTCACCCGCGAACTGCTCGAAGTGCCGGCCGACTACCTGATCGGCATCGTGCCGGCGTCCGATACGGGCGCGGTGGAGATGGCGATGTGGTCGATGCTGGGCGCCGCGGCGTCGACATGCTGGCCTGGGAGTCATTCGGCGAAGGCTGGGTGACTGATGTGCAGAAGCAGCTCAAACTGCAGAACGTCCGCACCCTGACCGCGCCCTATGGCGAGTTGCCGGACCTCAAGACCGTCAATTTCGACAATGACGTGGTGTTCACCTGGAACGGCACGACCTCGGGCGTCCGCGTGCCGAACGCCGACTGGATCCCGGCTGATCGCAAGGGCCTCACGATCTGCGACGCCACCTCGGCGGCGTTTGCACAGAACCTCGATTTCCAGAAGCTCGATGTCGTCACCTTCTCCTGGCAGAAGGCGCTGGGCGGGGAAGCCGCGCACGGCATCCTCATCCTGTCGCCCCGGGCCGTGGAGCGGCTCGAGACGTTCAAGCCCGACCGGCCGCTGCCCAAGATCTTCCGCCTCACCAAGGGCGGCAAGCTGATGGCCGACATCTTCGAAGGCGCTACCATCAACACCGTGTCGATGATCTGCATCGAGGATGCGGTCGATGCGATGGAGTGGGGCAAGACCGTTGGCGGGCTCAAGGGCATGCAGGCCCGTGCCGACGCCAACTTCAAGGTGTTGAGCGACTGGGTGGCCAAGTCCGACTGGGCGGCGTTCCTCGCCAAGAACCCGGCCGAGCGCAGCAACACCTCGGTGTGTCTGGTGATCAAGGATCCGGCGGTGACGGCGCTCTCTGATGATGCCCAGGCGGCATTTGCCAAGGCGATCGTCTCCCGGCTCGACAAGGCCGGCGTCGCCTATGACATCGGCGGCTATCGCGATGCCCCGACCGGCCTGCGCATCTGGGCGGGCTCGACGGTGGAAACCGCGGACCTCGCCGCGCTGTTGCCCTGGCTCGACTTCGCCTTCGCCGCCGAAAAGGCCGCTCTCAAGGCCGCCGCTTAGTTCGAGCGCGCTGCCTCACCCCTCCCCAGCCCTCCCCATCAAGGGGAGGGTGTCCTGCCGGTGGAACTGGCTTGATCGAGCCAAAACCACCGGTCTGCACCTCCCCCTTGAGGGGGGAGGGCGGGAGGGGGTGATCCACGCACTCGGTTTTCTTGCTTTCACCGGCCATGCCGGTCTCATCCAGGAGGGCGACATGCCCAAGGTTCTCGTTTCGGACAAGCTGTCGAAGACTGCCGTGCAGATCTTCAAGGACAACAATATCGACGTCGACTACCTGCCGGATCTCGGCAAGGACAAGGACAAGCTGCTCGAGGTGATCGGCCAGTATGATGGCCTCGCCATCCGTTCGGCCACCAAGGTCACGGAAAAGATCATCGCGGCCGCCACCAATCTCAAGGTCATCGGTCGCGCCGGCATCGGCGTCGACAATGTCGACATTCCGGCCGCGACCAAGAAGGGCATCATCGTGATGAACACGCCCTTCGGCAACTCGATCACCACGGCCGAGCATGCCATTGCCATGATGTTCGCGCTGGCCCGCCAGCTGCCTGAGGCCGATGCCTCGACCAAGGCCAGCAAGTGGGAAAAGAACCGCTTCATGGGCGTCGAGGTCACCAACAAGGTGCTCGGCCTGATCGGCGCTGGCAATATCGGCTCGATCGTTGCCGACCGGGCGCAGGGCCTCAAGATGAGGTCGTCGCCTTCGACCCGTCCTGACACCG
>JACDQI010000278.1 GCA_015657675.1 Devosia sp.
CCGAGAGGTGGATCCCTGCTTTCGCAGGGATGACACCGAGTGTGACGATAATCTAGCGCGTTAGCTGCCAACTCTGTGGTCGCGGCGCCCCCTCCACCGGCTGCGCCGGTCCCCCTCCCCCGCCCGCGGGGGAGGATAAGGGCTGTGTCTCACCACATCGAAGACCGGAGGTTCGTCACTCGGTGTCATTCCCGCGCAGGCGGGAATCCAGGGTCGGGTGCGCCGGCCGGTGAGTTTGGCCCTGGATCCCCGCCTCCGCGGGGATGACAACGGTGCATAATGCGACCAGTTGCGCTCACCCGAGCCAAGGGATGACATCCAGTGTGTTGATATTGATGAGTATTTCTAGGCAGCGGGGACCAACGCTTCCGAGCGTCGCTCAAGCCACCAGGACAGCGATGCCGTACCGGCGGCGACGAGGCCGCTGACGACGGCGACGCCGGGGAGGTCGGCATAAGAAACACCGGCGTCGAGGAGCAGGGCGCCGAGAAAGGCGCCGGCAGCGATGCCGATGTTGAAAGCGGTGGAGATCAAGGCGGAGGCGAGGTTGGGCGCTTCGCGGGCGGCGTGGACGATACGGCTCTGCAGCGGTGTGGAGAAGGCAAAGCCAAAAATGCCGCTGACGAAGACTGTCGCGGCCATGGCCACTTCGTCATGCATGGTGAAAATCATGATGAAGTAGACGACCGACTGCAGCATCAGGACAGCGATCAGCGCCGGCATCGGCTTCCAATCGGTGGCTTCCCCGCCCAGCCATATACCGATGACCGAGCCGACGCCGCCCAGAAGCAGGTAAAGCGGGACGATGTCGGGGGTGAGCCCCGTCACCTGCAGCAGCAGCGGGACCGAGTAGGTCGCGTAGCACATGGTGCCGAGCATCGCGATGGCGATGGTGATGTAGCTCAGCCAGACCTGCTGGTGGCGCAGGGCACGGAATTGCTGGCCGAGCGTGGCGTTGGAGTTATCGTGCTTTTGCGTGCGGGGCAGGCGGAAGATGATGACGAGCGCGGCGATCACGCCGAGCGCGGCCACCGCGAAGAAACTCATGCGCCAGCCGAATTCGACTGCGATAGCGGTACCGGCGGGGAGACCGAGCAGATTGGCAATGGTGATGCCGCCGACGAACAGGGAAAAGGCCTTGCCGCGCCGCTCGAGCGGCACGAGCTGGGCCACGACGACGCTGCCGGCGCCAAAGAACACGCCATGGGCGATCGAGGAGAGCAGCCGCGCCACCAGCAGCAGCCCGTAATCGGGCGCCAGGGCGCAGAGGACCTGGGCGACAGAGAAGGTGACCATCACGCCGATCAGTACGGTGCGCTGGGAAAAGCGCGCGGTGATGATGGTCAGCAGTGGCCCACCGATGGCAACCCCCACGGCATAGGCGCTGACGAGGAGCCCAGCCGTGGAAATCGAGACCCCCAGATCGGCCGCAACGGGCGGCAGGATGCCTGAAATGATGAACTCGGCCGTGCCAATGGCAAAGGCAGCCAGCGCGAGGGCGTAAACGGCAAAAGGCATGAGGAAGAATCCGGTGGGGGGCCGCAAGGGACCAGTTTCCGGTTGGATTGGCAAGGCACTGCAGGTCGGGCTTGGAAGTCCGACCGCAGAGGACTAGCTTGATGTGGTATCGTTCACACAGGGGGCTGACATGGCGATTTCATCCGATACCAAGCGCCGCTGGGCGGCGATCACAGGGTTGCGCGGGCTGCTGATGCTGCTGGCCGGGATATATGCGGTGATCTGGCCGGCGCAGGCGCTGACGGCCCTGGTGATCGTGGGTGGCGCATTGCTGCTGATCGATGGCGTTCTGGGGCTCTGGAGCCTGACCTTTGGTGGGGCGCGGACCGGCAATTTCTGGTTCGACGTGGCGCGGAACGGGCTTTCCATCATCACCGGTGTGCTGATCCTGATCTCGCCGATGCTGGCGACGCTGCTCTCGGCGACGATCCTCATCTACATCCTGGCGTTCCAGGCGATCATCGTGGGGGTGATGGAGATCGTCGTCATCCTGCGCGAGCGTGAACATTACGCGCGGATCTGGCCGGTGCTGCTGTCGGGCGGGCTCTATGTGCTGTTCGGCGTGGCCCTGCTGCTGGCGCCGGTATTCGGGGCGCTGCTGATGGTGACGCTTTCGGGGGTGCTGGCGATCCTCTTTTCGGTCGGGCTCTTTGCCATTGCCTGGCGGCTCTATCAGTCGAGCAAGGGCGCGGCGGCCTAGCCGTCGCAGACTGCCAGTCTGTGGAAAGCGATGCCTGCTGATGACTTCGCGGGCCGCAGCGCCTAGGTAAGGCTGATGCGCTTTTCCGAGGGTTTTCTTGACGAGATCCGGAACCGCCTGCCGATTTCGCAGGTGGTGGGTGAGCACGTCATCTGGGACAAGCGCAAAAGCCAGCCGCAAAAGCAGGATTACTGGGCCTGCTGCCCCTTCCACGGCGAAAAAAGCCCGAGTTTTCATGCCGATGACCGCAAAGGCATCTACCATTGCTTCGGCTGCGGGGTGACGGGCGACCATTTCCGCTTCCTCACCGAAAAAGCCGGCATGAGCTTTCCCGAGGCCGTGGAAAAGCTCGCCAACATGGCCGGAGTGCCGATGCCCGCGCGGGACGAGCGGGAGGAAAAGCGCCAGGAGGCGCGGCGCTCGCTCTATGACGTGATGGAGCTGGCGACGGCTTATTTCGAGGCGGCGCTGGCGCACAATATCGGCGCACGGGCGCGCGGCTACCTGCACGAGCGTGGGGTGACGCCACAGAGCCAGACGCGGTTCCGCATCGGTTTTGCGCCGGATAGCCGCAATGGGCTGAAGGAACACCTCGCCAATAATGGCGTCACGGCGCAGGAAATGATCGATACGGGGCTAGTGGCGCAGCGCGAGGGCGACCCGCTGACCTATGACCGGTTCCGCAACCGGGTGATGTTCCCGATCATGGACCTGCGGGGCAAGGTGATTGCCTTTGGCGGCCGGGCGATGAGCGCGGATGTGCCGGCAAAGTACCTCAATTCGCCGGAAACCGAGCTCTTTCATAAGCGGCTGACACTCTACAACGGGCAGATGGCGCGCGATGCGGCGCGGGCGGGCAAGCCGGTGATCGTTGTCGAGGGCTATCTCGACGTGATCGCGGCGGTGTCGGCCGGGTTCGAGGGCACGGTGGCGCCGCTGGGGACGGCGCTGACCGAGGATCACGTCAACATGCTCTGGCGGATGAGCGAGACGCCGGTGCTCTGCTTTGACGGCGACAGTGCGGGACAGCGGGCAGCGGAACGGGCGGCGGGCATTGTCATGCCGCTGCTGCAGCCGGGCCGGACGGTGAAGATTGCGACGCTGCCTGAGGGGCTCGATCCGGACGACCTGATCAAGGCGCAGGGACGGGTGGCGTTTGCCGATGTGATCGACCGGGCGCGGTCGCTGTCGGACGTGGTCTGGAGTCTTGAAACCGGCGGTATGGTGCCGGAGACGCCGGAAGCGCGGGCGGCGCTGGAATCGCGGTTGCGGGCGCGGGCGCAGTCGATTGCCGATGCGTCGGTGAGGCGGCACTACAGCCAGGCGTTCGATGAAAAACTGCAGGCGTTCTTCCAGCCCAGCCGGCAATCGCGCTGGGAAGGGCGGCAGCGCGACAGCAAGGAGCGCTACGGCTCGTTCGGGGCGACCGGGCGGGGTAGGGGGACGCCGCGGGTGGTGGTTTCGGACACGCTGCGCAATTCGCGGCTGATGAAGCCGGGGCGGGTGCCGGAGGCGACGCCGCGGGAAGCGGCGATCATCGTGGCGCTGATCAACCATCCGCAACTGGCGGAGAGCCGGATGGAAGCGCTGGCGGAGCTGGAGTTCGGCAGCCCGGCGGCCCGGAGCGTGCTCACCTCGATGCTCGAGCTGGTGACGCGTAACCACGACATTACCGGCGAGGACCTGTCGGCGGCGCTTGGGGCGCGCGGCTTTGGCGAGACAATCGAGCGGATGCGGCAGGTTTTGCGGGCGCAGGGGGTCTGGCAGAGCGGGGCGGAGATCGCCGAAATCGACGCCGAGACCGGATTAAGGCATGCGCTGGCCTTGCATTACAAATCGGTTGAGCTAAATAGGGCTCTCAAGGCAGCCGAACTGGCGCTGGGCGATGACCCAAGCGAAGAAACCTTCGAAAGGCTGCGGGACATCCAGAACCAGATTACCACCGTCGATGGCACAGAGGCATTGATCGAAGGTTTTGGTTCGTTATCTGGACGCGCGACACGCAGCTTTTGAGAAAGCGGCGGGTACGCGCGATTTCGCATATGGGCGAATCACCCCAAATGCGCCAGTGACGGACTCGTGACGGCAAAGCTAGACCTAGCTCTCCGTTCAGCCTTTACGATGCATTGAGCCATGCCCACTTAAGAGTACTGGGGCCCGATCCAGGCGGGCCCCCCGGAGCGAAGAGCTAGATGGCGACCAAGGCAGCAACCAAGACGCAGAAAGAATCCGAGAAGCCGGAGGCCGGCCAAGCGGCCGAGGCTCCCGATAGCCCGCTGCTCGACCTTTCTGATGCGGCCGTCAAAAAGCTCATCAAGACCGCCAAGAAGCGCGGTTACGTGACGTATGAAGAACTGAACTCGGTGATGCCCTCCGAGGAGGTCTCGACCGACCAGATCGAAGACATCATGGCCATGTTCTCGGACATGGGCATCAATGTCGTTGATGAGGACGAGGTCGAAGAGGCCGAGCCCGACACCGCCGAAGAAGAATCGACCGAAGTCGCCGAGCGCACCGGCACGGCCGTCACCTCCAAGTCCAATACCCGCGAAGGTTCCGACCGGACCGACGATCCGGTACGCATGTACCTGCGCG
>JACDQI010000279.1 GCA_015657675.1 Devosia sp.
AAGGCATCATCCTATCGCCGCCACCAACCGTCCCGACGTGCTCGATCCGGCGCTGCTGCGTCCGGGTCGCTTCGACCGCCAGGTCGTGGTGCCCAATCCGGACGTGTCGGGTCGCGAAAAGATCCTCAAGGTGCACGTCCGCAAGGTGCCGCTGGCCCCCGACGTGGATCTCAAGGTCCTGGCTCGCGGTACGCCCGGTTTCTCCGGCGCGGACCTGATGAACCTCGTCAACGAAGGAGCCCTCCTGGCGGCGCGTCGCAACAAGCGCTTCGTCACCATGGCCGAGTTCGAAGACGCCAAGGACAAGCTGATGATGGGCGCCGAGCGCCGCACCCTCAGCCTGACCGAGGAAGACAAGCGCCTCACCGCCTATCACGAAGCCGGCCATGCTCTGTTGGCCATCAAGATGGACGCGTCCGATCCGATCCATAAGGCGACCATCATCCCGCGCGGTCGTGCGCTGGGCATGGTGATGCGCCTTCCGGAGCGAGATCAGGTGTCGCTGACCCGCCGCAAGGCCTATGCCGACCTCGCTGTCGCCATGGGTGGCCGCGTCGCCGAGGAAGAAATCTTCGGCTACGACAAGGTGACTTCGGGTGCTTCGGCGGACATCAAGATGGCGACGGGCCTCGCCCGCGCCATGGCGACCGAATGGGGCATGTCCGACAAGCTCGGCCCGCTGCTCTATGGCGACAACCAGGACGAAGTGTTCCTCGGCCGCTCGATGATGCAGCGTCAGACGCACATGTCGGACGAGACCCAGCAGGTGGTCGACGCCGAAGTGAAGCGCTTCGTCGAAGAGGGCTACCAGACGGCGCAGAAGGTCATTCGCGAGAACATTGATGACCTGCACACCATCGCCAAGGCGCTGATCGAGTACGAGACGCTGACCGGCGACGAAATCCGCGGCCTGATGGACGGCCAGATGCCAGTGCGCGAGAGCGACAATGACAGCACGCCCAAGGCTTCGGGCGTCCCGTCGGCCGGCAAGTCTGGCAAGAAGCGCACCGGCCCCGCTCCGGACGCTCCGCCCGAGCCGGCGCCGGGTACCTGATAAAGTTCAAAGGCCGCCTCTCGGGGCGGCCTTTTTGTTTGCGCTTGCTTTGTGAAGGTTGAGAAACCATCCGTAGACCTCATCCTGAGCCTGTCGAAGGACGAGGTCGTGGCTATGGCTCGGGCTGCCCGCCCTCGTGGTTCGACAAGCTCACCATGAGGGCTCAAAGGTCTGCGTATCGGTCCGCCACCCTTCCGCCCACATAGGCGATTAACCCCCGTTGGCTAAAGGGATTGGCGAGAGAGCCGGCGGCGCTATAGTGCGCCGCACAGTTGAGGGGACCGATTCATGGCACGGAAATACTTCGGCACCGATGGCGTGCGTGGGCTGGCCAATGGCAGCAAGCTGACGCCGGAACTGGCAATGCGCGTGGGCATGGCCGCTGGCATCACCTTTGTGCGCGGCGAGCACCGCAATCGCGTGGTGATCGGCAAGGATACGCGCCGCTCCGGCTATATGATCGAGAGCGCGCTGACCGCCGGGTTCACGGCAGTGGGCATGGACGTCTACCTCCTGGGCCCCATGCCGACGCCGGCTGTGGCCATGCTGACACGGTCGCTGCGTGCTGATCTCGGCGTGATGATCTCGGCCTCGCACAACCCCTTCGAAGACAATGGCATCAAGCTCTTCCGTCCCGACGGCTACAAGCTCTCGGATTCGGTGGAGGCCGACATCGAAAAGCTCATGGACAGCGACATGAGCAAGTACCTTTCGACCGGCCGTGAAATCGCCCGCGCGCATCGCGACGAGGAAGCGCGCACTCGCTACATCGAGTATGCCAAGCGCACGCTCCCCAAGCATATCGACCTCTCCGGCCTGCGCGTGGTGCTCGATTGCGCCAATGGCGCGGCCTACAAGGTGGCGCCGATCGCACTCTGGGAACTGGGTGCGGAGGTCTTCACCATCGGCGCGGAGCCGGACGGCTTTAACATCAATGACAAGGTCGGCTCGACCGCGACCGACGCCATCCGTGCCAAGGTGCGCGAAGTGCGCGCCGATATCGGCATTGCGCTCGACGGTGACGCGGACCGGGTCATCATCATCGACGAAAAGGGCGAAGAGGTCGACGGCGACCAGTTCATGGCGGTGATCGCCCAGTCCTGGCATGAGCGCGGCCTGCTGCAGGGCGGCGGGCTCGTTGCGACGGTGATGAGCAATCTCGGGCTCGAGCGCTATCTGGGCGATATCGGGCTCAGCCTCGAGCGCACGCAGGTCGGCGACCGCTACGTGCTCGAAGCAATGCGCGCCAAGGGCTTTAATGTCGGCGGCGAACAGTCGGGGCATATCATTCTCTCGGATTTCACCACCACGGGCGACGGCCTGGTCGCCGGGCTGCAGTTGCTCTCCGTGCTCAAGCAGATGGGCAAGCCGGTATCAGAGATCTGCCATCGCTTCGAGAAGGTGCCGCAGCTGCTCGAGAGCGTGCGCTACAAGTCCGGCAAGCCGCTCGACCACAAGCTGGTGGTGCAGGTGATTGCCGAGAGCAAGGCGCGGCTGGGGACGACCGGCCGGTTGGTCATTCGCGAATCCGGCACCGAGCCGGTGATCCGCGTGATGGCCGAGAGCGACGACCAGAGCCTGGTAGAAGCCGTGGTGGCCGAGATCACCACTACGATCCGCCAGGTGGCGTAGCGCCCCAACGCGCAAGGCACGAGCAACCAGCAGAATTTCGCGGGCGTTTCCGACGCTCATCGCGTCGATCTGGCGCGCAGCAGGCGTGCCTGCAAGCGGTCTGATCGTCGGCCGACGGCCAGGCGCGGCTGTAACCATCCGTCAACTTTTACTAATACCGGTTAAGTATTCGAAATTCTTCATTTGGTATTAGGGTTAAATGTTAGGGTTAAGTCAGCTTTAAGAAAGTGAGTGCATAGTCGTTCCTAACGACTGGTGTCGTCGTGGCAAAAGGAATTGGTTCATGCGTAAAATCTTGGCTCTGATGGTGATGGGTGTCTCCACCCTGTTCGTCGCGCCCGCTATGGCGGCCGACATGCCCTACTACCCTGACATCGAAGTTCCCGATGTCGACTACGGTCTCGAAGGCGGCTTCTATCTGCGCGGCAGCGTTGCCGGCAATCTGATGTGGGCGAAAGATTTCGACATCATCTGCTGCGGTACCGGGCCGTACAAGTTCGATAAGGCTGGCTATGGCTACTCGTTCGGTGCCGGTGTCGGTTACGAATTCGGCGACGGTCTCCGGGCCGACGTGACGGTAGACTATCTCTACAATCGTGGTATGAGCGCCGCGTCGCCTCCGGTCGACTATCAGATCCGCGGTACCGTCGCACTCGCCAACGCCTATTATGACTTCGGTTTGAGTGAAGGTGGTTCGGCCGGCGGTGGTTTCGGTGCCTATGTCGGCGCCGGCCTTGGCTTCGCTGCCTACGAGATTGCCGATCTCTCGGCTGTTCCCGATCCGACTGGTTCGGGCGTCACCGGTGCGGGGGCGATCATGGCCGGTCTGACATACGACACGGGTCCAGCTGTCCTCGATTTCGGTTATCGTGGCCTCTACCTGCCGGTGCTCACCAACAGCGCCAAGGCCGACCCGATCTTCGTGCACGACGCCTTCATCCACGAGCTGCGCGGCTCCGTCCGCTACCGGTTCAACTAAGCGGCAACGCTGCTGGCGACACAGTTCAGGTGAACGGCGCTCCGCAAGGGGCGCCGTTTGCATTTGCGGGTGGGGGCGCTAGAAACCGCCCATGAGCATATCTCTCCCGAGTCTCTCCGACAGAACCCTCGGCCGCGCCGACCTCGAAGCCTTTGTCGGGGAAGGCGCGCACCTCGTCAAATGCACGCTGGACGAGGCCGACCTCAAGGGGCTCGACCTCTCGTCCTTCGTGTTCGAGCGCTGCTCGCTGGCTGAAACGGCGTTCACCGGCGCGACGCTGGAGTTTGCCAAGTTCAGCCATTGCCGTGGTCCCAAGGCTGATTTTTCGGGCAGCAACTGCACAGAGGCGACGTTTTCAGACTGCGACTTCAACAATGGCGGCTTTCACGGGGCGACGCTGACCTCGACCCGTTTCACCGCCAGCAAGCTTACCGGCGTCGACTTTTCCCAGGTGCATACGTTCGACATCGGTTTTGTCGATTGCCTTCTGGTGGCGGCGCGGATGCCGAAGATGACGTTCCGCAAGGAGAAGCTCGTCGGCATCGACTTTTCGATGGCGGATCTCTCCGATTGCGATTTCCGTGACGCGGTGTTCGAGCGCTCCAGCCTGCGTGAGGCCAATATCGAGCGGGCGCAGTTCCAGAATGCCGACCTGCGCGGCGCGGACCTGGGCGGCCTCAGCATGCTGCGCGACCGGACGCGGTTTCGCGGTGCAGTGATTTCGGCTGCCCAGGCGGAACTGGTGCTGGACGAGTACGGGTTTCGAGTGCGCGCGAAGTAAGAACAGAACGCCCGACTCTCAGCCCTCATGGTGAGCCTGTCGAACCGTGATGAGGCGCCTATGCAAAGGTCCAGTGGACCTTTGCCGCCGAAGAACGCCCGTAGCGCTGCGCGCGTAGGGCTATGGGTCTGCACCACTGGTGCCACGACCTCGTCCTTCGACAGGCTCAGGATGAGGTCTACTGAGAGTTGTTCGCTTGAACGCCCTAACACAGGCGCACTATTCCCCCAGTTGGAACCGTTCAAAGCGCCCCAGTTCTTCTTCTATTGCCGCCTTGTGCTGCCCGGCATTGCCAATTCCGATCCAGTGCCAGGCCTGGATCAGGAGTTTTCCGGCGGCGCGGTCGGTCTTGAGATCGAGGGCAGCGACGATGTCGTTGCCGACCAGCACGGGCAGGGTGAAATAGCCGAACTTGCGCTTCTCGCGCGGCACATAGGCTTCGAACACGTGGTCGTAGCCGAACAGGCGCTCGGTGCGCCTGCGCTGGATGATCAGCGGATCGAAGGGCGAAAGGATGTGCGTCAGCGGCAGTGGCTCCGGGAGCGCTTCAAGGGTCGCCGGTTCGGCCCAGTAGGCCGTCTCGTCGCCTTCGACGCGAACCGGCACCAGCAATTTCCGGCGCATGCGGCCTTCGACCGATGCCAGGACTTCGGGCGAAAAGCGTAGCTTTGGGTACATCACCGAGCTGGCGCTGATCAGCCCCTGGGATCGCAACGCACGGTCGAGCAGATGCTCGGCGATCTGCCGTCCGGTGGCAGGGCGTGGTCGCGGCGGCCAGCCGAAATGCCGATCCATCAGCTCGTAGGACTTGAGCATGCCCTGGCGTTGGCTGATCGCGAGTTGCCCATTGTAAAAGCCGAGCTGCAGCACCTTCTTGGTCGGTTTGCGCGAGGCCCAGAGATGGTCCTTTTCCTGCAACTCGTCGTCGTCCACCTCGCGGATGGAGATCGGCCCCTCCTTGCGGATGCGGCGCATGACCTTGGCGAGCTCGGCCGGGTCGGCATTGGCGTACCATTGCGAAGGCTCCGCCAGATGCTGCTTCATCGCCGGCAGATAGAACGGCAGGTCGCGGGTCGGCACATAGCTCAGCGCGTGCGTCCAGTATTCAAACACGGACTTGTCGGCGCTCTGGGCGGCAATCAGGTCGGAGCGGCGATAGTCCGGGATGCGCGAGAACAGGATGTGGTGGTGGCAGCGCTCGATGACGTTGATGGTATCGATCTGCACGTAGCCCAGATGTTCGACAGCGCGACGCGTCGCCTCCGGGCCGTCGCCGAATGGGGTGCGGGTGTTGAGCCGCTGCGCATGAAGCCAAATGCGGCGCGCTGCCGCCTGGCTGATCTCGACCGGCTTTTTCACTTCTGCCACATGCCGCGCAGCTGGGCGCCGATATCGACCTTGGGCATGTTGGGCGCGATGGCGCCGGGATCGAGCGGTTTGAGCGGCGGCCACATGCCGTCGTCGAACAGCGGCAGCATGGCCTTGGTGATGAAGCGGCTGCGCTGCGCGTAGACATGGCGGTCGCCATGGCTCTGCTGCTGCGGGACGAAGAAGCGCTGCGGCACGATGAGGTGCAACTCGTCGCGGGCGCGCGTCATGGCGACGTAAAGCAGGCGCCGCTCTTCCTCGAGCTCGGCTGTGGAGCCGGTACCGAGGTCCGACGGAATGCCGCCATCGGTGACGTTGAGGACGTGCACGGCCTTCCACTCCTGACCCTTGGCCGAATGGATGGTGGAGAGGATCAGATAGTCCTCGTCGAGCAGCGGCACGCCGGACTGGTCCGAGGTGGCGTCGGGCGGGTCGAGCGTCAGCTCGGTGAGGAAACGTTCGCGGCTGGGATAGCCAGCAGCGATGGCGAGCAGTTGCGCCAGGTCGGCCTTCCGTGCTTCGGCGTCGTCATAGACATTGTCCATCAGCGGCTCGTACCAGGCGCGGGCGTGCTCCAGTTCGGCGGGCCAGCCGACGCGCTTGCCGGAGAGCTGATCGATGACCTCGACAAGGCCGGGCCAGTTCTCGGTGGCACGCGGCGGCGATGGGGTATCGAGCAGTTGCTGGATCGGGGCAGGCGCCGCAGCCATGGCGTCGAGCACCTTGCTGGCCGAACCTGGGCCGATGCCGGGCAACAGGTTGAGGATGCGGAAGCCGGCAACGCGGTCGCGCGGGTTCTCAACAAAGCGCAGCAGCGCCATCAGGTCCTTGACGTGCGCGGCGTCGAGGAATTTCAGGCCGCCGAACTTCACGAAGGGGATGTTTCGGCGCGTCAGCTCGATCTCCAGCGCGCCTGAATGGCTCGACGATCGGAAGAGCACCGCCTGCTGTTTCAGCTGCCAGCCGCCTTCGCGACCGGCGAGCACTTTTTCGACCACGTATTTTGCTTGGTCTGTCTCGTCGCGCACAGTGACAAGCTGCGGCTTGTCGTCAGAGAGGCGCTCGGTCCAGAGGTTCTTGGTGAAGCGCTCGCGCGCCTCGCCGATGACCGCATTGGCGGCGCTCAGGATCGGCTGGGTGGAACGGTAGTTGCGGTCGAGCGTGACGATCTGCGCGGCTGGCGAAAAGCTCTGCGGGAAGTCGAGGATGTTGCGCACCGTGGCGGCGCGGAACGAATAGATCGACTGGGCATCATCGCCCACCACGGTAAGGCCCTCGCCCTTCGGCTTTAGCGCGAGCAGCACCGAGGACTGCAGCCGGTTGGTGTCCTGATACTCGTCGACCAGCACGTGGTCGAACCGCTCGCCGAGCACCTGGGCGATCGGCTCAGCCTTCATCATAGCGGCCCAGTACAGCAGCAGGTCGTCGTAATCGAGCACGTTCTGGCGCTGCTTGGCCTCGACATAGGCGCCGAAAAGATCGCGCAGCGACGGCCCCCAGGTAGCGACCCAGGGGAAGTTGGTCTTCAGCACCTCGTCGAGATCGGCCTCGGCATTTACGACGCGCGAGTAGATGGCAAGGCAGGTGCTCTTGGCCGGAAAACGCGTCTTGGTTTCGGAAAAGCCGAGTTCATGCCGCAGCAGGTTGATGAGATCGGCTGAGTCCTCGCGGTCGTGGATGGTGAATGCCGGATCGAGACCGATCTGCTGAGAGAACTCGCGCAGCAGTCGTGCGCCGATGCCGTGAAACGTGCCCGACCAGGTCAGCGCTTCGGCGACGGCGCCGGAACTGGTGCCCATCACCTGGCCGGCGATTCGCTCGACCCGGCGCGTCATCTCGGCCGCGGCGCGACGGGAAAAGGTCATCAGCAGGATGCGGCGCGGGTCGGCGCCGTTGACCACCAGATGGGCGACGCGATGGGCGAGCGTATTGGTCTTGCCCGAGCCGGCCCCGGCAATCACCAGCAGCGGCCCACCGGCATGCTCGACGGCGCGGCGCTGCTCGGGGTTGAGCTTGTCGAGATAAGTGGGCGTATCGAGCACGGGCGAATCGGTTCGGGGGCAGGGGCAGCCAGTAGGCTATATTCCCGCTTTGTTCGCAATGCGGGGCTTGGTGACGGTCCGCACTGTCTCGTCCCGTCCGTAGTGACCCCAAGGTGGCTGCGGCCGACCCGTCAAGTAAAACACCCTCAGATTGACTGTTGTCGTGGAGGGATGACGATGGCGTCTACTGTTATTGGAACGACTCTGCCCGATGGTGGGCGGCTGGAACTGACTATTGAAGAGGTTGGTGCCGATGGCGCCACGCTCGTCATCAAGACCTGGAGCAAGTCCGCCGCGCCCGGTAGCAAGCCGAACAAGACCGACCTCGTGGAGCTCTACAAGGTCAGGCGGCTCAAGGGTCAGGACGTCTTGACCTGCCTTGCCAAGGCGCCAGGTCCGGATCCCGTGGTGACCTGTGCGCTGAAAGCCGGAGCGGGTCAGCAGGACCGGTCTTTGCGGCTGGTGGTCAAAGGCAGTCTCGGCGGACTGTTCGATCGGGACGATACGCTCAAGATTGCCGACGCGCAGTATCAGAACGGCCTCGCCTTCCTCAAGGCCGCTGACTTCGCGGTGCAATGATGCGCGGGCTCAGTATCGCGGCGCTGCTTGTGGTGGTGCTGGCGGGCTGCACCAGCGGCAAGCTCAATGGGCAGGCAAGTGGGTTTGGCAAACTGACAGCCGATGCAGTGGCGGCGCAGAAGCTTCAGTTGTCCGCTTATGCCGAGGAAGAAGCCAAGGACATCGCCGCCGAGCTGGCGGACGAGCGTGTCGAGCTCACGTACTCGAGTGCTTGCCTTGGCCTTGCCAATCACACCGACGAACCGGCGGCCTGTGTGGTGCTGACGGCAAGCGGCGATCAGGTTCCAACGCCGTTTGCTGCCACAAACACTGTCGAACTGGCTGCCTCGCTTGGGGCTTATGCGGACGGCCTGGTGCAGCTGTCGGGCGATTTCAGCAAGGACAGCACAGCATTCTCGGCCTCGCTGGCGCTGCTCGCCACCCGGGTCGGCGGGCTGAGTGGCGCGATCAGCAGTGTTGCGCAACAGAAGCTCCCCTTCTCGACCGCGCAACTCAGCGCCGTTGCCAATATCGCTGCCACTGTTGGTACCTCTATCTCGAGAACGAGCGGGCCAACGCCCTGCGCCGCATCATCGTGGCTGCCGATCCGTTCGTGCGCGAAGCGACCCTGCAACTGGCGCGGTCCGATGAGCAGCTCCGTGGGATCGGGCTGGCGCGGGCTTTCGAAAAGATGCGGTTGGCGCGCGTTGCTCTTTCCAAGGCTGTTGCCTCGGGGGCGGCATCGACTGCGGTCGGCGCCAAGCAGAAGGAGTTTCTCAAGGCGTTCGACGACTATCGGCGGCAGGCTGCCATCCAGAGCGGCTTTCTCGCACTTGGCGAGGCTCATGGCCAGTTGGCGGCGATCGCGAAATCGGGCGGGTCTGCGGCCGACATGGCCGCGTATTTCCTCAAGCTGACGACAGCCGCCACGTCGATCGCACAGTCCGTCCAAACGTTGAAGGTGGCCGATGGCAAAGCCAAGTAATTCCGCTCCCTTCAACACCCTTAGCGAATGGAAGGTGGGCAATGACGTGCTCATCCTGGCGCTCAAGGTGGCGAGTGATGCCGTGATGATCATCAAGAACCCGAGTGCCGAACGTGATCAGGCGGAGGCTGGCCTGGCCTTCCTTTCGAAGGCATGGCTGGACCACCAGAAGCTGGGCCTGCGATTGGCTGATGCCGAAATCGCGCAATCCGACATCGCCAGGACGCTAGAGGCAAGGCTCGCGGAGATCAGGGAAAGCTTGACCCGACTGACCAAGCTGACCAAGAAAATCAATGACATCAACGCGGTCCTCGCAACGCTGACCGACGTTATCAAGGGTGTTTCTGGACTACCGGGCCTTTTCGCGAAGTTCGCGCTTTAGGCCCCCACCACCGGCAGCGCGCTCGCATAGGGTTCGATGCGAAGGCTGTCGTGCGCGAGCATGCTGATCTGGTGCAGGGGCCCATGTTCAAGTGTGCCATCGGCGGCGCGGCGGACGGCATATTGCCAGGCGGCGAGGGACCCGTCGGCAACCAGCTTGCGGCCGATGCTCGCTGCATCGGCGCTGCCGATGATGGCGAGATCGGCCTCGGAAAAGCCGACGATGATCTCGTCGCGACTGGTGACGATCTTGAAAAGTTTGACGGTCATTGAGACTACCCCAGTTGAATATGGGGAGAGCCTATCGGCCTTAAGATGAACGCCGGCCGGTCGAGGCGGTCGGCCGACGTTCAGCTTTTATGGTTCGCGCAGCAGATAGGCTGGGCGGGTCGAGAGGGCCTTCGAAATCGTCGTGGCGCCGAGCAGGCCCGTAATGGCGATGGCACCGAGATCGACGGCGCCAAGGGTCAGCGGATTAAGGGTGAACTCGACGTCCAGCATCACCAGGGTCAGCACCCAGGCAAGGGCAATGCCGAGCGGCGTCGCGAGAATGGCCGCGAAGGTCGCGAGCACGACAAAGTGCAGCACGTTCACCGCGATGACCTGGAACTTGGTGGCGCCCAGCACCTTGGTGATCACCGCGTCGGCCTGGCGCTGCCGGCGGCCGGTGGCGAGGCTGCCGATGAGGACGAGCAGGCCATTGCTGACGGCGAGACCGCCCACCAGTGAGGCGGCGAGCGAGAGCTGGCTCAGTGCATTGGTGATCAGTTCGAGCGTCTGGCCGATGGCGATGAAGCGCACATCGGGCAGGGCGGTCGCCAGTTCGCGCTCGACTGCATCCTCGCTGTCCTTGGCCGCAGTCACGGCGCCCAGCAGGGTCGACGGATAGCCTTCGAGCACGCCGGGCGAGAAGGTGGCGAGGAAGTCGATGCCGCCTTGCCAGGAGTAGTCGCGGAAGTTCGCAACCTTCGCGGTGACAGGGTCGCCGAAGACATCGAAGGTCACCTCGTCGCCGAGCTTGAGGCCGAGCCCGTTGCGGAGGCTCTGGTGCAGTGACACCAGCGGCGGACCGGCATAGGCGTCGGGCCACCAATCACCTTCCACCACCTTGGACGAGGCGGGGAGTTCCTGCCGATAGGTCATGGGCACTTCGCCGGCGAGCAGGAACAGCGCCTCGGATCCCTTGCTGGGGATTTCGCTCACCGACTTGCCATTGATGCTGAGCAGCGACCCGCGCAGCATTGGTGTGGAAGTGAAAGCCGTGATCTGGGTGCCCTGCGCCTGGACGGTCTTGAGCGTCTCGACTTCGTCTTCGAAAAGGTCGGAGGCGACCAGGGTCGGAGCGTCGAACACCGAAGCGCCGAGATACTCGTTGCGCAGGTTCACCTCGAGCGCCAGCACCACGACCAGCATGGCGAGTGCCATGGCCACAGAGACGACAACCGAGGGGGCGTTCGAGCCGGGGCCTGCAATGTCGCGCAGGGCGTGTCGCAGGGTGCGGTTCTTGGCTTCCGGCATGCGGGTCAGCGCCCAGCTGCCGGCGACGATCGCGAGCCGGAAGAGGATCACGGCCACGACGCTGACGGCAGCGAAGGCGGCGACCAACAGCACATCGTCGGTCATGATCACGGCCAGCCAGAAGAACAGCACGCCGGAAATCACCAGCGGCACGACGCGGCCGGAAAAGAGGAGCTTGCGCCAATCGACCGGCGGGGCGGCGAGACCCTTTGAGCGGAACAGCAGTACCGGGCTGAAGCTCTGTGCCTGCACCAACGGAATGTAGGAAAAGGCAAAGGCGGTGAGCATGCCCACGCCCGCCGCGACGGCCAGCGGCTGGATGTGCAGCGCTGGCGAGAGGCTGATGCCGACGGCCTTGGCGACAGCAGGCAAAGCCAGCAGCGCAACGCTCGCACCGACAGCCAGACCGATGCCGACACCTACCAGGGCAAGCGTCGTCACCTGGGTGGCGAAATGGGTGAAGATGCGGGTGCGGCCAGCACCCATCGAGCGCAGCACGGCGATGACGTTGCCACGTTCCGTGATGTAGGCGGAGATGCCGGTCCACACGCTGACGCCGCCGATCAGCAGCGAGGCAAGACCGACGATGACGAGAAAGCGCATGAAGAGGTCATAGTAGCGCACCATCGGCCCGAGACCGTCCCGCGCCGACTTGATGGTCCAGCCGGTATCGGCCAGCACTTCGGAAATGGCGGCCTTGCCGGCTTCTGCGTCGCCTTCGGTCAGTGCGATCTTGTAGCGGAACCAGGTGCCGAGGCCGGGCAGGGGTGACGTGCGGTCCGAAAGGGCGCCGAGACCTTCGATGGTGACCATGGCGGGCAGGCCAAGACGGAAGCCGCGCACCGCGGAGTCGGGGATGGAGGTCAGGATGCCGCGCGCCTGAAACGGTGTACCGCCGAGATCAAACGTGTCGCCGACCCTGATGCCCAGCTGGTCGAGCATCAGGGCGCTGACCAGCGCGCCGGGGATGCCATCGCGGGGGGCGAGAAAGTTGTAGGGGTTCTCGTCCGACGGCAGCTCCGTGCTGCCGACAGTGCCGAGCAGCGGGAAGGTCTCGTTGATGGCAACGAGATCCACAAAGGCGTCGCGATCGCCCATTTCGGCGCGCACATTGGTGTCGATGGCGGTGGCGAGCCGGCCGAAGCCGCGCATGATGTCGAGCTCGGCCGGGGTGGCGCCGCGATCGGCACGCGAGAGTTCGATATCGCCGCCGACGATGACGGCGGCGTTTTCGTTCACCGCCTGCCGGATGCTGGCGCCCACCGAGCTCACCCCGGCGATCAGCGCAGTGCCAACGGCGAGACAGACGACCAGCAGACCAAAGCGGCCGAGGCCGCCATGCATGTCCTTGAGGCCGACGCGGATGGCCGCGAGGAAGGCGCGCATCAGGCGGGCACCGCGACCGTCTCGGTCAGCTCGCCCTGTGTCATTGTGTAGACGTGATCAGCGCGCGCGGCGAGGCCGGGGTCGTGGGTGATGAGCACCACGGCCGTGCCCTGTTTGCGGGCCAGGTCGAACATCAGTTCAATCACCCGGGCGCCGGTTGCCTGGTCGAGATTGCCGGTGGGTTCGTCGGCCAGCAACAGGCGGGGCTTGGCGATCATGGCGCGGGCGAGGCCGACACGCTGCTGTTCGCCACCCGAAAGGGCGGAAGGGCGGTGGTCGAGGCGGTCGCCCAGACCCACGGCGCGGAGCGCCTCGGCAGCGGCTTTGCGCACTTCAGGCAGGGGCAGGTCCGGATCGGCGATTTCGAGCGCCAGTCCGACATTGTCGAGCGCAGTCAGCGATGGAATGAGGTGAAAGCTCTGAAAGACAATGCCGAGCGTCTTGCGCCGGAACAGCGCCAACTGGTCTTCGGTCAGCCCGCCCAGGTCTTGCCCGGCGACCATAATGCTCCCAGAGGTGGGACGCTCAAGGCCAGCGAGCAACATGAGCAGCGAGGTCTTGCCACTGCCGGAGGGGCCGACGATCGCTACCACATCGGCCGGGTCGACCGAGAGGTTCACCTGCTTGAGTATGTGCAACGGCTTGTCGGCGATCTCGAGCGTGTAGTTGATGTCCACAACCCGGATGATCGCATCGCTTTGGCGGCGGGTGGGAGGCAACTCAGTTGAACCAGTAGCCATGTCGCAACTTGTGGTTGGAAGAACCTATGACGGTATTTTGAGCGAATAGATGCTCATTGGATACAAACGGACGCACGCGCCCTCTTCGGTCACCGCCAGATTTCTGGTATGAGCGAGCGGGGCAAGTCAAATAGTCACAGAAATCATCAACCAGTTCTTGCAGAATGCGGGTCTGATGGAAATGCGACAAACGCCATTGGAGGGCGTCTGATGACGAATAAAGCTTTGCGGACTGCGGTGCTGGCTGCTGCAGTGGTGTCTGGCCTGGCTTTGGTTCCGGCGCAGGCAGGCGAGCAGGAGCTCGCGCTGCTTTCGTCCTATGTCGGCAACTGGAAGGGCGCCGGCGAACTGGTGGGGGGCGAAAAGCCCGAATCGTTCCGGTGTCGTCTGGCGGTGACCAAGGGCAATCAGTCCAAGATCAACTACGCAGGCCGCTGCACGCTGGTGGACATGAACCTCTCGGTCAGCGGTACGATCGCCTTTGACGACAAGGCGCAGCGCTATCAGGCGGCGATGAGCTCGAATGCCGGCTTTACCGGCATCGCCATCGGCCAGAAGAAGGGCGACACCATCGCTTTCGACCTCTCGGAAAAGCAGGTCGACCGCGGCGGCAACAATATCCGTATCGGCTCCAAGATCATGCTGATCGGCGACTCGATCACCGTCGACTTCGAAGTCGAGTTCAACGAGTCGGGCGATGTGCTGACCGCCTCGGTGCCGTTCGCGCGCTAAGCGTCGCCACTCTCCCACCTGGCGCCGGCAGACGTGTGCTGCCGGTGCACTCATTTGCCCGAACCATGGATATGGCTGTGATCTACGAGCTTCGCATCTACACCTGCCTGCCCGGACGCCTGCCGGCTCTGCTCAAGCGCTTTGAGACCGACACACTGCGCATCTGGGAAAAGCACGGCATCGAGCAGGCCGGGTTCTGGACGACGGCAGTGGGCACTTCGAGCAATGATCTCACCTACATGATCCGCTGGCAGTCGATGGCTGATCGTGAACAGCGCTGGGCCGCCTTTCTCGCTGACCCGGAGTGGCAGGCGGCCCGCAAGGCGTCAGAGGCCGATGGTCTGATCGTTGCCAATATCGTCAGCCAGTTCCTCAGCCCGACGAAGTTCTCGCGGCCGCTTTGAGCGGTTGTGATGGCGGCACCCTCGACTTGCGGGCGCCGCAATGGTCAACTCGGCTGATATCAACCCCCCGGGACTGACCGATCCATGAAGAGCCGTGCCGCCGTCGCCTTTGCCGCAGGAAAGCCCCTCGAAATCGTCGAGGTTGATCTCGACGGCCCCAAGGCGGGCGAGGTGATGATCGAGATCCGGGCGACCGGCATCTGTCACACCGACGAATTCACCCTCTCGGGCGCTGATCCGGAAGGCCTCTTTCCTTCGATCCTCGGGCACGAGGGCGCCGGCGTCGTGGTCGAAGTCGGGGCCGGGGTGACGTCGGTCAAAGTCGGCGACCATGTGATCCCGCTCTATACGCCCGAGTGTCGGCAGTGCGCGTCGTGCCTTTCGGGCAAGACCAATCTCTGTACCGCCATCCGCGCCACGCAGGGCAAGGGCTGATGCCCGACGGGACCTC
>JACDQI010000280.1 GCA_015657675.1 Devosia sp.
AGGCGTGGAAGTTCGAGTCTTCTTCGACCGCACCATTCTCCCCTCGGGATCGACGTAAGCCACGGTGTCAGACCCGTGGCTTTGTTGTTTTCAGGCGCCTGCCGGCCGCCCGGACATCTTGCTTCCCTCAACAAAAGTTTTACCAGCGCTGGTCCAGTCTGGCGCATCAGTGGCCCATTGGCTACACCAGCCCGAGACCCCGCCCGGCGCTGTTTGAAGGGCCCGTGATGACCGACGATCCAACTTTCCCGCCGGATGCGCCGCTGCCCCCCGATGCCGATGTGTTGCGGGAGGCCGAGGGTAATCTCAATTCGGTCTGGCTCGACCGCCTGCGTGCTCTCCTTGCCGCCAATGAGGGCCCCGAAGTCATCGAGATGATGGCGCCGCTGCACGTCTCGGACACCGGCGATGTGATCGAGGCCCTCGACCACGACGAGCGCGTCACACTGCTGCGGTTGCTGGGCGAAAAATTCGACTTCACCGCGCTCACCGAGGTCGACGACTCCGTTCGTAACGAACTCATGGAGGCGCTCTCCAACGAGGACATTGCGCGAGGCGTATCGGGGATCGACAGCGACGACGCCGTCTACATTCTCGAGGACATCGACGCGCCGGACCGCGAAGAAATTCTCGCGCAGATCCCGGCCTTCGAGCGTCTGTCGCTGCGCCGCAGTCTCGACTTTCCCGAAGAGTCCGCCGGCCGGCGGATGCAGACCGAGTTCATCGCGATCCCGCCGTTCTGGACGGTCGGCCAGACCATCGACTACCTCCGCGAAGAGCAGGATCTGCCCGACGAGTTCTTCCAGATCTATGTGGTCGACCCGGGCTACAGCCTGATGGGCACGCTGCCGCTCGACAAATTCCTGCGCACCCGGCGGGACGTCAAGATCGACGCGCTGATGAACACCAACGTCATCGAGGTCGAGGCCGGGCAGGACCAGGAGGAGGCAGCGCGCCTCTTCGAGCGCTATGACCTCGTCGAAGTCGCCGTGGTGGACGAGAACCGCCGGCTGGTTGGTGTCCTCACCATCGACGACATGGTCGACGTCATCCACGAGGAGGCCAGCGAGGACATCAAGCTGCTCGCTGGCGTCGGCGACGAGGAAATCTCGGACAATGTCTTCCAGGCTGTCCGAAGCCGCGCCACCTGGCTGGTGGTCAATCTGGTCACCGCGGTGCTTGCCTCACTCGTGATCGGGCTCTTTGACGCGACCATCGAGCAGATGGTGGCGCTGGCCGTGCTGATGCCGATCGTCGCCTCGATGGGCGGCAATGCCGGCACCCAGACCATGACCATTACCGTCCGTGCCCTGGCGCTGCGCGAGCTGGACCGCCGCCGCATGGGCCGATTGATCCTGCGCGAAATGTCGGTCGGCGTTATCAACGGTGCGATCTTCGCCGTGCTTATTGGCGCTGTGACCGCGCTGCGCTTTGCCAATCCGGGCTTGGGAATAGTCATCGGCTTGGCCATGGTGGTCAACATGATCGCCGCCGGCACGGCGGGTGTGCTGCTGCCCCTAGGGCTCAACAAGCTCAAGATCGATCCGGCGATCGCTTCGTCGGTTTTTGTCACGACGGTCACCGACGTGGTCGGCTTCTTTGCCTTTCTTGGCCTGGCAGCCATCTGGTTCGGCTTTTTCTAGGCGCCTGGCTGTGTCGCCAACCTTCTCGATGAGGTGCTTTTCCACTGTGGCAGTTCCGTCACATTGCTAATTCCCTAACGGAGAGTTAATCTTCGGTCGTCGGTTCTTACGTCCGCAGCGGCGGTGGCGGACCGACGACAAACGGCGAAAGGAGCATCGATGCGGAACCAGTCAAACACTGCCGCATGGTGGAAATCCGCAGTGCCGACGGTGTCCTGGACACTGATCTGCCTGCTGGCAATGTCGCTCGTATTTTCTGTCGTGGCCGGCGCCTAGCGCCCGTATCAAATGAACACTCTGGACCAGTAGGTCCGACGACAGAACAAGATTTGGGGAAGGGCGCCGGGCCACTCGGCGCCCTTCCTTTTGCCCGAACGGACGATTTAAGGAGCACCCCATGAAACTGATCATCGGCAACAAGAACTATTCGAGCTGGTCGATCCGGCCCTGGCTGGTGCTCACGCACTTCGCAATTCCGTTCGACGAGCAGGTGGTGATGCTCAGCGGCGAGGGTTGGCGCGAAAATCTGCGCAAGGTCTCGCCCTCGGGCAAGGTGCCGGTCCTGATCGACGGCGACGTGGTGGTCTACGAAACCATCGCCATCATCGAGTATCTGGCTGAGCGGTTTCCGCACAAGAAGATCTGGCCGGCCGACCGCAAGCAGCGGGCCGTGGCGCGCTCGGCTGCTGCCGAAATGCACGCGGGCTTCTCGTCCCTGCGCAACCTCGCGCCGGTTAATCTCAAGGCGTCCTATCCCAACCGCATCGACCTTGACGCAGTCGCTGGCGATCTCAAGCGCGTCGAGCACCTTTGGGGCGACCTGCTGCAGAAGTCCGGCGGTCCGTACCTGTTCGAGCAGTTCAGCGCAGCCGACGCCATGTTCGCGCCGCTCGCCTCGCGCATCCGCACCTATGAGCTGCCGACCTCGGACGTCGCGGCAGAGTATGTCGAGGCCATCTATGCCTTGCCGGCCTTCCAGCAACTGCTGGCGGATGCCCGGAAAGAGACCTGGGTCGTGCAGCGCGACGAGATCGACTACGCCCAGGGCCTGAAGCCGGTGACCGACTTTTCATGATGCATATGATCAAGCTCTGCGTCGGCGTTGCGACGCTCGAAGAGCTCGAGAGCTATCGGAGCGAGCGGGCCCATTGGTGGGGCGCCGACTATGGCGAAGACGTGCACGTTCACCGCACGCGGACCATGCCAAAGCGTCGGGAAGAGATCGAGGGGCAGGGCTCCATCTACTGGGTCATTGCCGGCGTCTTGCGCTGCCGGCAGCCGATCCAGCGGCTTGCACCTGCGATTGACCAGAATGGACTGGCCTGCTGCGACATCATCATGGCACCCGACCTGATCCGCACCGTGCCGCGACCCAAGTCGGCCTTCCAGGGCTGGCGCTATCTTGACCCCAAGGAAGCGCCGCCTGATCTCGACGGCGGCGGTGGCCGTCACTCCGGCGGTTCGGTGGAGATCGCCGAGGAGCTCGCCCGTCTCGGCCTTCTGTGAAGCGTCATCAATCCGTTACTGGTCGGCAGCAATCTACCCCTTGAACCAAATCACGCTTTTCAGCACAGTTGGCTGGGCACTACAGAACCGAATCCGATCTAGCGTCTCCTTCGGGGTTCTGAGGGATTTTTGGAGCAACTGATGAACCGCACCGGGACGCACGTCATTGTCGTAGGCAATGAGAAGGGCGGTTCGGGGAAATCCACGACAGCGTTCCACCTCGCCATCTATCTCCTCTACCAGGGCTTCAGGGTCGCCTCGATCGACGTCGACAGCCGCCAGCAGACCTTTACCAACTACGTCAAGAACCGCCGCAACTGGGCGCAGGCACGTGACCTGCAGGTGCCGCATACGACCCACTATCACCTGCCACTGACCCGCTCGGATTCGATCAAGGAAAACCAGCGACTCGAGTTCGATCTGTTCCGCCAGGCGGTGATCGAGGTCGAGGGCAAGGCAGACTTCCTCATCGTCGACACCCCCGGTTTCGATACGCACCTGACTCGGCTGGCTCACTCACTGGCCGACACCCTGATCACCCCGCTCAACGACAGCGTCATCGACCTCGACGTCATGGCCCATGTAGACCCCGTGACAGGCGAGCCGCGCGAGATGAGCCACTATGCGCGGCTGGTGCAGCGCGCCCGCACCGAGCGCCTCTCGATCGACGGACAGACCATCGACTGGGTGCTGGTCCGCAATCGTATCTCCATGCTGTCGTCGCGCAACATGAGGCTGGTCCAGTCGGGACTCGAAAAGATCGCCGTGCGACTTGGCTGCCGTGTCGCCGAGGGCATTGCCGAGCGCGTCATCTTCCGCTCGCTCTTTCCCACCGGCATGACCGTGTTCGATCCCCTCGATGAGGACCTGCTCGGCGGTCTGCCGTCCATGTCCCATATCAGCGCGCGGCAGGAATACCGCCAGCTCTGCGACGCGCTGCAACTGCCGATCAGCGAACGCGCCGAGGCCCGCCGCGCTGCGATGGCCGCTTGGTCGAAGTCGGAAGCCGAGCCGCCGCGCTTCGAGCACATGGCCGGCGAATAGACGCCTAGGGCTGCGGCTGGATGCGACGAACTGCATAGCCCAAGATTTCCTGCACACCCCGCATGTAAAAATACTGTCTTCGGCCGTTGTTTCTGCTCGTCTCTTTAAACATCGGAAACGCATCGGCTCTAGCCTGCACGGCGGACGCAGAGATCACCGCACGTGTATATCGACAACTTCACCATCATGGTCGGAGCAGTTGCAGCCACCCTTATGTTTGGCGGCGGCTTCTTCTTCTTCTGGCTGCAGGACCGGCAGGCGACATGGCTTGCCTGGTGGACGGGGCCCTTTGTCCTTGGTGCGGCAGGGATAGCTCTGTTCGTCGCCCGCGGCTTGATCGCTGACTGGATCAGCATCGGCCTCGCGAACGCGCTGCTGTTCATGGCTTTCAGCATGGTCTGGCAGGGCGCGCGCGTCTTTGTAGACAAGCGCCCGAACCTACCATCGGTTCTCCTCCCTGCAGCTCTATGGATGGTCCTTTGCGCCATCCCCGGCTACATGGAACTCACGACCCTGCGCATCGTCATTGCCACGATCACCATCGGCGTCTTCTCTGTGCTGACGGCGCTCGAGCTCCGAGGTGGCGCAGCCGAAAAACTGCCGTCGCATCGTGCGGCCAGCTTCGTGCTCACCTCCTTTTCGATCCTGCTCGCCATCCGCATCCCACTCACCGGCTATCTACCGTTCCCGATGGGCGACACACCGATGGCCTCGACCTTCCTCGGTTTTGTAAATCTGGTCGTGCTTGGCCATGTCGGCGCCTTCGCCATGCTGATGGTCTCGCTCACCAAGGAGCGTCGCGAAGCTGAGCAGCGCAACTTCGCCTTGCTCGATCCTTTGACCGGCCTGATGAATCGGCGGGCCTTCATGGGCGCGGCCGAACGCATGGCGCGGCGGCCGGCCCAACAGCCCATGGCGCTGCTGGTGCTCGACCTGGACAAGTTCAAGCAGGTTAACGACCGCTTCGGTCATGAGGTCGGCGATCGGGTACTGACGGGCTTTGCGCAGGTGGCCGAGTCCCGAACCCGTCCGAGTGACCAGCTTTTCCGGCTTGGCGGCGAAGAGTTCTGCATCCTGCTACCCGACACCGAGCTGACGCAAGCGCTCAGCGTCGCCGAGCGGATTCGCGAAAGCTTTGCCCTCAGCCGCACGGATGTTCGCGGCCTCTCGGTGGGTACGACAGTCAGTATCGGGCTGGCCATGAGCGAAAGTGGTCGAGTTCACCTCGATGCCCTGCTCGAGTATGCCGACGCTGCCCTTTACGAGGCCAAGGCACGAGGGCGGAACCAGGTGGTGGTTGCCGGGCCGACTGCGCTGCGCGGACCGATGATCGACCCTCGGCCCATCTCACAGCGGCGTCTCGCCTGACCCGTGCCCTATGCTGGGGGCGCCCCTTAGGTCTTGATACTGGTCTGCACTGAAGCGCGCAAACGAGCGGCGCCTGAGGCGCCGGTCTCGGCCGTTCAGGCCTGCTGCGGCAGGCGGACGACGACGGCGCGACCGCCGCCAGGCGCAAACACTTCGATATCGATGGCAACCTTGGGCAGCACCATGCGACGGGTGCGTGCCGACAGCGCCAGCACGGCTCCAAGCAGGTCGCTGACGGTGCGCCGCTTGGGCATGATCCGGGCCGCAATGGCGCTCATGGTGCGCTGCCGCACCGCCGGATCTGCCGAGTTAAGGTCGGATTGGCCAATGAACCGGGCCAGCTCCGACAGGTTAGACGTATCGCTCATTTGGGCTACTCCAAACACAGGCCACAAACGCGCTTCCCTGAAGCGGCTGCTCTTTAGCTTTGCATTGCCAGGCAGCTCATTTTTGCTTTCTTGAGCTCGTTGCACATTGCCGTCGCATCGTCCCGCCCGGCAAAGCCGGTGAAGCGGGCGCGATAGAAGACCTGACCGTTCTTCTCGAAGCGTTCGACATAGGATTTCATGCTGCCCAGTGCGGCAACGTTGGCCGCTGCGCCGCTGAGCAGAGTGCTTGCACCCGCTTCGCTCGGGGCCGCGCCAACCTGAACGATCCAGCCACTGGCCGGAGCCGGAGCTGCAGCTTGCACCTCGATCGGTTCCGGCATCGGCTGCGGCTCGAGCGAGGCAACCTGCTGGGTCCCCGAGACACTGCCCGAGGTCATCAGGTCGATGGGTTCACCCGCATCGCCGATCCCGACCGGCGGCAGCAACGGCGCTGATGGCGAGGTCTGCCCCAGTGGCGCCGGTTCGGCGCCGAGCTGGAAAGTATCGCTCAGCCAGGCGCCGATCACGTCAAGGGGACGGTCGCGCTGGGTGGGGACGGCCTGGCTGATGGCCGCGGTAGCCTTGACCGGCCGACTGGCCTGAATGCCGATATCGGCGGGGCGGGCAGCCGGCACGGGTGCCAGGCTAGCCGTAGTAATTTCGGCCTCGACCTCAGCAGGCGCGATCTCGGCCACTTGAATGTTCGTCTGCCCGCTGATGCGCCAGGCGGGATAGGGCATCGGGGTGACCGGCACAGGGTCGGTACTCGCCACCTGCACGGTTGCGCCCTTGCGGCCTGGCTGCGGGATCAGCGCGACATTGAGATATCCACCGCTGCGACTCTTGGGCAGGTACTTTTTGACCAGCTCGCGCACCTTGGCGTCGCGCGACCCGCTCTTGTCGAAACCAAAGCCGACCACCACGATATGGCGACCGCCGGTGCGGGCTGCAGTCAGCAGGTTGAAGCCGGAAGCGTTGGTATAGCCGGTCTTGATACCGTCCACGCCGTTCGAGCCCAGCAGCCGGTTGTGGTTGCCGTACGTCCGCTTGCCATATGAGAAGCTGCGGGTCTGGAAATATTCGTAATAGTCCGGGAAGTGCTGATACACAGCAATGCCCAGGATTGCCTGGTCACGCACGGTCGTGACCTGCCGCGCATCGGGCAGGCCCGAGGCATTGCGATAGGTTGTCCGGCTCATGCCCAAAGCGCGGGCCGTAGCGGTCATTCGTTCGGCGAATTTGCTTTCACTGCCAGAGATGTGCTCGGCAATGACGCGTGACATGTCGTTGGCTGAAATGGTGACCAGCGCCTTGATGGCGTTTTCGACGGTGATCTTGGAGCCTGCCTTGAGGCCGAGCTTGGTAGGCACTGCCTTGGCTGCGTACTTGCTGACCGTCATCTTGTCGGAGAGCTTTATGTTGCCCGCTGCGAGCTCCTGGAAGAGCACGTAGAGGGTCATCACCTTGGTGACCGAGGCCGGATAGCGCGCAGCATCGGCGGCACTTTCGTAGAGGACCTTGCCTGACTTCGCGTCGACGACGATGCCGGCAAACTTGCGGGGAACCGAGGCAGCATTGGCGCTGGCCGGTATGGCGACCGCAAGGCAGACCAGCAGAGCAAGGGCGAGGCGCACCGGCAACAGGCGCGAGACAAAATCGATCAATTGGGAAAACACCCAAGTACTCCAACGCTTACCGGGTCGGCACACGCCCCGTACGCAACACTTACAAGAGCCAGGCTGTGAGGGTTCCCCAACCACCCGACAGCCCATCCAAGCGGCCACGCTAGAGGAGCGCCGTTACCATTCCGTAAAATGCGATCGATTTCGCCAATGCGGTTCACAACGCCGCGACCTGCCCATCTGGGTAGAACTTTGCGGCGTATTGGCCCTTAACAGCGGCCCGCTTTTGCCTACATACTGACCTCACCATGCTGCTTCGTTTTGACCATAGAGAAAGCCAAGCCATGAGCGTTGCGGCGGCGGCGACGATGGATCCCGGACAGATTGTTGGCTGGAGGCTGCACCTTGGCGCAGGCGACGGCGGCAATGATCGCGACGGGTCCAAGGGAGATACCGGGACCATCACCCGGACCAAGCCCAAGACCAAAAAGCCGAGCCTCTATCGGGTTCTGCTTCTGAACGACGACTACACGCCGATGGAGTTCGTCGTTCTCATTCTGCAGGACGTCTTCAACAAGACCCGCGAAGACGCCATGCGCATCATGCTGCACGTTCACCAGAAGGGGGTCGGTGAGTGCGGTATCTATCCATTCGAGGTGGCCGAAACCAAGGTCACGCGCGTGATGGACACGGCACGCAAAAATCAGCACCCGCTGCAATGCGTGATGGAAAAACAATAGGATAGCGACCATGCCCTCATTTTCCCGCGGACTCGAGAAGGCACTTCACCAGGCCATGAACCTCGCGCGAGAGCGCGCCCACGAGTTCGCCACGCTTGAACATCTTCTCCTGGCGCTGACCGATGATCGCGACACCATCGCGGTGCTCACCGGCTGCGACGTCGATGTCGAGGCGCTCAAGGGCGATCTCGAGGACTTCATCAATGAAGAACTCGATAGCCTGGTCGTACCCAACGGGCAGGATGCGCGACCGACCGCCGCTTTCCAGCGCGTCATCCAGCGCGCCGTGATCCATGTGCAGTCTTCGGGCAAGGAAGAAGTGACCGGGGCCAACGTGCTCGTCGCCATCTTTGCCGAGCGCGAGAGCCACGCGGCTTACTTCCTCGAGCAGCAGGACATGAGCCGGCTCGACGCCGTCAATTTCATCTCGCACGGCATCACCAAGTCCGGGCCTAACGAGTCACGCCCGGTGCGCGGCGCTGAGACACCGGCCGGCGGTGCGCCTGGCGAGGATGGCGAACGGCAGGGTGGCCAGAGTTCGGCGCTCGCCGATTTCTGCGTCGACCTCAATGCCAAGGCCAAGGCCGGCAAGATCGACCCGCTGATCGGCCGCGATGCTGAGCTCCGCCGCACCATTCAGGTGCTCTGCCGCCGCTCGAAGAACAACCCGATTTTTGTCGGAGACGCCGGTGTCGGCAAAACCGCGATTGCGGAAGGTCTGGCGCGCAAGATCGTCGAGAACGACGTTCCCGAAGTGCTGCAGAACGCCACCATCTACGCGCTCGACATGGGCTCGCTGCTCGCCGGCACGCGCTACCGCGGCGACTTCGAGGAGCGCCTCAAGGCGGTCATGAAGGAGCTAGAAAAGCACCCGGACGCGATCTTGTTCATCGACGAGATCCACACCGTGATTGGCGCCGGCGCCACCTCCGGCGGTGCGCTCGATGCCTCGAACCTCCTCAAGCCCGCTCTGGCTTCCGGCGGCATGCGCTGCATCGGCTCGACCACCTACAAAGAGTATCGCCAGTTCTTCGAGAAGGACCGCGCCCTGGTGCGGCGCTTCCAGAAGATCGACGTCCCCGAGCCGACGATCCCCGACGCCATCGAGATCGTGAAGGGTCTGCGTCCGTACTTTGAGGAATATCACAAGCTCAAGTACACCGATGAAGCCCTCAAGGCGGCGGTGGAGCTCAGCGCACGCTATATCAACGACCGCAAGCTGCCCGACAAGGCGATCGACGTGATCGACGAGACCGGTGCCAGCCAGATGCTGTTTACCGCCGAGAACCGCAAGAAGGTGATCGAGGTCGGCGACATCGAAGCGACCATCGCGACCATGGCCCGCATCCCGCCCAAGTCGGTCAGCAAGTCCGATGCCGAGCTGCTGTCGGGGCTGGAGAGCAATCTCAAGACCGTCGTCTTCGGCCAGGACGCGGCGATCACCGCGCTCTCCTCGGCGATCAAGCTGGCGCGTGCCGGCCTGCGTGAACCGGAAAAACCGATCGCTCTTACCTCTTCACCGGCCCGACCGGCGTCGGCAAGACCGAAGTGGCCAAGCAGCTCGCCGACACGCTCGGAGTGGAACTGCTGCGCTTCGACATGTCCGAGTACATGGAGCGGCACACCGTCTCGCGTCTGATCGGTGCGCCTCCCGGCTATGTCGGTTTCGACCAGGGCGGCCTTTTGACTGACGGCGTCGACCAGCATCCGCATTGCGTGGTGCTGCTCGACGAAATCGAAAAGGCTCATCCGGATCTGTTCAACATCCTGTTGCAGGTGATGGACCACGGCAAGCTGACCGACCACAACGGCAAGTCGGTGGACTTCCGCAACGTCATCCTGATCATGACGTCCAACGTGGGCGCCATGGAACTGCAGAAGTCGCCGATCGGCTTTGGCCGCAAGCGCGAGCAGGGTGACGACGAGGAGGCGATCAACCGGATGTTCACGCCGGAGTTCCGCAACCGTCTCGACGCGATCATTTCCTTCGCGCCGCTGCCGCGCGAAGTCGTGCGCCGTGTCGTCGAAAAGTTCGTCCTGCAGCTCGAAGGCCAACTGGCCGAACGCGGTGTCACGATCGTCCTGCAGCCCGAGGCAGCCGACTGGTTGGCCGAGCGCGGCTACGATGAGCGTATGGGCGCCCGGCCGCTCGGCCGCGTCATCCAGGAGCACATCAAGAAGCCTCTGGCCGACCAGGTGTTGTTTGGCGAGCTTGTCAACGGCGGCACGGTCACTGTCGCTCTGGTGGGCGAAGGTTCCGAGGCAAAGCTCGAACTGATCGCGGTGCCGCCGCGGCCCGCCCGGCCCAAGGCCATCCCCGCGCCAAAGAAAAAGGCGGCCCCCAAAGCCGCTGAAGAAAAGAACTGAATGAGAAAGGCCGGGAGCAATCCCGGCCTTTTTCTTTTTGTTAGTCAGCCACCGGGCTCTTACGGGCAAAAAGGATGAGCAGCGCCAGATAGGCCAGCGCCGGTAGTCCCAGGGCCGCAATACCCAGCCACGAATAGAACGTCGCACCAACGAAAGCGCCCAGCAGCAAAGCGGCCCACACCTGCAAATGCTGCAGCCAGCGCCAGCGCGGCGCTGTGCCGCCGATCGCGCGGCCAAATCCTGCCCGGCCCCGAAGAGCGTACCACTGACAAAGGTCGTGCCCAGCCTCGCGCCGCCGGTAAAGGGTAGGGTCGCATTCTGTGCTCCGGCACCCGCCGCAAGCACCAGCATGGAGCGGCTGGCGGGAACCCCAGCCAGCATCAGCCCCAACGTGACAGCGATCGTTCCGATAACGAAGCTGAGGACATAAACCGGGCCCCAGCGACGATTGCGCAGTGCCAGAAGGCTGCCGACGACGCTGCCCAGAAAGAACATGACGATCAGCGCAAAGGGCAGCAGCAGCGCGGTGGATTGCGCGTTTCCGGTGCCCAGCTGGGTGGTGTTGCCACTCATGAACGAGGTGTAGAAGCCGCCCAGTTCGATAAAGCCGGTGGCATCGATGAACCCGGCGCAGGCGGTAAGCAGCAGGCCGTGATTGAGGTAGCTCTGCGGTTTCATGTTCGGATCTCGCCAGCCGGGCCGATGGGCACTTGCCGGACGCGACCCATCTCAGGCCTCCAGCGCCCCGGCGATCGCCTTGGCGAGCGCCGCAAGCTCGACGTCATCAGCCTTGCCACCGCCATGGGCCCCGAGCGCCACGCCCTCATAGACCGGGATGACATGAAAATGCAGGTGAAACACCGACTGTCCGGCGGGCGCCTCGTTGAACTGCGCGATGCGAATACCGTCAGGCGACAGCGCCTTCTGCACAGCGCGGGCGAGGCGCTGAACTTGCGGCAGGGTCTTGGCCAGGACTGCCGGATCAGCATCCAGCAGGTTGCGCGACGGCGCCTTGGGGATCACCAGCAGATGGCCGCGCGACTGTGGGAAGATGTCCATCATCGCAAGAACATCGGCGTCCTCATAGACCCGGTGCGCCGGGATCTCACCTTTGATGATACGGGCAAAGATGTTGCTGGGGTCGTAGGCGGTCACGAAGCGGCTCCCATTGCCTGCACGGGCGCATCGTCGGAGTTGCCCGGGTATTCCGAGATGGTTTCTTCAATGATGTCAGTTGCGTAGCCGGTGCCGTCCTCGTGCAGGAGGCGCTCGCGCAGGTCGGCGGCAGCGACAGCATAGGATGGTTCGGTGGTGAGATCTTCGAGCGCAGCCGCCAGAATCCCTGGCGTCAGCTTGCGCAAGCGCACCGGCGGAGGCCCGGCGCCGAGCTCGTAGACTCGCTTGCCCCAGTAGGGCTGGTCGAAGAACTGCGGCACCACGAAGGTCGGTTTGCCGGCCAGAAGACCTGTGTGCGTCGTGCCGGCGCCACCATGATGAACGACACCTGACACATACTTGAACAGCTCGGTGTGCGGTGCCTTGGAGATCGGATAGACGGTGTCGGGCAGATCCTCGGCCTTGATGCCACCCCAGCCGCTACCGATCACCGCACGCCCGCCCCAACTCCGCAGCGCCTTGGTGATGATCTCGGTATTGCGCGCCGCGCCCCAGGGCATCGAGCCGAAGCCGAGATAGACCGGCGGCGGTCCGGATTCGAGGAACTTGCGGAACGAGGCGTCGGGCATCCAGCCGCTCTCATCCTCGAACCGCCAGAAGCCGGTGACCAGCGTCGAGTCCGGCCAGTCCAGCGGGCGGGGGGAGAGGGTCGGCGAGTAGGCGTGCAGCGCCGGGATGTTCTCGCCGAAGGCGTTCTTGGAAAAGCCGTTGCGCTTGCGGCTGCGCAGGCCGAGCAGCTTGGCGCGCATGCGGTCGCGCGGAAAGTCGTAGTAGCTCTGCTGCGCCGCCTGGATCACATAGCTCAGCCGGTTGAACAGCGGGTCGAGGGAGATGCGGTTGAACAGCGGATCCAGCGGCGGACCATCGAAGGTGAAATGCGGGAACTCGCCGGTCGGGTTGATCGGCTGGAACGCCGTCATGATCGCCGGGATATCGAGCGCTTCAGCCACGTCGATGGCGAAATTGGTGGTCTGGTGGAACACGATGGCGTCGGCGCCCTGGGTGGCGTTCCAGAGCTGCCGGCAAGCTTCCTTGAGGATCTGCTGGCCCTGCCGCAACAGGCTGGGCGCATAGAGCAGCAGGTTCTTGGACATGGCATTGTCGAACTGGCTCTGGCGCAGGAACGCCTGGATGTCCGAACCGAGATTGTGGAACTCGACGCCATTGCCGGTGACGAAGTCGCGGAAATCGCTGGTGGTGCAGAGCACAACCGAAAATCCCCGCTTGAGCAGGGATTTGGACAGCGCCACGAAGGGCTGAACGTCGCCCATGGTTCCGATTGCGGCAATCGCTACGCGTTTGCCCATGAAAACCTCATCAGCACCAGTAATGGCTGCTCCCTGGAGTCCGCCGAGCCCCCGTGCCTCTCGTTGCCAGATGGCGTCGCTGCGGTCAACTGGAGGGGGGCTCGCCCTTGCGGAAGGGCGTGTATTCGTTGAGGACACGCTGCTGTTCGAGCACCGACAGCCGCTCGCGCTCGAGGAAATCGGCTACGGCGGCGCGGAGCCCCGGATGACCTATCCAGTGGATTGAGCGGGTGATGGCAGGCGCATATCCGCGCGCCAGCTTATGCTCGCCCTGTGCGCCCGCCTCGACGGTCTTGAGGCCGTGGGCCACCGCATAGTCGATCGCCTGGTAGTAGCAGAGCTCGAAATGCAGGAACGGCACCTCGCGGGTCGATCCCCAGTAGCGGCCGTAAAGCGTGTCATTACCGATCAGGCTGAGCGTTCCGGCAATCGGCGTCTCGCCGTCATAAGCAAACATCAGGAGGATCCGGTCGGCCATCGCCGCCGAGAGCAGCGAGAAGAAGCTGCGCGTGAGATAGGGTCGCCCCCACTTGCGACTGCCGGTGTCCTGATAGAACTCGAAGAAGACGTCCCAGACGCTCTCAGTGAGGTCGGCGCCAGTCAGCCAGCGGACCGTCAGCCCGTCTGCAAGCGCATCGCGCCGCTCGCGTTTCGTAACCTTGCGGTGACGCGACGACAGGGTGCCGAGGAAATCGTCGAACGTGGCAAAACCCTCATTGTGCCAGTGGAACTGGGTGTCGGTGCGCAGCAGCCAGCCGGTGTCGTAGCCAAGCGTCGCTTCGGCTTCGGGCACGAAGGTTGCGTGCACGGAGGAGACACTGTTGCGCTCCGCCAGCGTTTCGACAGCGCTCAGCAGCGCCTGCTTGAGGATCGGATCTCCACCTGGGACGAGGAGCTTGGGTGCTGTGACCGGGGTGAATGGCACCGAGCACTGCAGCTTGGGATAATACTCGCCGCCGGCCCGGGCGAAGGCGTCGGCCCAGCCGTAGTCAAAGACGTATTCGCCCTGCGAGTGCGACTTGAGATAAAGCGGCATCAGTCCGAGCGGCGTGCCGGCCGCGTCGCGCAGCACCAAGTGCTGCGGCTGCCAACCGGTCCGGCGTGTGGCCGACCCACTCTTTTCCAGCGCGTCAAAAAAGGCATGCGCCAGGAAGGGGTTGTCCGGCTTGCCGTTGGTCGAGGGCAATAAACCATCCCACAGGGCCGCGGGGATCTCCGCGGCCGAGGCATGGATGATGGCGCCGAGGGCTTGTGCGTCTGTCACATCGGTCAATATGGGGCACAACCCGGCGGGCCGAAAGGGTCAGCGCGGATCAAATCCCTCAAAAACCAGCTGATCGGCCTTGCGCAGAACCTCTCTTGCCTGTGCTGCAGACTTGACTGTCCAGGCCGTGACCGGAACGCCGAATGCGCGGAAGAATTTCACTGCCGGCAGATCAAGCGCCACGTCGTGACAAGAGATGAAGTCGAACCGAGTCATCGGCCAATGCAGCAGGTGCCGCAGCGCGAACTTCTGGCTGGCCGGGATATCGGCATCCCAGTCCGGGATAGCCCAGGAATAGGTGATGATGCCCAGTTTGCCGCGATAGCCGGCCTTTCGCATGGCGATCAGCAGGTTGGGATCAAAGGACTCGATCACCTGAGGCCCGTCATAGGTGGCGAGAGCTGCGGTGACGGCGCGAGCCAGTGTCTCGGTCTGCGCCGGTGTGGACTGCCGCTTGAGTTCAATCTGCAACAGCGTGCGGCCCGCGACCTGGCCGAGGAACTCAGTAAAGCGTTGCGGCGTATCGCCAGTGGAACTGCCAAGCAGGGGCAGGGCGGTTACCTCGGCAATGCCGATGGCGTCCGAGCGCCCCTCGCGGCCGACAAGCCGCGGCAAGTCGTCGTCATGGAAGATGTAGGGCACGCCGTCGGCCGAGAGCTGCACATCACATTCGATGGCAAAGCCGGCAGAGATGGCCGCTTCGAAGGCCGAGGCAGTATTCTCGACGATGCCGCGAGAAAAATCGTGCAGACCGCGGTGGGCGATCGGATGCGGAAACAGGGCGTTGGCGGCCACGGCGGACTCACTTTGTGAAGAAGCGCCGTCTGGTAGCGGCGCTCTGTGACGAGCCTGTGTCAGACCTCGACGATGGCCTCGACCTCGACAGCCGCGCCAAGCGGCAGCGCGGCAACGCCAAAGGCAGCCCGAGCATGCTTACCTTTGTCGCCGAGCACGCCGACGATCAGGTTCGAGGCGCCATTGGCGACGAGGTGGTGCTCGAAGAAGTCCGGCGTCGAGGCGACCAGAACCGTCAGCTTCAGCACCTTCTTGATGTCCTCGAGCGGCACGCCGGCATTGCTGACGATCTGCGCCAGAATGTTGACCGCGCAGAGTTCGGCCGCGTTGCCGCCCTGCACGACATTCATGTTCTCGCCGAGCCGGCCCTGAACCACCCCGGCATCATTGGTCGAGATCTGGCCCGAGACGTAGATCAGGTTCCCCGACCGGGTGACCGGCGCGTAGCTCGCGGCAGGCGGGCGGGCGTTCGGCAGCTCGTAGCCATACTGGCGGAGTTTCTCGAGGGGGCTGGTCATTTGAGGTTACCTTCTTCTTCGTCCGTTTGACTTGCTGCCGGCTGGGCGGACCGGGCCTTGACCCGGTCATAGAGCTTGCCGCGGATCACCGCGTCCTGCCCGAAGCGGGTGCGCACCCGATCCATGGCCCGCTCCGCTGCCGCCTTCCGGGCGATCTGCGGCTCAAGCAGATCTACCGGATCC
>JACDQI010000281.1 GCA_015657675.1 Devosia sp.
ATCATGCTGCAGCGCCTGGGCGGTGCCATTTCGACGCCCGGCCATATCGCGCCCGAGCGGGGTCACCTCGAATATCGAGGAGACCCGTGGCGGACGTACCGATGAGGACGATCCGGCCGGCAATGGCATCTGCCTGGGCCAGATAGTTGTCGCCCAGAATGTCGGCGGCGGACACGTAGAGATTGTCAGGTGTCTGTTGATAGTAGAGCCAGATCGAGCCGTCAGCATTGGTCGGCACTTCCAGTCCGCCGACGCGGATGGCCTCGACGGTCCCCTGCCCCAACTGGTCGCCGACCACCACAATGGCCTGGTCGCCGGTGGCAATGCGTAGCGATTCCAGCGATAGAGTCGGAAAGAGCTGGTCCGCCGCCTGCCAGAGCAACGGCAACCGCCGGACGGTGCCCACCGAGCCGGTTGGATCGAGGGTAATGCTGCCGGCGCCGGGGGCAGCATCGACCAGGCCGGGCAGCGACTGCACCATGCCTTGCATTTGCGGGACCGAGGTGATGGCGCTGTCGCCGATGACGGCAAAGCCGGCCTTGGCGCGCGCCGGCAGTGGCGTTGCGCGGTTGGCAACGCCAAAGCCCATGATCGCCGGCGCGTTTGCCAGAGACTGCGCAAACTCCTCGTCGAAGTTGCGCGGCGCGGTCCCGCTGGCCGGGGCGTCGCTGCGCGCCGATGGCGACAGTCGATCGGCCTCCGGGAAGAGCACGTCGAAGGTGATGCTGGCTGCACCCAGTTCGGTGAGCCGCGCCGTCAGTTGCGCCATCAGATCACGTGGCCATGGCCACTGCCCGTAGGCGGCCAGCGAATCCTCGTCGATATCAACGATCCGCACCGGTGATCGGCATCAGGGCGCGGCGCGATCTGCTGGTAGACGTCAAAGCCGATCTCGCGCAGCGCCCGGACGGGATAGGGATCAGCCACCCGCAGCCAGGCGAGCAGCAGTACACTGGTCAACCCGAGCAGAAGCGGCAGATAACGGCGACGCCACATGGCTTGTCGTTTTCCCTTGGAGCGTCGGAGTTCACTCGGCGAGCGAGGCTTGGTCAACCATTCGGTGGGTTATTGGGTGGGTTGGAGTTCGTGGGTGGCACGACTTCCGGCGCCGACGCTGGCGGGGAATCGATCAAGCTCTGGAACGTCTGCTGTACACGCTGGGCACAGGCGCTGGCGCCGTCCACCCGGAAAGTCTGCAGGAGCGGCTGTTGGTTGCCCGCATAGCTAAAACCGTTCTTGCCCGCTGTGCCGCGACCGTTGCCCAACACCTGAGCCGACTGGCTTGAGGTCGAGGCAATGCCGCAGATCTCACTGAGGGTCACGCAGTCATCGTTACCGGCGCAGATGATTGTCTGGCCACCATAGAGGATCACCTTGGTCTCGCCAGTGACCGGATCGACAATGAAATCGAACTCGGTGCCGCGCACGCCGATTGAGCCCGTCGGTGTGGTGATCTTGTACGCCTGCTTGTTGCTATTGCCGGAGAGGAACCGGAACGTGCCACCCAGGGCCTTCACCGCAAAGCTCGACGCCGTACCGTCGTTCTGCATCAGGATTTTCTGGATCAGCAGGGTCGACCCAGGGCCCACCACCATCTTGGTGTTGTCGGCAAACAGCACCTGAACCTGACCCGCGGGTCCGGTCGAAATGGTCTGACCCTCGAACAGGCGATCTTGCGCAATCAGCGCCGTGGACTCAGTGCCGCGGAGTGTGTCGGCCTGTGGCTTGACGGCGAGCGCAACGGCAATGGAATCCTCGGCCCTTGCGGCAGTGCCAAGCAATAGCAGCCCGAGAATCACCGCGACCAGGACGTTCATCATCGGCCATGCCGTTGTACGCGCAAAACGTTTCAAGTGGACCCCCTCGCAGCGATGCCGTGGCCTATCATCCACGCAATATTCCATAGGTGGAGATCGACGATCTTGCAGCAGCTTTTCGGAAAAAGTGAGAATCTTCGTTGTTCACGACGCCGAGATTCGTCGATTTGCGCACTGTCCACGCCGAGTCCACGCCGATCGTCGGGATCAACTGGGTTTTGGTTAGTGTCGTTTCCAAGAGCGCGCAGGCACTCTGAGCCTGAAGGCAAATATGCAACCGCTGCCCGCCCAATCGCCCATCATGGGGCGCAGAATAGTGCTCACCACCGGGGGGTATCCAGCCGCGGTGCCCGGCTACTCTGACTCGGGCTCGGACCCGGGGTGGCAGTAGCAGTGCTGATTGCCATTGACGATCGGACACGGCGGGTTGGGAGGATTGGGAACCTGCGGATCTGGCGTGGACGCAGGCACCACAGCAGCCGGCGGGTTGGTCACCGGTTCGCTCAGGCTCTGGAAGGTCTGCTGGACCAACTGGCCGCACTCGCTGGCGTCGTCGACCTGGAAGCTCCTGAGCAGGCGCTGCTGCCCGTTGACATAGGGGAAGCCTTCCTTGCGGAGGCCCATGCGATCATTGTCCTGCAGATTGGCTTCTCGCGTTGTGCTTGAGGCCATGCCGCAGATTTCACTCAGCGTGACGCAGGCATCGCTCTCGGCGCAAACGATCGCCTGACCGCTGAAAAGGATGACCCTGGTCTCGCCCGTGACCGGATCAACAACGAAGTCGAACTCGGTGCCGCGCACGCCGATGGTGCCGGTGGGGGTATTGATCTGGTAGGCCTGCTTCTTGCTGTTGCCGGTGAGGAACCGATAGGTGCCGCCCAGCGCCTTGACGGCAAAGCTCGACGCCGTGCCGTCATTGCGCATCAGGATTTTCTGGATCAGCAGGGTTGAGCCCGGCCCGACCACCATCTTGGTGTTGTCGGCAAAGAGCACCTGCACCTGCCCGTAGGGACCGGTCGAGATGGTCTGGCCTTCGAACAGCGCTTCGTTGGGCACAAGGACCTTGTTCTCGACGCCCAGCAGTGTCTGCGCCTGCGGTTTCACGCCGACCGCTGTGGCGATGGAGTCTGCCGCGGTGGCGATGCCGGCCGAACCAAGCGTCATCGCGACAAGCAGCAGCAAAGGACGACCGATGGTCGCCAGAACTCGACTCACTCGAATACTCAACTCGACCCCCTCGGCCTCCCAAGACCGATCACGCGGTTAACTTCTCCTTAATCTTTAACACGACCGGAAACGAGCCACTAGTGGCTTTAATATCAATACGTTAACGCCCAAAATGCAGGTAACTGGTGCCTAAAAAACGGGCGGACGCGTCACTGAACGATTACCATTTTGGGACACCTGCCCCCTAGCCCAACAAAGTTCGTGCGCGCAGGTAGCAAGGCTAAACGGCTCAATATCCACAGCTATTGTGCAGCGCCCCGGAGGGCTCGACGCACTCTCAACTTGCGCCGCGTGCCTGGTTGCAATCAATTCAGCAGCACCGATTCAACCCGGAGTTTGTCGTGAAGCCGCTTGCCCTTCTCGTCCTCGTCGCCGCACTGCTGCCGCTGCCCGCCAGTGCAGCGCTCTCGCCATTCTATGACTCGGCTGAAAAGATCGAGACGATCCTGGGGTCAGGCGCTGTCGCCGCTGCGCTGCATCAGGCGCCCCTGCGCAGCATCGAGAACACCGGAACGCGCGCCGACGGCGCTGACGAATGGACAGTGCGCACGCAGGAATGCGATCTTGTGGTCTACTTGATCGCAGTGCCGCCGGACGGGCCGGGTATGACGACCTACACGCTGGACGTGCCAAAAGGCTGCGATTGAGCGCCTTCGCCTAGGCCTGTTCGCCGGGCTCGAAGAAGCTGCTCACGGCGCTTTGCCCGACGAGTTCCCGCTTGGCCTTGAGGTCGACCAGCAAGGTCTTGAGTGATTGCGGGCTTGTGAACTCCACGCCGATCCGGTCGGGCTGGCGGCGGACGACCCGCGCCGCCACGCGACCGACCTTGACCATGGCATGCAGGTCGAGCACGGCAGCGGCATCGCCGATCAGCATGGCGCCGTCGGTGGAGACATCGGCAAGCCGGCACTCGATCTCGATATCGCCGGCATAGACCGTGCAGGGTTCGCCGCGAATATCGAAGCGCGGGCTGGCACGCTTGTTGGTTGCCTGGCGCGTATGGCGCTTCTTCAGCCATTCGATGGTCCGCGACAGCGACGCCTGTTCTTCGGCATCGATGGCGAGAGCGACCACAAAACCACTCTTGACCGAACGCAGCACCTTGCCGCGCAGCGGTCCGAGTTCTTCGAAGACGGCCTCGAAATGCTCGCCGGGGGTCACTTTGACGTCGGACTCGACGGCCAGTTCGCTTAGCGACACGCTCTGCATGCGGCAGGTAACGGCCTGCCGGCTCTGCCCGGCCAAACGCCGGTCTGGCAGCAGGAAACGGCCGTTGAGACTGCCGACGAACTTGATCTGCGTGGCGCCGACCGGCCCGGAAACCGACATAGTACATCCCCAGTTCAGGACCACGCTGGGTACCTGCGCGGCGATTATTAGGGCTTTTTCGGTTAACGCGCCGTCAAGTCGCGGTGCAGTTGATCGCCACCCGCCCGCGTGACAAGGAAGGTCAACGCAACATCGAGATCCAACCGTGAAGAAGATCGGTTTTCTGTCCTTCGGACACTGGACGCCCTCCCCGCATTCACAGACCCGCTCGGCGGCCGACACGCTGCTGCAGTCGATCGACCTGGCGATCGCGGCCGAGGAACTGGGTGCCGACGGTGCCTACTACCGGGTGCATCACTTTGCCCGGCAGCTCGCCTCGCCCTTCCCGCTGCTGGCCGCTGTCGGCACCCGCACGAAGCGGATCGAGATCGGTACCGCCGTGATCGACATGCGCTACGAGAACCCGCTTTACATGGCGGAAGATGCAGGCTCTGCGGACCTCATTTCCGGCGGCCGGTTGCAGCTCGGCATCTCGCGCGGGTCGCCGGAACAGGTGATCGAGGGCTACAAGTATTTTGGCTATGTGCCGGCCGAGGGGCAGACCGAAGCCGACATGGCGCGCGGCCACACCGAGGTCTTCCTCGACGTGCTGCGCGGCGAGGGCTTTGCCAAGCCCAACCCGCGGCCAATGTTCCCCAATCCGCCGGGCCTTCTGCGCATCGAGCCGCATTCTGAGGGTCTGCGCGATCGCATCTGGTGGGGCGCCGCCACCACGGCGACGGCACAGTGGACCGGGCAGATGGGCATGAACCTGCAGAGCTCGACGCTAGTCATGGCCGAGTCCGACAAGCCCTTCCACATCCAGCAAGCAGAACAGATCGCCGCTTTCCGCGCAGCGTGGGCAACGGCCGGCCACGTGCGCACGCCGCGGGTCTCGGTGAGCCGCAGCATCTTTCCGATCGTCTCGGACATGGACCGGGCATATTTCGGCCGGGAGGGATCGAGCCAGGACCATTTCGGCTATATCGAGCCAGGCAAGCAGGCAGTGTTCGGCCGCTCCTATGCGGCCGAACCTGAGCAGTTGATCCGCGAACTGGCGGAAGACGAGGCGATCAAGGCGGCAGACACGTTGCTGCTCACGGTGCCAAACCAGTTGGGCGTCGATTACAACGCCCACGTGATCGAGTCAGTACTCACCCACGTCGCGCCGGCACTCGGCTGGCGCTGAGGCCGATCAGTCGGCGGCGATGTCGATCACGCTATTGCCGTCGATGAAGTCCTCAAACAGCACCGTGGTGCGATCCTCGGTGCCGATCACCACGGCCATCTGACCCGGTCCGGTGAGCCGCTTGAACGGCGCGCCGGGCTGGTCGACGTTGAAGCTCACCGAGTAGTGGCCGCCGGCCAGCGTGGTGAAGGGCAGGCCGCGATAGATCGCCGTCGACGTCAGGTGAACATGGCCGGCAATCACCTGGCGGATGTCGGAATGCGTCTTAAGCGCCTCGATGAACGCGTCCGGCTCGAGCATGCGGATGCTGTCGGCATTGATGTGGAGCGCGTTGGCATTGTGATGGAGCACCACGATCACCGGGCGATCCATCACCTCGGCGAGGCGGGCGCGCAGCCAGCTGATCTGACCCTCTGTCAAAACGCCGGCGACGCGGCCGGGCTCGGAGCTGTCGAGCAGGATGACGCGATAGCCCTTGGCGTCGATCACCTTATCGACATTGCCGGTCTCGGTGGCGTGGTGGGCGCCGAAGACATCGAGATAGACTGGTCGATTGTCATGATTGCCCAGCGTGATGTGTACGGGAATGGCGAGCTTGGCGACGATCTGCTGCAGTCGGCGATAAGCCTCCGCCTGCCCCAGGTCGGCCAGATCGCCAGCGAGGATGCAGAAGTCGGCGTCAGCGTAACGGGCATTGACGGTCTCAACCGCCTGCTCGAGGCGCGCGGCCGTATCGAGGGTCATCGACACAGCGCCCTCGGGCACCAGATGCAGGTCACTCATCACCACAAATTTCAGCGTCACGGCAAATCCCCTTGTTGCTGCGGGGCTGGTAGCGAGCGCGGATGAAGGCCCGGTGACGGATTGATGGCAGGCAGGCGACAAGGCGGCGAACTGGGGTCCGCCGCCTCGCTTGATCTTAGTGCACGAAGAGGGTCACCGAACCGCCGCGAACCTTGACGCCGATGACGTCGCCGGCGTCGAAGCCGTTGATTGCCAGTTCGTCGTCGAGCACCTCGTTTTGGGCGATGTGCGGGCGCAGCTTGGAAATGTTGCGTTGCAGGTCGTCGGCGCAGACTTCGACGACAGCGACGCTGTCGCCTTCGTCGACACCACGGATTTGGGCGATCTTGACCGGGCGCAGCCGGCCCATGTGGATGTCGCAGGTGTCGACCGCAAAGCCGGGGATGAACGGATCGCCCGGGCTGGCCGGGTTGCCACCACCGGCACCACCACCGCCGCCGCCACCGCCGCCCGGATTGGGAGCGAAGCCGCCGGGCCCGCAGAGGCCGCAGCCGCCCGGACCATTACCGCCAGGCGCAAAGCCGCCAGGGGCGGCCTGAGCGGGTAGTGCAGAAAGGGTGGCCACCGTGGCGATCACCGCAAGGATCGAGAACTTATTCATCATAGTCTCCTTCCTAGTGTTGAGCGGGCATCGGCGGGATGCCGTATGCCGCTTCGATGTGACCAGGATGGTCTTCCCCGGTTGAACCGGCGATGTGCCGCGTGTTCACGTGCGGTTTAGCCGGACTAGCCGGGTCAAGCGGCTTGCTCACCGGCATGTGAGAGGACGCAGGCATGGTGCCGGCGCGTCCCGCTCCCTATATTAGCGGCAGACTTCATCGCATCATTGGAGGACAAAAATGGCTTCGACCGAGCGCGCCGTCCTGGCTGGCGGCTGCTTCTGGGGAGCGCAGGACCTGATCCGGCGTCAGCCCGGCGTGATTTCGAGCCGCGTCGGCTATTCGGGCGGCGATGTCGCCAATGCCACCTACCGCAACCACGGCACTCATGCCGAGGCAGTCGAGATCGTCTTTGATCCCGACAAGACGAGTTTCCGCAAGCTGCTGGAGTTCTTCTTCCAGATCCACGACCCCACGACCAAGAACCGGCAGGGCAACGATATCGGCATGAGCTATCGCTCAGCGATTTTCTACACCTCTGACGCGCAGAAGCAGGTCGCTCTGGATACGATCGCCGACGTCAATGCGTCGGGCCTCTGGCCGGGCAAGGTGGTGACCGAGGTGGCGCCGGTCGGTCCCTTCTGGGAGGCCGAGCCGGAGCACCAGGACTATCTGATCAAGCATCCTGGCGGCTACACTTGCCACTGGGTGCGACCCAACTGGGTTCTGCCGCATCGTGATGCGGCCAGCGTCGCAGCCGAGTAGATTGTCGAGGCGGGCTCCGGCCCGCCTCTTTTCATTCGCCCTCTGCGACGTGTCCGCTCAGTTCGAAGCGAATTCCGTCTGGATCGTAGTGAGTCTCGCCGGTGCCGCCAAAGTAACTCGCGACGACTCGACTGGTGAGGCGGGAACCGAAGCCGGTCCGCTGCGGCGGATGGACCGGCGGCCCACCCCGTTCCTGCCAGGAAAACCGAAAGGCGCGGTCCGGCCCGAACTCCCAGCGCACCTCGATCCGCCCCTGTGCGTTGGAAAGCGCGCCATACTTCATCGCATTGGTTGCCAGTTCATAGACCGCCAGCGACAGGCCGACCGCCTGCTGGCTCTCTAGAGCAACCCGCGGGCCTTCGACATCGGCGCGCGCAACATCATCGAGCTGGGCCCGCATCGCCTCGGCGACGATCTGGCGGACCTCCACCCTGCCCACTCCCTGAGTCATTAGGTTCTGCGCGTCGCCCAAGGCCTTGATCCGATCCATAATGGTCGTGCGGGCCTCGTCCACTGAAGCGGCGTTGCGCATGCTGGCTGTGACGATTGCCGAGGTGACGGCGAGCGAGTTCTTGACCCGATGCACCAGCTCACGCTGCAACAGCTCAGCTTCTCTCTGGCTCAGCACCAGAGGTGTCGAGTCGATCGCGACGTTGATGAGCCCGCAAACAGCGCCGTCGTCGTCGTAAAGGGGACTGTAGGAGAAGGTCCAGTAGGTGTGCTCCTCGTAACCCTTGCGGGTCATGACGAGGTGCAAGTTCTCGTGGAACGTGCCCTCCCCCGCCAGCGCCTGATCTGCAATCGGCTTTACCTCGGGCCAGACGTCGGCCCAAACTTCAGCGAACGGTCGGCCGAGAGCCCAGCTCTGCCGGTTCCCAAGCATCGGCGCATAGGTGTCGTTGTAGATCATGGTGAGCTCTGGGCCCCAGAACAGGCAGATCGCCTGCTTCTGGCTCAGCGACATCTGCACGACGGCACGCAGCGCCTGCGGCCACGATTGGGGGGGGACCCAATGGGGTGCCAGACCAGTCAAACTCACGGATGGCGCGGCCCATCTGGCCGCCATCCCTTGGGAACTCGTACACGTTGACTTCCGACACAGATCGATGCGGCATAAAGACCCTGTCCAGGCGCTCGCGTCAACCGAGGTCGCTCGTCGTCTCCATCGCCTGAATTCTCGGCTGTTCGCCCGGCATTACGAGGCCAGGGGCATGCCCAGGTGGACCAGCGGCACAACCAGCGAGAGCAGGCCAAAGACAATGGCAAAGCCTAGGGTGGCGCTGATGGTGCGGGCATACGCAAGGGGCGGCCGCGACGGCCGTGACGTGTCGGGGTGGTCGACGGGCATCGGCTGCGTTCCAGGGCGCGAACTGCGCCAATGGACCCTACGCTCATGCAGAGGTGCGACCTAACGAATTGTTGAGGCGCGGACCGAGCCGCGCTAGCCTGCGGCATGGCACGCCTCACCCCCTTCGAACGCATCACCCTGTCCGTCCAGGCCCAAATTCCCATTGTTCGCGCGCTTGAGCGGGAACTGGGCAAGGAGAAGGCGCACGCCCTGGTCCGCGCGGCGCTCGACGAGGCCAATCGCAAGATGGTCGCGCAGCGCGGCTCGCTGCTCGACATCCCTACGCTCAAGGCGGAGTTCGCCGGTTTTGGTGAAGGCGTACGCTACGAGTTCGAGACGGTGGAGGAGACCGAGACGTTGCTGCGCAACGAGGTCACGCATTGCGACTATGCGACGTTCATGGAGAGCATCGGTGCCCGGGATCTCGGCCAGTTGCTGATCTGCGACGGCGACGTCGCCATGGCAGACGAGCTGGGTCTCAAGCTCGAGCGCACCAAAACCTGTATGGCTGGCGATGGTCACTGCAACTTCTGCTACCACGTGAAAACGCAAAAGACCGCACCATGAAGTATATCGTTCTGCCCGTTGACGGCGCTTTGCTGTCCAGCGAAGCCGACGCACTTGATGTCATGGGCACGCTCTATGGCGAGGCGGTCGACGTCATCGCCATTCCGGTCGCTCGGCTGGCGCCCGAATTCTGGGACTTGCGCAATCGACTGGCCGGGCTCTTCGTGCAGAAGCTCATCAACTACCGCATAAGGCCGGCCTTTGTCGGCGATCTCAGTGCACAGATTGCCAGCAGTGAAGCGCTTGCCGCCTATGTGCGCGAATGCCAACGCGGCAAGGATGTATTCTTCGTCCGTGACTTCGCAGAACTGGATGCACTTCCGTGAGGCTCGACATACTTTACGTCATGGCGGTGCCGCAGGAATATGGCCCGCATCTGCAGGCGCGGATCAGCCCGCTGATGACCGGCGTCGGTCCCGTCGAGGCCGCCGTAACGGTTACTGCGCATCTCAGTGAATTGCAGGCGGCAGGACGTTTGCCGCACCTCTTGGTATCGCTGGGTTCGGCAGGCTCGAACCGACTCACCCAGGGGCAGGTCTACCAGGCGTCCAGCGTGTCCTGGCGCGACATGGATGCCTCTGCGCTCGGGTTTGAAGCCGGCGTCACGCCGTTCCTCGGGCTGCCGGCGGTTTTGCCACTCCAGCACCCCGTCCCCGGCCTGCCCCAGGCAAGTCTTTCGACTGGTGGCAACATTGTCTCCGGGGCGGCCTATCGCAGCATCGCCGCCGAGATGGTGGACATGGAGACCTACGCCGTGCTTCGCGCCTGCCAGCGCTTCAACATGCCGCTCATTGCGCTGCGCGGCATTTCGGATGGTCGCGAGGACCTGCGCCACCTCAGCGACTGGACCGCCTACCTGCATATAGTTGACGAGAACCTCGCCGCGGCGGTCGATCTCGTCGAGGCTGCGGTCAAGGACGGGCTTGTTCCTTGAGCCGACGGCGCTCCTGACGCTTCCGGCGCCGTTTGGCGAACCAGCGCTGCCCGCGCAGGATGATGTTGTTCATTGGTCCCTGCAGGAAAGGCATGTCGAGGGCCAGCAGCAACAGACCGAGCGGCAACATCCAGATGCCAAGCACCGGCAGGAAGCTGAAAATGCCACCCAATACCAACAGGATGCCCAGAGGGATTCGCAGGATGCGCGACTGCGGCCGCCTCACCCACTGCAGGAAACCGCGAGAAATCGGGATATTCCGCGAGATCCGATCGAACTGGCGGTTGAGGCGTCGGAAATTTTTGTCGAACAAGTCAGGCCCTCCGTAAATACAATATGGTCGTGCCATTGCGCTGTTCAACCGCAGCAGGTGAGGCGAAATATCGCGGCTGAAGGGGCTGCGGCCAACTCCAGGGAACTTGCCAGCTGACAACGCGTTGAACCGGCAACAGAAAAACCGGAGCGTCAGCGACATGGCCCGCAATCATCACTGGACCGACACTATCGACCTGGGCGACATCGCCCACCAGATCTCGACGCTGCGTCGCGAAATGACTGGCCTTACCCGCTCGGCGACCAAACAGGGCGTGCATGTCGCGCACGACCTGGGCGACGAGCTCTGGCACCAGGGTGAAGTGGTCGCCCGCAAGATTGGCCGCACGGCCACCAAGGCCGGTCGTGCCGTCAAGGACGACCCGCTGCCGACGGTGGTTGCCCTCGCCGGTTTCGCGCTTTTCCTGCGCCTCGTGCTCGGACACAAGCGCAGATAACACACCCTTAACGTAAACACTCCATTTTGTAGGGGCGGGAGCGTCGCCCGCCTCCTTTGTTGTGTTTGCGTACTGGAGTGTGCCCTTGTCCGGCGCCATCAGGTTCGTTGCCGCGGGGCTGTGCCTCGCCATCACCGTTTCGGGCTGTGCCCTGTTCTCGCCCTTTGGCAATCTGTCGCCCAAGGACTGCATGACCCGCGTCATGTATTTCGAGTCCAACCGCTCGAGCGCCGAAGGCATGCTGGCCGTTGGCACTGTGGTGATGAACCGGATGGAAGACCGAGAATATCCGCGCACTGTCTGCGGCGTTATCGGCCAGAAGAACCAGTTCGCGCCCGGCGTACTCTACAAGCCGATGAAGGAAGGACGCTCCAAGGCACTTGCCGCCAGCGTCGCCGAGCAGGTTTTGCACGGCGCGCGCCATCCGGGTGTGCAACGGGCCAAGCACTTCCACACAGCCGGCCTCACCTTCCCCTACACCAACATGCACTACGTACTCGAAGCGGGCGGTAACGCGTTCTACGAGAAACGCTGACGGCGACTAGAAGTCGCCGCCCATGTCGAAGCCGCCATCGCCGCCCATGTCGCCGAAGTCGTTGCCTGACCCGGCGTCGAAGGTATCGGCGCTGTCAGTGCCGGTGTCGGCATCAGTGTTCTGCTCGGCATCACTCGTCGGGCTTTCGGCAGCTTGCGCCGAACCGGCACCGAACAGGCTACCAATAGCACTGCCAAGCAGCACGCCGCCGGCCACACCCATCGCCGTCTGTGCGGCACCCGCCAGAAATCCGCCACCGCCAAAGCCGCGGCGAGAGCCGCGATCGTCGCGCTCGTCCGGGGCGCCGCGATCATCGCGCTCCCACGGGCCGCGCGGCCGGTCGAGCGTCCGGCTGCTTGCCTCTTCGAGCTTCTGTTCGAGTTCGCGGATGCGCGTTTCGGCCACCTCGAGGGCATGCTGTTGCACCAGCACAGTCTGCGCCAGATAGTACGGCGCGCCCGGCTGGCGATCGATTTCGCGGGCAATCAGCCGCTCCGCCTCGGGATCGCGATCCGGCGTCCGGCGCTCGATGTCGGCGAGGCGCGAGAACAGGCCTTCGATGGCACGGCGGTCTTCGGAATTCAGCATGGATCTACTCCCTTTCTGGCGGCCGATGCGTCAGCAACCGGTCCGGCAAGACATGGGAACCCATGGCAGGCATGACAATAGGCGCGTTGACAGGCGCTGGCCTTGCGCCATGCTGAGTGACTAGCAATGCGAGGCCAGCATGTCCGATCAGACGCCCCCCGACGACAGCAAGCTCACCAAGACCAAGTCCCGTTGGGCCGAATTGGGAAAATTCCTTACCGGCATGGTGTCGCGGCCAGAAGACTCGCGGCTGCCGCCTGGCCAGCACCTGGTCAAGAACTGGCCGATACTCGACCTCGGCCAGACGCCGCGGGTCCCCAAGGAGGTGTGGCGGCTCGATATTGCCGGCCTCTTGGAGAAGCCGCAGAGCTGGGACTGGAAGGCCTACATGGCCCAGCCGCAGACCAAGAAGATCTCAGACATCCACTGCGTCACCAGCTGGTCGCGCTACGACAACCACTGGGATGGCGTCACCACGCACGACCTGCTGGAGGCCGTGCAGCCGCACGACAGCGTCAAGCATGTGCTGCTCACCAGCAATGACGGCTACACCACCAACCTCACCCTCGAGGACTTTGCCAGCCCCGAGGCGATCGTTGCTCATAGCTGGGAGGGCGAGCCCATCCCGGTCGACCATGGCGGACCAGTGCGGCTGATCGTGCCGCATCTCTACTTCTGGAAGAGCGCCAAATGGCTGCGGCGCATCGAGTTTGTCGAACGTGATCACCCCGGCTTCTGGGAAGTCCGGGGCTATCACAATCGCGGCGATCCGTGGACCGAAGAGCGCTATTCCTGAGCCAGCCTCAGCCGACGAAGTCGCGCTTGCCCACCGGCACACCATTGTGGCGCAGGATGGCGTAGGCCGTGGCGACGTGGAAGTAGAAGTTCGGATGGACGTTCTGCAGGATGTAGTCCTGCGCTGTCATCTCGACGTCCTGGCCGCCAATTTTGAGCGCCACCTGCTTGTCCTCGAGGCCGGCGAGATCGGCTTCCGAATAGGTGGCGATGTAGTCGAGCGCCTTCTTGAGCCGGCCGCGCAGATCTTCGAGCGTCTTTTCCTCGTCGGCCCACTTGGGTGCGTCGCGGCCGGTGATACGCGCCAGCGCCAGCTTGGCCCGGTCGGTGGCGCTCTGGATCTGGAAGCTCAGCGGCAGCATGTCCGGCGCCAGGCGCGAGGCGCCGAGCACTTCGGGGCCAATCTTGCGCTCGGCGGCGTTGGCCTCGGCCTTTTCCAGGATGCTGACGAGGTTAGTGAGCATGCGCGTGAATGAAGCCGCCGTAATGGCGTGAAAGTTAATCATCATGGTTTCCTCAGGATTGGCCCGGGTGGGCAGTTTGGCGGCGGCCTTACCAGCTCTGGTTGACGTCGCGCGCCGTATTGGTGGGTTCGTAAAGCGCCGGCGGTTGCGCCGGCCCTGTCTCGGGGGCGGCGAAGGCAAAGTCCTCCGGCGCGACGACGGAAAAGTCCCAGCGGGCGATTTCCTCGCCGTCCATGCTCACTGAGAATGAGTGGGAGCCGAGTGGATCACCCTCGGCGACGCACCAGCCATGCGACACCCAGCCATCGTCCGGCGTGGACTTGAGCGTGGTCAGCGCGCTCTGGGCATCGGGGTTGATCTGAGTCTGGGCCGAAGGATCGTTCTTGTAGTCTTTCCAGGCGGCCAGCGGCTCGGGCAGCGTCAGGGTTTCGGCCAGGGTGACTTCGCCGGTACTGGTCGGATCGAAGCGAACGAACCAATAGTAGCAGCTGGCGTCAGGCAGATAGGGCACGAAAGTGTCGGGATAGCTCTGCTCGACACCGTCCTGGGTAACGACGACTTCAAAGCGCGTGTCGATGACCTCTGCGCCAAGTGCTGTACCGCAGAGGGCCACGAGGCCGATCGCCGTGAGCATACGCAGCATGTCGCCGTTCTCCCTTTGGCGGCAACATAGCATCGGCGTGCACCGATGAAAGCGGCTTTTGCAGGCCAACCCAAGGATGGCGCCGCGAGCGACGTCTCACCCCTTGCACCTGAGCCGCTTTCTGCGCTCGATAGCGTACCGACGAACGGGGAACCACCATGCTGCGCCGCCTGACACTTGCCACGCTTGCCGTCCTGACCCTGTGCCTGCCCGGCATGGCCCAGGAACCGCCCGAAGGCGCCTATGCCGATTTCGTCCCCAATGCCAATGGCGAGCCTTTTAGCACCTGGGGAGAGACCCCGCCCGATACGGGTCTCGTCACCCGCATCTTCGCGCTCTCATTTGCCGAGGCCTGCTCATGGGCCATCGGCAATGGCGAGCCCGAGCAGCGGCGCCCTGAGATTTATGACCTCAGCTTCCGCTATTCCTACGATGACGCCGCCACGCCGGCCCATCCCCTCAAGCTCTACCGCTTCTTCTGCAACGCCGGCGCCTACAACGAGCAACACGTCTTCATGCTCTGGGACGGGGACAACGGTCTGCGGCCGGTGAGCTTTTCGCAGCCGACCTACACAGTCGCGCTCGAAGACCCCAGCAATCCAGACAGCGCCGTGACCGGCATGCAACTGACTGGTTTCTCGTCCGTCCCCACGCTGGTCAATTCTGCTGTCGATCCCGCCACCGGCGAAATCTCTACCCGGTCGTGCTTCCGGGGCATCTGCGATGCATCCTCGGTTGGCACCTGGGTACTTAATGAGGCTGACTATCGGCTCAAGAGTTTCCTCGTCGATCCGAGCTATGATGGCGAGGTCACCATGATCGAGATGGTGGACTTCGCCCTCCCCGCCCCAATCGACATGAGTGCCGTGGTCAACGATATGGAGACTGCCACCAACTGAGGAGGCCGCCGATGTCGGCGAACAAGACCAAGCCAGGGACAGAGGTCGCCGTCGACGCACTTTTCTCGACACTCGATGTAGAGCGTCGGGCGGATGCCGAAGGTCTGGTTGACTTGCTGTCGGTAACAACCGGCCAACCTGCTGTCCTCTGGGGCTCGATCGTCGGCTTCGGCACCTATCACTACCGCTATGCCAGCGGCCGCGAGGGCGATAGCTGCCTCGTTGGCTTCTCACCGCGAGCCAGTGAGTTCGTGCTGTATCTTTCGGGAGTACAATTCGACGACGTGGCGGCAGAGGCCGACGCGCTGTTCTCTCGCCTGGGGAAACACCGTCGCGGAAAGGACTGCGTCTACATCAAGCGGCTCGCCGATATCGACATAAGCACGCTGCGCCAGATCGTCGCTCTCTCCGTCACACGCCTGAAACAGGAATATGGCGACTAGGGCCTAACAAACAGAAGGGCCGCAGCGTCGTTTCCGACGTTGCGGCCCCGAGAAGCCACCCGCCGCACTGTTGAGGGCTTGGGGGCAGCGGCAGACGACTTCTCACGTTCACCGGTGCATGGGTCGTTTGCAGTATTCCAGCGAACTGCTCTTAAGATGGGAGCCAATTGCGGCCAGAAAAGTAGCCCTCACCGATTGGTGAACAGCTTGTGTTGCCGAAACTTCGCGAAGCCCCTAAGAGAGAGCGGCAAGGCCGTATTTACCCGGTGGGCCGATCTGCGGACGTCAAAAACGCCGCCATCTGATCGACCGACCCCAGCGTCGGCAGTGCAAAGAGAACATCATGGACATCATTACCCCCAAGGCCCTGCCGCAGAAGGCGTTTACCGAGCCGCAGGCGGCGTGGGACTACATCTCCGAAATCTACCGCCGGAACACCGGCTTTATCCGCGAGCAGCTGCTCAACCTCACCAAGGGCCATGTGCCCAAGGGCCGCGTGCGCGCCTTTTACCCCGAAGTGCAGGTCACCTCGCGCAGCTACGGCAAGACCGGCAGCACCCTGCCCTATGGGTATCTCCACACCCCGGGCATCTACCGCACCACCATCACCGCGCCCGACCTCTTCAAGACCTATCTGATCGAGCAGTTTGCGGTGATCCTCGCCAATCATGGCGGCGCCATCGAAGTCGGCGAGTCGACCACCCGCATCCCGCTGCATTTCGCCATTCCCTCGGGCGAGCGCATCGATGGCGAGGCCATCAACGCCCTCCCGATCCCGTTGCGCGACCTGTTCGATGTGCCCGACCTGGCTGACACCGACGACGAGATCGCCAATGGCACCTTTGTGCCGCCACCCGGTGGCCCCTACCCGCTGGCACATTTCACCGCGCCGCGCGTCGACTATTCGCTGCAGCGCCTCAGCCACTACACTGGCACCGAGGCCGACCACTTCCAAAATTTCGTGATCTTCACGAACTACGGCTTCTACATGGACGAGTTCGCCCGTGTGGCGCAGAAGTTCATGGAAGATGGGCATCCCGAGTACGAGAGCTTTGTCGAGCCGGGTGGCTTCGTCACCCGCAATGCCCGGCTGGGCGGCGGCACTTCTGGTACCCGCGCCATGCGCGTGCCGCAGATGCCGGCCCTTCACCTGACCATGCCGCGCAACCGCGGCATCACCATCGTCAACATCGGCGTCGGTCCCTCCAACGCCAAGACCGCGACCGACCACATCGCCGTACTGCGTCCGCATGCCTGGATCATGCTCGGCCACTGCGCGGGGCTGCGCAATTCGCAGGAGCTGGGCGACTACGTCCTGGCCCACGCCTATCTCCGCGAAGACCACGTGCTCGACGCCGATCTGCCGGTGACCGTGCCGATCCCGGCGCTCGCCGAAGTGCAGGTGGCGCTCGAGCAGGCGGTGGAGGAAGTCACCCACACCGAAGGCATCGAGACCAAGCGCATCATGCGCACGGGCACCGTCGCTACCTTCGACAACCGCAACTGGGAGCTGCGCGACCAGACCGAGATCACCCGGCAGCTCAGCCAGAGCCGCGCCGTGGCACTGGACATGGAATCGGCCACCATTGCCGCCAACGGCTTCCGCTTCCGCGTGCCTTACGGCACGCTATTGTGCGTCTCGGACAAGCCCCTACACGGGGAACTTAAACTCCCCGGCATGGCCTCGGACTTCTACCGCACCCAGGTCAATCGCCACTTCCAGATTGGCCTGCGCGCCATGGAAATCCTCCGCGACCAGCCGCCCGAGCGGTTGCACTCCCGGAAGCTGCGGAGCTTTGCGGAGACGGCGTTCCAGTAGATTTGGTGCTGTCTGGCAGCAATCGAGCTCGCCCGAGGTGAGATCTGAGAGGGGCACCCCCTCAGATCGGCACGTAGTCGATCTCGAGGAACTTGCTGACTTCGCGTTCCCAGCGGTCCTTGACGAAGGCGACGTGCTTGGGGTGGGTGTTGTAGGCGTCGTAGGCGGCCTGGTCGGCGAACTCCATCGAGAAGCCGAATGGTAGTCGTTCTTCTTGCTCACCTGCTTGAGCTGCTCGAACTTCTTGACGCCCGGAATATCGTGCAAAGCCGTCTTGGCGTCGCGCAGGAAGGACTTTTCCTGCAGCGACCCGTGGGCATGCTTGAGCACGAAGATGACGGTGTGACGGATCATGCGGACGCCCCCTCCAGGGTCACTGCCTCGCTCGCGCGATCGCAGCCATATTGACCACGCCGCGGCTCGTCGTCGAGGGGGCGAGGATGTGCGCCGGCGAGCGCGGGCCCATCAGTATCGGTCCAACGGCCAAGGCGTTGGTCATTTCCTTGAGCAGCGTCATCGAGAGATTGGCGGAGTCGAGATTGGGGAAGAGCAGCAGGTTGGCTTCGCCCTTCAGCACCGTCTCCGGGATGTAGCGCTCGCGCAGTTCCTGGTTGAGTGCCAGGTCGCCCTGCATTTCCCCTTCGAGGATCATGTCAGGCGCGGCGGCCTTGAGCAGCCGATAGGCCTCACGCATCTTGAAGGCACTGTCGCCATCGCGCGACCCGAAGTTAGAGTAGCTCAGCAGCGCCGCGCGCGCCTCGATATTGAAGCGCTTGAGATGGTCACGAGCCTGCAGCGCGATGGAGACGATCTCCTCGGGTGTCGGGTCGACATTCACGTAGGTGTCGGTGAGGAAGAAGGCGCCGCGCGGCATGATCAGCATGGAGAGCGCGGAAATGTCCTTGACCCCATCCTGCAGCCCGAGGATCGAGCGGATATCGCGCACGTGCTTGATGAACCGCCCCTGCAGGCCACAGAGCATGGCATCGGCATCCCCGCGCTTGACCGCCAAGGCCGCAATCGTCGTCGTATTGGTGCGCACGATGGTCTTGGCAGTATCCGGAGTGACGCCGGAACGGCCGACCAGCGAGTGGAACAGCGTCACGTAATCCCGGTAGCGCGGATCGTCCTCAGGGTTGATCAGTTCGAAGTCGCGGCCGGGCTTCAGGTTGAGGCCGAAGCGCTCGATGCGGCTCTCGATGACCCCTGGACGGCCGATCAGGATCGGCCGCGCGATGCGCTCTTCGAGGATCACCTGGGTGGCGCGCAGCACGCGTTCGTCTTCGCCATCAGCGAAAACGACCCGTTTGCCCTGCCCCTGCACCCGGTCGATCACCGGCTTCATCACGAGGCCGGAGCGGAAGACGAAGCGGTTGAGGCTATCGAGATAGGCGTCGAAATCCTGGATCGGCCGCTTGGCCACACCCGATTCCATCGCGGCGCGGGCAACGGCCGGCGCGATACGGAGGATCAGCCGCTGGTCGAACGGGTTCGGGATGATGTGGTCCGGCCCGTAGACAGCCGGCTGCCCGGAGGGTGACACCTCAAGGCCGGGGTCATGCGCCAGCTTGGCGATGGCATGCGCCGCGGCCAGCTTCATTTCTTCGTTGATCGTGGTGGCGCCGACGTCGAGCGCCCCGCGGAAGATGAAGGGGAAGCAAAGGACGTTGTTGACCTGGTTGGAATAGTCCGACCGGCCGGTGCAGACCATCGCGTCGGGGCGCACTTCGCGCGCCACCTCGGGCATGATCTCCGGATTGGGGTTGGCCAGTGCCAGGATCAGAGGCTTGGGGCCCATCTTGGCGAGCATCTCGGGCTTGAGGGCGCCGGCGGCAGAGAGGCCGAGGAAGATGTCGGCGCCGTCGATCACTTCCGCCAGCGTCGTCGCATTGGACTTGCGGCAGAACCGGCCGCGCCACTTGTCGTTGACGTCGTCCCGCTTGTCGGTGAGCAGCCCGTCCTTGTCGGCGACCCAGATGTTTTCGAGCTTGGCGCCCAGGGCCACGAGGATGTTGAGGCAGGCGATCGCCGCCGCGCCGGCCCCGGAGGTGCAGATCTTGACCTCGTCGATCTTCTTGCCGGCCAGTTCGAGGCCGTTGAGGACCGCAGCGCCGACGATGATGGCCGTGCCATGCTGGTCGTCGTGGAACACCGGAATCTTCATGCGCTCGCGCAGCGCTTCCTCGATCTGGAAGGCACTCGGGCGCCTTGATGTCCTCGAGATTGATGCCACCAAAGGTCGGTTCGAGCGGCCGGACGATCTCCTATGAACTTGAGTGGGTCCTGCTCGTCGATCTCGATGTCGA
>JACDQI010000282.1 GCA_015657675.1 Devosia sp.
CGTTGACCGCCGAGTCGAACGCCACGGTCTTGATCGGGATCAGCGCCTGGTCGTGATACATAGCGATCACCGCGTCATACTGGCGCCAGCGCGGCGGGTGGAAGGCGGTGTCGGCAGGCAGGGGGCCGTCGACGTCGATCCCCTCGAAGCGCAGGTTGGCGATGGCCGGCCCGATGATGTCGAGCTCTTCCATGCCGATCGAGCCGCCCTCGCCGGCATGCGGGTTGAGCCCCGTGACCGCCAGTTTCGGCGAAGCAACACCAAAGCGGGTGCGCAGGTCATGCGCGACGATCCGGCCGGTCGAGACGATCAGCTCGTTGGTGATCAGCCGCGCCACCTGGTGGATCGGCACATGAATGGTCGCCGGCACGACGCGCAGGTTTTCGTGCGCCAGCATCATGACCGGCATCGGCGTCACGCCGGCATGGGCACAGAGTGACGCAATGTACTCGGTATGGCCGGGGAAACGGAAGCCGGCCATATAGAGCGCTGCCTTGTGGATCGGCGCCGTCACCACGCCGCGGCAGCTGCCGCTCAGCGTCGAGGCCGTCGCCTGGCGGATGGCTTCGATCACCACCTTGGCCGAGAGCGGACTGGTGTCGCCGGGCTTGTCGGGCACGAGCCCATCGATGTCGGCGACCGGCAGCGCCGTCTCAAAGATCGTCGGGGCAAAGGCCGGCGTTGTCGGCATGATCTCAACTTCAAGACCCAGCCGTTGCGCCCGGGCCTTGAGGAACGCGGCATTGCCGTAGACGATGAACGGGGGCAGGGGCGTTGTCGCGCGCGCCGCATAAAGCCGCAGCAGCAGATCGGGGCCGATGCCGGCAGGCTCGCCCATGCTGAGTGCCAGTGGCAGTTGGCCCGGTGTGGTCATCTCGCGTCCCTCCATGCAGAACTGCCGCCCGGCGGGCCGGACGGCAGGCAGAAGTTACCGGTAATTTCCTAAGGCAATGTCAGCCATTTCGCCGCAAGGCGATTGGCTCAATAGGCGATCTTGGCCTTGCCGCGCACTTCCTTGAGGTAAGCGGCGGCTTCGGCCTTGAGTGCGTCCTGGCCGACTTCGGCCTGGATGTTGCCCTTGATGAAGGTGAGGTCCTTGGCTTCCGACTTCTGGCAGATCGCCAGCATCGAGACGCCCTGTTCGACCACACGCGGCTTGGTGATGCCGCCGACATTGAGGCCGCCCAGTTCCTTGGCGATGGCGTCGGGGAGCTGGGTCGCATGGCGGCGGCCTAGGTCGATCACCGCTGCGTCGGTATAGGACAGCGAGAGCTGCACCGCATTGTCGCAGCCCTGGAAGCTCTTGCGGTACTGGTTGGCCTGGCCGGTGCGGGCCGAGCTACCCTTGCCGATAAAGATCACTTCTTTGAGGATGTAATCAAAGCTCTGTGCGTCGGTGAGCTTGCTGGCCGCCTTGGCATCGAGCTCAGCGTCCGACAGCTGCACGCGCTGCATCACAACCTGGGTCACCACCTGGTTCCAGGCAAGATTGGCCCGCAGCCGGTCCTTGAGCGTATCGATGTTGACGCCCTGCTGGGTCAGCATCTGGCCGAGCTTGTCGCGGCTCACCTTGATGTTGCGCGCCACCGTCAGCACGGCTTCCTCGACCTGAGCGTCTGAAATGACGATGCCAATGCGCTTGGCTTCCTGGATCATCACCTGCTCGTCGACCAGCTCGTCGAGCGCCGCCTTGGCGCCCTTCTTGCCTTCGAGTGCAAAGAGCTTCAGGCGCTGTGCTACCTGAATGTCGGTGATGCTGACGCCGTTGACCGTTGCTTTAACTGCTGCCAGCGCCGGTTGCGCCATTGCCGCCATCATCAGGCCGATGAGAAGTGCACCAAGCGTGCGTACCATGCTGTTCATCCGTTCGTCTGAAAACTGCGCCCGGGGCATCCCGGCGGATCCGCCGGTTTGTCGGGCAAGATTACGGCCAAAATCGGTTTACTTGATCCCAGCCGCACCGAGCGGGTCGATCGAACTCGACGGGGTCCGCAGCAGGAACTTGACGCCATAGGTCAGCGCATTGGGCGACGTATGGGTGGCGCCAGTCAGCCCGGCATAGGCGCCAGCGACGAAGAAGCCGTCGTCATAGGTAAGCCCGCCGGTCGCCTGCAGGAACTGAGCCTGGGCGAGGTCCCACGAGAGGCTGCCATTGACGGTCCAGTAGTCGAACATCGGCAGCGGCGCGCTGGCGCGCACGGTCGCCTCGTGCTGGTCGGCCACAGTCCCTGTCGCGGTGTTGGCCGGCAGGTAGAAATAGTCGAGACCAACCGTATAGTTGGCCATGGCGAGGTTGGCGCGGCGCGCGCGCGTCACCTTGAAGCTGGTCGGGTCGAGCTGTACCTTGCCGCCCAGCGTCAGGCCATAGCCTGGCGAGCCTTGGGCGCCCAGAACGATGTAGGAAGCGGTCGAGCCGAGCCCTGTGCTGGTGCCGGTGAGCGACGCGTCGGCAATGCCGAGACCATTCACACCAGCCAGGTGGTAGCTCTGGCCGCCAACCAGCTCGAGCCACTTGTCGTCCTGGAAATTGGCCATGTAGCGGCCGCCGATATTGGCGCGCAGGCCGGTTTCCTGCCGGTCGGTGCCGCTGAAGCGGTCGTAGGAGAAGAGGTTGGTGTCGTCGAAGACAAAGCTCTGGGCGTTGTCGTTGACCACGCCGGGGAGGGTGGTCGAGCTGCCCCGATAAACCAGCTGAGCGATAGGCTCGAGCAGGTGGCTGTCGAGGCCGTCGCTGGCGATCAGCGGGAACCGCACGTCCAAGGCGGCAATTGGCGTCGCCGAGAACAGGGTCGTGGCGCCTGGGTCGCTGGCCAGCGCCGAGGCGCCGTCATAGCTCGTATAGTCGCCGCGAATCCCCAGATACGGAGTGACCAGGGCGCCGATCGGGGCGACCCACTGCTTCTGCCAAGAGGTTTCGAGCGTCGCGTGGAGCTTGCTCTCCTGGTAGCCGAACACATAGGGCACGCCGCCATAGGTGGCGGTGGAATCGAGGCCACGCTGGATGCCGAGCACCCGCGCCGAGGTACGGATTTGCCCCCATTCGCCCAGATCGGTGTAATTGACCGCCTTGATGTTGGGGATCGCCCTGACCTGCTTTTCCTGGTCGGCCCAGGTCACGTCGCCGAGCGCATTGAACTTTTGCGCGCGCAGGTCGACATAGTCGTCGTCGGTCAGGTAGGTCGCATAGACCTCGTTGATGGCGCCCTTGGCGGTCGAAATCTCGTAGTCGTTGAAAAAGGCAGCGTCGGTGAAGGTGGTCACCGAGAAGCCGGCTGTCCAGTTCTCCAGCGGCACGAATGACCCTGAGGCCGTTAGCCCGCCGCGCCAGGTGCCATCGCCAATTCCCTTGGCGAAGGCCGATGGATCAAGCTGGTAGACACCGGCGGCCTTGACGTTGATCCGGCCGTAGTCGAAGCGCTGCTCGTATTCGGCGCCCATCAAGAAGCCCTGCCGCGTCATCGCCTTGGGCGAGAGCAGCAGGTCGATATCGTCGCCGATCGGGATGAAATAGGGCACTTCGAGCGAGTGCCCGAGCTTGGTCGAATAGCTGTAGCGCGGCATCTTGAAGCCGGCAGCGCGCTTGGTCGGATCGGGCAGGGCCAGCCACGGGAACCAGGCCACCGGCACGCCGAGCACTTCGACGGTAGGCTGTTCGAGATAGATGACGTTGCCCTTGTCGTCGCGGGTGATCTTGGCGGCGTAGATCTTCCAGCCGATGCGCCGGCCCTTGGCGTCGATACATTCCCCGCACGGCGAGTAGCTCGCCTCGGTGAGGATGGTGCGCAGTTCGCTCTCGTAATCGACGTCCTGGGCGACGATCATCTCGCCGTCCTTGGTCACCAGCGTCATCGAGCGCACGAAAGCCTGCTTGATACCGCCGGTCACTTCGACCTGGTCCATGGTATAGACGTTGCCGTCGGGCGCCGTGATGTGCACGTTGCCGACAGCCGTCATCTTCCCGCTGGTCCGGTCATAGGTGAGCTGGTCGGCCTTCACCCGGTGGCCCTGGTAGACGAGGATCGCTCCGCCTGCCGCCGCAACCATGTTGGTCGCCGAATCGTAGGTCAGCATGTCGGCTTCGACCTGCGCCTCGCCGCCCTTGTCGGGAACTGTCTCGAAGTAACCCGCGGGCGCGGTCTGCGCAAAGCCGGCGGAGGTAGTGCCTAGGCCAGCCAAGAGGCCAAGACAAAGCCCTGCGCCAAGCCGGCGCAGTCCACCCCGTCCCCACTGGCGGCGCGTCGTGCTCAAGTCCGCCCGTCCTCTTTGTGCAACAGCACCGTCACCCCGATTACTATGGCCACGAACGCCGGCCCGGTCGCAGCGAAAGTCGGGTCAAGAACACCCGCGCCTCCCGCCATCGACGCCATTTCCTGCACGACATAAACCACAAAGCCAAGAACAACGCCATAAAGTACGGCTACACCATACTTATTGGTCCTTCGATAACCCGCGGTAAATGCGAAGGCGATGACCAGCGACCCTATCAGCACCAGAGGGGAGGCAAGCAACCCGGCAAACCGCATTTCCACGCCATTGCGCAGTTGCGGATCGGTCACGCGCGAGCTCAGCGCGCCGAACACCTCAAAGATCGTCAGGTCGTCCGGATTGGCGAATTTTACTCCCATGTCGGCGGCGGTGGTGTAGGTCGGCAGCCCGAAATTCTCGATCCGCTTGGGCGCCGCGTCGGGCTGGAAGCGAATACCCTCGGGGATGAACCACTGGCCATCCTGCAGTTCGACCAGCTTGGCATGGATCCGGTCGCCAACCGGCGAGCTGGTGATGAAGATGGTGACGTCTTCGAGCGTCGTGCCGCCCTGGTGGGGATGCGTCGAGGTGAGGATGTAGGTCTGCCCGTCGCGCGACTGTTCGAGCCAGAGCGTGCCCGAATTGCCGCTCTGGGGCAGGCTGAGCGACAGCGAGCGGTTGGTCAGCACCACCAGCGTATCCACCGCAACCGACGCCACAACCGCGCCGATGGCAACGGCGATGATCGGGGCACGCAGCATGGCCCAGACGGAGACACCGGTGGCCTTGATCACCGTCATTTCCCGTCGCGACTGCAGGTCGAGCAGGCCGATGATCGCGCCGATCAGCAGCGTGACCGGGAGCACACCCAGCGACCAGCGCAGCGCCGAGGTGACGATCCCCAGAATGCCGAGCAGGGGGCCGCCGATCTGCGAGAGGTGCTCGAACCGCCAAGTATTGAGCGAGTCTGCCAACGCGATGATGCCGAACATCACCGCCACGCTCATGAAAATCCGGCTGCCCAGCCGGCGGAGCACCACCTGGTCGATCAGCGTCATGTCGACACCCGTCGGAACACCGGCGCATGTATGCGCAGCCGGTAGAGCAGGATCACGGTGGAGACGGCCAAGAGCAGCGTCGTTCCGCTCATCGGGCCAAAGCGGTCGGCAATGAAGGGCAGCGAAGCAACGCCGCGCTCAAGGAAAGCGGCACCCAACACCACCAGTTCGAGCGGCACTTCGCCGCCTCGCCGCCCATGCGGAAAGGCGGCCAGTGCCGCGACGAAGACGCAGATTGCCACGACGCGCAGCGCTTCGCCCAGCCGCTTGATCAGCACGCTGACCACATTGGCATCCCAACTGCCGCTGGAGATGGCCCCGACGACAATGTCGAAACTGTTCTTTTCGGCCAGTTCGTCGCGATACTCTGTGGGGCCGGTGAGGCGCTCCAGCGCCAGGTCGTAGCGCTTGAACGCCACCTGCGAGAACTGGAAGGTATCGGTCATGTACTGGATCGAGCCGTCGACCAGCTGCAGGACGTACCCCTCGTCATCCTGGGCGACCACGGCGGACTTGGCGACATAGGTGCGGCGCGACTCTGGCGCTCGGGCATCGTCGGCGAAAAAGTCCGAGAGCTGGCCATCGCCCTGCCTGCCGCCGATCACTATGTTCACGCCCGGCACCACCTCGGCAAAGCGATGCGGCCGCATTGTCCGGCCCACGAGATCGGCAGTGACACTGGCCGACCAGTCGTTGAACTGCCGCGTCGTGTAGGGTTCGACGAAGTTCGAGATCAGCAGCACGATCAGCGCGCAGCCGCCGGTATAGATCCAGATGGCGCCCAGCAACGCCGGTACGCCACGGCTGGTGTGGATGATGTGAAGTTCCTGATTGGACTGCATATTCCGCAGGGCGCGACCGAGGCCAATGCCGACGCAGACATAGAGGAATACCACCGCCAGCGACGGCATGGTCAGCAGTGCCTGGCCGAGCAAGGTCAGGATGCTCTGGCCCTTCACCGACACCACGTCGAAGATTCGCAGGCATTGGATGAGGAACAGCAGAAAGACCGCGACGGCGAACAGCGCAATCGCATCTACGGCAAAAAGTCTTGCCAGATAAAGGCTTAGCCGTTTCATATGCCCCTGTCCGCGGCGATGGGAGACTGCGTGGCGACCGCTCGGACGCGATATCCGCACCCTGCGGTGCTTCCGTGGCCAAGGCAAGGCATAGCAAGCCGCGCCGCCTCATAGTCGCCCGGGTGTTGCGGGATTGACGCGGCAGCCGAACCGGCATCTCTTCTGCCGCCCATCCGATCCCCGTATCCCCACCAAGGTCATCCATGTCCGCCCGCCTCGAGGTCAAGACTGCGCCGCTCTCTGTCACGCCCACCGGCACGCTGGTGATCTATGCTGCCGATGGCGCGCAACCCGAGGGGGCAGGGGCAACGATCTGGGCCGCGACCGGCATCGATTGGACCAAGGTCACCGCCGCCTCCGGCTTCAAGGGCAAGCAGGGACAGGTGCTCGATTTCCTGACGCCGACTGGCATCTCCGCCGACCGCCTGCTGGTGCTCGGCAGCGGCAAGCCGGCCGACGGCGAGGCCATCGCGACCACCGCCTGGACCGACCGCGGCGGCTCGCTCTGCGCCAAGCTCATGGCGGCGCGGGCGGAGACAGCTGCGGTGATCATCGACAGTCCTGACGCCACGCCAGCGCGTATAGCCGAGATCGTCGCCGGCCTGCGTCTGCGGCACTATCGGTTCGACCACTACAAGTCGGCCAAGAAGGATCCCGACGCGGAACCAAAGTCACTGACGGTCACCCTCCACGTCGCCGATCCGGCGACGACGGACACAGCCATTGCCGACCGCGCCGCGACGGTGGACGGCACGCTGCTCGCCCGCGAGCTGGTGAACGAACCAGCCAACGTGTTGGGCACGCTCGAGTTTGCCGAACGCGCCGCCAAGCTCGCCGCGCTGGGTGTCGAGGTCGAGACCCTCGACGAGCCGCAGATGCGGGACTTGGGCATGAACGCGCTGCTCTGCGTCTCGCAGGGCTCGGCGCGGCCGCCGCGTCTCGTCATCATGCGCTGGAACGGCGGCAAGAAGGGCGATGCGCCGCTCGCCTTTGTCGGCAAGGGCGTGGTGTTCGATACCGGTGGCATCTCGATCAAGCCGGCCGGCGGCATGGAGGACATGAAGGGCGACATGGGTGGCGCCGCCGCCGTCACCGGCCTGATGCACGCGCTGGCCGCCCGCAAGGCCCCGGTCAATGTGGTCGGCGTCATCGGCCTCGTTGAAAACATGCCGTCCGATCGGGCCGTGCGCCCCGGTGACATCGTCAAGGCCATGTCCGGCACCACCATCGAGGTGATCAACACCGACGCCGAAGGCCGCCTCGTGCTGGCCGACGCGCTCTGGTACACGCAGCACCGTTTCAAGCCGCGCTTCATGGTCAATCTGGCGACCCTCACCGGGGCCATCCTCGCGGCCCTGGGTCACGATCACGCCGGTCTCTTTTCAAACTCCGACGATCTTTCGGCAAAGCTGCTCGCCGCCGGCCTCGCCTCGGGCGAAAAGCTCTGGAGGATGCCCATGGGGGCCGCCTACGACAAGATGATCGAGAGCCGCTTTGCCGATATCAAGAACTCGGCCGGCCGCCATGCCGGGTCGATCACCGCGGCACAGTTCCTCGCCCGTTTCGTCAACGACGTGCCCTGGGCGCATCTCGACATTGCCGGCGCCGCCTTCGGCACCAATGCCAACGAGATCAACACGTCCTGGGCCCCTGGCTTCGGCGTCGCTTTGCTCGATCGGCTGATCCGCGACAACTACGAGACCTGACGGCGGGATGTGCTAAGCTCGCGCCATGGCCGAAATCCTCTTCTACCACCTCGAAAGCCAGCCGCTCGAACGCGTCGTGCCGGTGCTGCTCGAAAAGACCCTCGAGCGCGGCTGGCGCGCCGTGGTGGAAACGGCCAGTCCCGAGCGCGCCGAGGCGCTCGACGGACTGCTCTGGACCTATCGTGACGAGAGTTTCCTGCCCCACGGCATCAGTGGCGGACCCTTCGATGCCGACCAGCCGGTGCTGATCACCACCAGTGACGCCAATCCCAATGGCGCAGCGGTCCGCTTTTTCGTCGACCGCGCCGTGCCCAAGTCAGGGGAGGGCTACGAGCGGCTCGTCTACCTGTTTTCCGGCCACGATCCTGATGCGGTGGCCGAAGCGCGAGAGGCCTGGAAGGCACTCAGGCCCGGCAATACCGTGACCTATTGGCAGCAGGATTCCGCCGGCCGCTGGACCAAGCAGGCCTGAAAGGTCGGGGCAGGGCGCCCCGACCAGGATCATTCCGCGAGGATTACTCCCCGGCGTCCATCCCGGCATTCTCCGGGTCGGCGATCATGTCGAAATAGAGCTGGGCATACTCGTAGCAGAGCGTCACCGAGCTATCTTCCGGATCATAGAAGGCGTTCTCCTCGCCGCAGAGTGACGCCCTGAGTGTTGCCGGCTTGGCCAGCTTGAACTCGTTTGTCACTACGGCTGCGACGGCTTCGAGAACCTTTTCATCCTTGAGCAGTCGGGCGATGGCGGCGTACTCGCCGCCGTCCTCGTAGCTGACGGTGAGCTTGGCGCCTGCCGGGCCATCGCCGCGCAGGTGCGGACTGATCAACTTCTCCCAACCGGTCTTGGCCTGTTCATACTCGAATGCGCAGGCTTCCTGGCGCTCCGCTTCCATACCCATCTGGTTGGCAAGCTCACCAAAAAGCTCGGGCTCGGCGCCGACGAGCAGGCAGGTCATCTGCGCGGCGCGTTGCTGGTCCATGCCATGCTCGCCGTTGAAATCGACCTCTTCGAGCTTTTCCGCCCCATAGATCTCTGCCGAGCGGAGGTAGCCGTCCACGGTGTCGTAGGAGATGTCGTAAGCCGCGTCGCCTCCATCCTTGAGGATAAGGAGCGTCGCGATGGCATCGGCCACATATTCCTCGTTCCCCAGAATGGGGATCTGGAACTGGTCGACGAACAGGTGGCCGAACTCGTGGTAGAGGGCGGCATAGACGTTGTTTACTGAGAAGGCGTCCGGCGTCACTTCCTCCTCCTGCGCAAGCGCGGGCGAGGCCAGAGCGAGGACACAGAGCGTCGCAATAAGATGTTTCATATCAACTCCCCGAAAAAACACGGGCGCGATAAAACATCAGCTTTCGCCCGGTTTCCAGCCCTCTCGCGCCATTTCGAAATATGAAAACTCGAACCCGGGCGCCACTGTGCAGCCCACCAGAGTATAGTCTCCGAGGCTTTCGGCTGCCTGCCAGTCGCCCCGCTGGATCACCACCTGCGGCCGCTCGCCGGCCACCAGATCAGGCCCCAAAACCTGTTCGGACGTGCTTGCGCCATCGACCGAGATGCTGAGCCGAAGCGGCGCGCCGGCATACCAATGCCACACCTCGGCGCTGTCCACGCGGTGCCAGCGCCCCTGTTCCCCGCCTTCGATCAGATAGTAGATGGCGGTAGAATAGGGCCGTCCGCCCGAGGCGGTGTCGGCGAACATTTGCTTGTAAAATCCGCCCTCTGGGTGCGGTTCGAGCCCCAGCAGGGCCACGATCTCTTGCGCCGTCATGCCTTTTCCGCCTCCTCCAATTGGCTCGCCAGCTCGAGCCAGTGTTCCTCGACCTTGGCAATCTCGGCCTCGAACCGCGCCTTGTCCTTGCCCAGTGAAATCACCCGCTCGGGCGCGCCATCATAGATCTTGGGATCGGCCAGAATGGCATCGACCTTGCCCAGCTCAGTGCGCAGCCGCGCCACCTTCTGCTCGGCATCCTTGATCGCCTTGCGCAGCGGCGCCACTTCGGCGCGCTTGGCCGCGGCATCCTGCCGCGCCGCCTTCCGATCCTCGACCACGGGCACCGCCGGCTTCTTGCCGCCCTTGCCTTGATCCTTCCCGGTCAGCATCTTCTGGTAGGTGTCGAGGTCGTGGTCGAACTCCTCGATTGTGCCGTTCTGCGCGATCCAGAGCTTGTCGACGGTGGCATCGATCAGGTGCCGGTCATGCGAGATGATCAGCACCGCGCCCTCGTATTCGTTGAGCGCCGAGACCAGCGCGTCGCGGCTGTCGATATCCAGATGGTTGGTCGGTTCGTCGAGGATCAGCATTCCCGGCCCACCAAAGGTGATCAGGCCCAGGAGCAGGCGCGCCCGCTCGCCACCCGAGAGATTCTTGACCGGCGTATCCATGCGGCTGGTGGTCAGCCCCATCTGCGCCACCCGGCTGCGCCGCTTGGCCTCGCTGTCATAGGGCATCAGGTCGATGACATGCTCGAATGGCGTCTGGTCGGGCTTGAGGCTATCCATCTGGTGCTGGGCGAAATAGGCGATCTCCAGCCCTTTGCCCTTGCGCATCTCCCCGCCCATCGGCTTGAGCTCACCCGCCAAAAGCTTGGCGAAGGTCGACTTGCCGTTGCCGTTGACGCCCACCAACGCGATCCGGTCTTCCGGATCGAGCCGGTTGGTGATGCGCTTGAGGATCACCTTGTCGCCATAGCCCACCGACACGTCGTCGAAAGTGATCATCGGCGAGGCCGGGATCTTCTTGGGCTGCTGGAAGGTGAACGGCGCCGAGTGCTCATCGAACATCGCCGCAGGTGGCTTGAGCTTGGCGATCATTTTGACGCGCGCCTGCGCCTGCGCCGCCTTGGTGGCCTTGGCCTTGAAGCGATCGACGAACTTCTGCAGATGCGCGATCTGCGCCAGCGTCTTCTCGCGGCTCTTGTTGTTGAGCTCCATCTGCATCCGGCGCGTCTCTTCGAACGTGTCGTAGCCGCCCTTGTAGAAGGTCAGCTTGCCGTGCTCGAGATGCACGATCGAATCCACCGCCTTGTTCAGCAGGTCGCGGTCATGGCTGATCATGAAGACGGTGTAGGGATAGGTGGCGAGGTACTTTTCCAGCCACAGCGTGCCTTCCAGATCGAGATAGTTGGTCGGTTCGTCGAGCAGCAGCAGGTCGGGCTGGGAAAACAGCACGCCGGCCAGCGCCACGCGCATGCGCCAGCCACCCGACAGCTCCGAGGTCGGCGCCAACTGCCGGTCCTGCTCGAAGCCGAGACCCTTCAAAATCGTCGAAGCCCGCGCTTCGGCCGTATGTGCATCGATATCGGCGAGCCGCATGTGGATGTCGGCGATGCGATGCCCGTCCGTCGCCGTCTCGGCCTCGGCAAGCAGTTCGGCGCGCTCCGTGTCGGCCGCCATTACCGTTTCCAGCACCGAGAGGTTCGTCGCCGGCGCTTCCTGCGCCACCCCGCCGATCCGCGCCCGCTTGTTGACCTCGATCGAGCCGCCATCGGGCGACATCTGCCCCTGGATCAGCTTGAACAGCGTCGTCTTGCCCGAGCCGTTCTTGCCGACAAAACCGGCCTTGGCCCCATCCGGCAACACCACCGACGCCCCCTCGAACAACGGGCGACCCTGGATGCGATAGGTGAGATTGGTGATGGTCAGCATGGCTTTGCTCTATGCGCCCGTCGGCGCGAGCTGGATTTGATTTGCTTGGAAGCGCTACGGGCTGCAATTAGCCGCAACCACCGGAGATGTCCAATGCCCAGCCCGACCATCAGGATTGCAGCTTTCGCTCTGGGCGCCCTGGCGGCCGGCTCGGCCCTTGCCCAGGAGTTGCCGGGCTTCAGCTTCATCGAGGTCTGCCGGATCGACGACACCAGCGCCGCGCTGCGCATCGTCTACCAGGGCGGTAGCTGCGAAACCTCCGATGGGCTCGAGCCACGCGTTGATCTCGATGGCACCGGCGGGCTGGTCTTTGTCGCCACCCAGGCGACTGCAGAAGTCTGCGCGATGCAGATGATCCCCAATTACGTCAACAAGACCATCGGCCTTGCCCCCGATACCGCCGAGCTCGACGTCACGGTGCTGGGCGTCACCTTCGAGCCGCAGGGGCGCCAGATCGTGCCCGTTCTCAAGGATGGCGCCGAGTGCTCGGCGGCTGGCGAGAGCTTCTAGACAAGCAATTTGCCGCGCCGTCGGGTGAGTTCAAGCGCGGCCGGCCGTCTTGCGCCCGTCAAAACCCTTGGCTACAAGGCGCGACCTTTCAAGGCAGAACATCCAAGGGGTCCATTCCATGGCCATCGAACGCACTTTCTCCATCATCAAGCCCGACGCCGTCCGCCGCAACCTGATCGGCAAGATCCTCACCAAATTCGAGGATGCCGGCCTGCGCCCGATCGCGCTCAAGAAGATCCACATGACCCGCGCCCAGGCCGAGGGCTTCTATGCCGTGCACAAGGAACGCCCGTTCTTTGGCGAGCTGGTCGAGCAGATGATCGCCTCCCCGGTCGTCGTGCAGGTGCTGGAGGGCGAGAACGCCATCCTCAAGAACCGCGAAATCATGGGCGCCACCAACCCGGCCAACGCCGCCGAAGGCACCATCCGCAAGGAATTCGCTCTCTCGGTCGGTGAGAATTCGGTGCATGGTTCGGACGCTCCGGAAACCGCTGCCCAGGAAATCAAGTTCTTCTTCACCAACGACGAACTGGTTGGGTGAGCAGCGACGGGCGTCAGCCCGGCAAAACGCTCCAGTGGAGCGTTTTGAGCTGCGAACGCCCTGAGCCTTGCGAAGGGCCGGTGCGACGGGCGTCAGCCCGGCAAAACGCTCCGGTGAGGCCTTTGGGCCGCGCAGGAGTTAACCCATACTTAAAATTGAAGAGAAGCCGTCCCTTGGGCGGCTTCTTTTTTGTCCCAAAATGACGCATTCGTTCATCCGGCTGTCAGCTTGGACGTGCTAGGCATGCCGGCAGTCGGACCGCTCGATTTTGGGGGAATGAAATATGAGCGCCTACGGGTTTCCTATCCTGGTCGTCACCACGTTGCTCGTCGGCACCGCCGCCGCCATCGTTTTGACCCCCAAGGACCTGTTGCGCTCAACGGTCGTGACCGCGCCGTCGCCCTATCTGTCGGAGTCTGCCCCGCGCGCGCCCGACAGTCCGATGCTCGAAACCGAGCCTTCGATCCCGGTGATCCAGGTCGCCTCCATGACGGTCGAGGTGACGCCGCTCTCCGAGCCGGTGACAGCGATCCCGCTCACTGAAACGTCTCCGGCGCTGGAACCGGTCGCACCGGCCGCACCTCCGCGCGATATCCGTCGCATCACGGCCGGATCGCTCAACATGCGCTCCGAACCCAACAAGTTCTCCCAACTGGTCGTCAGCCTGCCGCGCGACACGCAAGTGGTGGTCAGCGACACGTCGGGCAGCTGGGCCTATGTCACGGCGCCCGACGGCAGTTCCGGCTGGCTTAGCCAGAACTTCCTCGCCGCGGTCGAATAATCTTGCCCGAGCGGCTTTCCGACCGCCTCCAGCAAATCGCCGATGCCCTGCCGCTGCGTCCGGGTCTACGCATCATCGAAGTCGGCTGTGGTCCGGGTGCGCTGGCTCGCGAGATTGCGCGCCGTTTGGGTGGCACGGGCTTCGTCTTGGGCATTGATCGCTCCGCCAAGGCCATCGGCCAAGCCGAGGCTGGTTCGCGCGGTGAAATCGCCTCTGGACGTCTCGCATTCCGCCAGTCCCTGGCCGAGGATTTCGTCCTCCAGCCCGGCGAGGCGCCCTTCGACCTCGCCATTGCCATTCGGGTCGGTGCGCTTGACGGTCGTCACCCCGAGGCCGGGATCCGTGCCCGAGCCGAAATCCGCGCGGCACTGGTGGACGGCGGCCGTTTACTGATCGACGGCGGCGATCCGCTGCGTCAGGTGCCGTTCGACGATCTCACTTGATCACCGACCTTTGCGGGCGTGATAGGTGAGGGCGAGCGCGATGCAGTGCCCGAGCACACCGGCCGGCAGCTCTCCTGGCGGCAGCACGATGGCGCGGTCCCCCTCATAGGTCAGCTCCGGATAGCGAGTCCGGTAGGTCTCCACCAGATTGGTCTTGCAGTTCACATAGACCGCAACGCCGCCTGACGCATGGGCGTCGATCCTGATTGACGTGCCGCTCCCCGACTCCGAGGTCAGGAAACTCGGCTGCCCCCATTCAGGGCCTCTTGGAGAGGTCCGACACCAGGGGTACGCGCTGCCGTCTCCAGCACCAGCGACCGCAGGTCGGCCAGTTGATCCCCGGTCTTTTCCGGATAGCCCGCATAGCGGGCAGCGACATCGGCCGGCTGCATCATGGTCGTGATCCTCGGCGTCCCTGCAAAGAGCACAATGGCACACGCCGCGCCAGTTCTGCTGATGGCAGTGTTGGTGGAACCATGTGCCAGTTTCCGTCAGCATGCTCTCGGGAGGTATCTGCCTCCTTGCTGTGGTATTTCCGCACGCGACGGCCGGAAAAATCGCGATAACGCAATTGTTGATGGAACCTTTCACCATTCCACGTAGCGTGAGCGTCGGGGGTCCGAGTCAGCGGATCATCTTTGGTGTCGCGCTTAAGCGTCAGGCGCTTTTGATGAAAGGTCACGCAAGACTATGCTCGTCCGCTTTTCCGAAGTTCTTCCGGTCCTCGGCCTCGTGCTGGCACTGCTCGCCGCCAAGCATGTGCCGCTGGTCAAGCAGCTGCCGCTCTCGCAGATGACCGGCATCGTCTGCTTTTCCTTCGCCATCTTCATCGCGCTGCGGATCTACAACGCCGAACTGGCCAAGATCCGCGCCGAGGAATAGGGGGGGGGCAGGGGCCCCCACACCCACCGGGCGTCACCCCAGCGAAA
>JACDQI010000283.1 GCA_015657675.1 Devosia sp.
GAAGCCGACCAGCAGGAAGGCCGAGACGTAAGGGAAGATCTCGCTCACCAGGATCTGGATCGTGTTGGCACCCGAAAAACGGGCCATGTTGATGAACTCGCGCTCGCGCAGGGTCAGCGCCATGGATCGGACGGTTCGTGCGCCCCAGGCCCAGCCGAAAATGATGATGACCAGCCCCACGGTCAGGAAGGTCGAGCTACCGCGGATCACCGCGCCAAGGATGATCAGAATGGGCAGCAGGGGGATGGTGATGAATGTGTCGACCACGAGCATGACGGCGCGCTCGAAGCTGCCGCCGATATAGCCCGCGCTCAGGCCCACAATGGTCGACACCAAGGTGACGCCGATGGCCACCACAAAGCCCAGCACCAGCGAATTGCGCACCGCGTAGACGAGAAACCAGAAGGTATCCTGGCCAAGTGCGTTGGTGCCCAGCAGGTGCTCAAGGGATGGTGGCAGGTTCTTCCAGTAGGTTGCCTGTACGGACGGATCGACGCTGTTGAACAACGGTAGCACAAGGCTGCCGACCGCCAGGACGAGGACGATGGTCAGGCCGATGGCCAGCCGCACGTTGAGCAGCCAGTAGAGGTCCCGCCAGCGCAGTCCGCTGTGGGTTTTGGGCAATGCCTGGGTCATTTGTGGCGGATCCGCGGGTCGAGCAGGGGATAGATCAGGTCGATGATGAGGCCGGCCGTCGCGACCGCGATGATCGAGATGGTGATCACGCCGTACAGCACGTTGTAGTCGCCACCCGTGGCTGCGGTGCGCATGATCAGCCCGACGCCCGGATAGGAGAAAATGATCTCCGTCAGCAGTGCTCCGTTAAAGATCGTGCCGATCGAGAGGGCGAGGGCGGTGACCTGCGGCAGCATGGCGTTGCGGAACACATAGCGCGTCATCCGCGTCCAGTTCGACGCCCCCTTCAGGCGGGCGTAGGTGACATAAGGCTCCTCGGTTGTAGCAACCGCGAGGGCTTTCATGCTGAGGATGTTCCACCCGAAACCTGCCAGGACCAGCGCCAGGGCCGGCAGGAAGGCGTTGTACAAAATGAGGCCGAGCTTGTTGAGCGACATCTCGCCGACCGGAAACGTTGCCGAGAGCGGGAAGATCGGGAACACGTAGGCGAACACCAGGATCACCGAGACCGCGAGGATGTAGTAGGGGATCGGGTAGATCAGGATGCCGACGACTTCGAGCAGCGTGGCGAGCTTCTTGGTGTGGAAGTAGCCGGCGACCAACCCAACCATATTGCCCAGCGCCCAGCCCAGTACCGTCGTGGTCAGCAGCAGGGCCAGTGTCCATGGAAGCGCGTTGAACACCACGTCCGAGACCGTTGCCGGATAGTAGGCAAAGGACGGGCCGAAGTCGAAGCGTAACAGCACCCGCTCGAGATAGGAGATGTACTGGGAGAGGAGGTCGCCCTTGAGGCCATAGAGTTCCTCGAGGTTGACCCGGAGTTCAGCAACCGCCTCCGAACTCAGGCTTCCTGACGAAAGCGACATCAGCTGGCTGATATAGCCATCGATTGGATTCACAGGCATCAGCCGCGGGAGAAAGAACGTGATTGTAAGCCCGACGAAGAGCACGGCGAGATAAAGTCCCAGCCGTTTGGCGACGTACTGCACGATGCCCATTGATGGTTTCCCTGGGAGTTTCGTCGAAAGAACCGATGGGGCCGCCGGGAGGAAAGCGGCCCCATCAGCTCTGACACCTGGCCTACTTGCCCGTGGGCTCGATGTTCACCAGCGTCTTCTTGAACGAGGACCACCACGTGTATGGAGCAGCATAGAAGTTGTCCTGCTTGGAGTAGTTCGCCCAGTAAGTGCTATTGGTGGGGACCGTCGTCGGGATGCTCATCAGGTTGATGGCCTGCATCGTCGCCGTCAGCTTCTGCGCAATCGTGTTGCCATTGGCGATGTTCTCGTCCGAACCCGTGGGCAGGGCCGCGCTCTTGGTGACGATGTCGAAGATCTCCGGATCGGTGACACGCATCCAGTTGCCGTTGAGCGGCTCGTCGGAAGTCGCATCCTTGACGTTGTCGGACTTGAACACGCCCCAGCTGTTGCGCCAGTTGGCGTTGTAGACGCAGGTGTTACCCCAGTTCAGCATCACGTCGAGCTTGGAGTTGGTCGACTGGGTCGAGCCGAACTCACCATTGTCCACCTGCTGCACCGAGACGTTGAAGCCTGCCTTCTTCCAGCTGTCGGCGATCGAGAAGCCGAGCCGCTGCAGGTTCTTGTTCCAGTCGCCCGGCGTGGTCAGGTGATCACCCAGGGAGAGCCATCCGGCATGGTGAAAAAGCCGTCGGCGCCCTTCTTCATGCCGACCGATGCCAGCAGCTTTTCCGCCTGGGCGGGATCGTGCTTCCACCAGCCACCGCCGAAGCTTGCGGCGATGTTTTCGGCCGAGGGAAGTTCGGATTCTGGAGCGCCTTGGGCTTTCAACGCCGCGACGAGATCTGCGCCGAAGTTGGGGTCGTACGGCTTGTAACCGTCGGCAAGAGTCAGGTCGTTCAGGAACTGCGTCGACGGCTGGTAGTAGATCGGGTTGGTGACCGGCGTGTCGGCGATCGGCAGCGCCGCGACCTTGAACTGGCCGCTGAGCGCGGTGATGCCCACCTGCTTGAGGTCGAGCGAGAGGGCCAGGGCCCAGCGCACTGCCTCCAAGTCGTAGGGCGCCTTCTGCTGGTTCATGTAGACGGCCCACGAGCAGGCATCGTTCATGTCGTGGTAGGGGAAGCGATGCGAGAAGGTCTCGATGTTCGGATTGCGCGCCTTGGCAGCCTGAATGCTGTCCGGGCTCATGAAGGTGTCGATGTCGTACTGGTTCTGCACGAAGGCGAGGGTGCGGGTCTCTTCGGCGCCGAAGTCCTTGTAGAGAACGTACTTGGCCTTGGGTTCGCCCAGGTTGCCCCAGCCTGACCGCTGCCAGTCATCGCGACGCTCCCACAGCTGCCAGAAGCCGTTCGGATCGAAGGCCTTGATCTTGTAGGGCCCGAGCGTTACGGCCGGGGCATTCTTGAAGGTGACGACATTTTCGCCTTGCGGCTCGAAGATGTGCTTGGGCACGGGCACGAAGCGAGCGCCCCAGGTGTAGACGCCCATCGCCGTTTCAAAGCTATAGGACGGCTCTAGGGTCTCGAACTCCATGGTGTAGGGATCGATGACGGTCCAGCTCTTGATCAGGCTGGTGTAGCCGGAAACCCGCGTCAGCTTCTCGCGGTACTTGAAGGCGGTATCCAGTGTGTAGGCCATGTCCGCAGTAGTGAACTCGACACCATCGCTCCAGAACACGCCGGGTCGGATCTTGACGCGGAACTTGGTGTGCTCGTCGTTGAGCACTTCGGGCATCTCGGCCGCTAGTTCCGGGTAGGATTGACCGGTGGAGGTGTCCATCTCCCAGAGTGAACTCCAGCCCAGCTCGCGGAAGCCACGCCAGATGGCGTAGGAAATAAAGGGATTCTGTGCGTCCGGATTGGCGACCTTGCCATCGAAGGTCTGCACGATCAGGGTTTCGCTGCGCGGCGTCCCCACATCGGTCATTTCCTGCGCAAAGCTCGTTGTCCCCATCAAGGCGGCCAGGATTGGCACCATGAGGTAGCGGCTCAGCTTAACCATTGTCTTCCTCCTATTGCGAACGCATCAAGCGCTCGATCGCGAGATTTCTCCTCCGAGAGCACGGCACGCCGGCGCGCACTCTCCCCAAGTGCTCGCGATGCTCCGCAGTAAATGCGATTGATGCATCGACGAACCGCAAGACACATTGATGATTTTTTTTGTTTGCTTGCGACTTATAGGCATAGGGGCATAACTCGACACGAGTCAATGCCTATGCGAGGCATTCACATTAAAACACGATCAAACGGCAGGGATATGCTGCCGAAAAATTGGGAAGTGGATCAGGCGATCAGGACGGCGATGCCTTCAGCCTCGAACCGCTTGCGATCTTCGTCGCGAATGCCGTCATCGGTAATGAGCGTGCCGACCAGTTCGACAGGGCCCAGCGAGGAAAAGGACATGCGGCCGATCTTGGTAGAATCGGCGAGCAGGTAGATCTTGCTGGCTGCCTTGATCATGGCGCGCTTGACGTAGATATCGCCAATGGCAGGGTAGGTCAGGCCGGCCTCGAAAGAGATGCCGGCGGTTGCCAGGAACAGCTTTTCGGCAAAGATGCCGATGAAGAAATCCCCCCGACTTCTCGCCACTGAGCGACAGCGTCGGCGCCTTGAACTGGCCGGCCGGCATGTGCACCGAGTTGGTTGGATTCGCACCCAGCAGCAGAGCAATGTTCAGCGCATTGGTGATGACGTTAAGCCCTTGCCGATCCGTCAGATTCTGCGCGAACTCGGTGGTTGTGGTGCCAGAGTCGATGATGATGGTGTCGCTGTTGTTGACCAGTCCGGCTGCCAGTCGGCCGATGCGCACCTTGCGGTCCATGTTCTCCACATGGTGCAGCGACATTGACTGGACCTGCTGCGGCACCGACTTGAGAAAGGCGCCGCCGTGCTCGCGCACAATCTGCCCCTCGGCTTCGAGGCGCTCGAGGTCCTGACGAACTGTTGCCTCGGACACGCCGAAGGCCTTGGAGAGGTCGCGCACTCGTGCGCTGCCTTCTTCCTGCAGCCACTCCAGGATCTTGCGACGGCGCGGTTCGGCCAGCAGGGTCTGCTTCGGTGACCCCATGCGCCCCGTTCGTTCATTTCCGGCCATATCGCGAAGGTCCTTAGGTCTACCGTCGGGGCAGTTTGCCCGAGCATTTATGCCACTTTGGCACCAATCGGAAAGCCACGGCAAGCGCCGCGCATGGTACCTCCACACCGGTAAACGCAATAATTCGAAAGAAAACGCTATTGTATGCCGAACTATCTGCGGCTAGTTTGCGCCCAATCAAGCGCCGCGCCAGCGGCAGGCCCTGGGAGGGGATGTCAGTGAAGCCGTTCAACCGAAAAGTCACTCTTGGGCTGATTGTCTCAAGCCGCGCCTTCTTCAATTCCGCCTATGCCCCCACCGCGCGGGCCCAGCTGACGGCAGCATGTGACAAGCTCGGCATTGCCTACCGCATCCTGCCGATGGAAGCGACGCCGAACGGGGCGGTGGAGACCCGCGAGGACGCGCATCGGTATGCCAAGTACTTCCGCGAGCATCGCGACGAGATTGACGGCATAGTCGTGTCATTGCCCAATTTCGGCGACGAGATCGCTGTCGTGGAAACCATTGCCATGGCCGACCTTCGGGTCCCGGTGCTGCTGCAGGCCTGCAATGACGCACTGGACAAGACGGACCTGAAGGGGCGTCGCGACGCCTTCTGCGGCAAGATATCGATCACCTCGAACCTCTATCAGTACGGCATCCCGTTCACCGACACGACTTCCCATACGTCCGATCTCGACGGCGCCGAGTTTGCCGGTGATCTCGACCGGTTCATGCGCACCTGCCGCACCGTGCGTGGCCTGAGGCGCGCCCGAATTGGCGCAATCGGCGCCCGCACCGGTGCGTTCCAGACGATGCGCTTTTCCGAAAAGCTGCTGCAGCAGAGCGGCATCTCGGTGGTGACGGTCGACCTTTCGGAAATCATCGGCGAGGCCGAAAAGCTTTCGGGCGAGGACCCCGACGTGAAGGTCCGGCTCGACGAGATTTTCGGCTATGGCACGATCCCGCCCTACATCCAGCGCGAAAACATCGTCAAGCAGGCGCGTCTCGGCATCGTGGTGGACCGCTGGATGGAGCGGAACGAATGCGACGCATCGTCCATTCAGTGTTGGACCTCGATGCAGGACAATTTCGGCTGCGCGACCTGCCTTGCCATGTCGATGATGGGCGAAAAGCTGCAGCCCAGTGCCTGCGAGGTCGATGTCGCGGGCGCCATTTCGATGTACGCGCTGGCGCTCGCAGCCGAAGCGCCGCCGGCGCTGCTGGACTGGAACAACAATTACGGGGACGCGGTGGACAAGTGCGTCTGCACCCATTGCGGCAACTTCCCCAAGAGCTTTATCGGCGAGACACCCGAAATCTCGAACCTTGGCGTGATCGGCACCGTTGTGGGACCCGAAAAGTGCTTCGGGGCGGTTAAGGGCAAGGTGCAGCCAGGCCCCCTGACATACTTCCGCCTGTCGACCGACGACCGGCAGGGCGTCATCAAGACCTATGTCGGCGAGGGCACCTTCACTGACGATCCATTCCCGATGGATGGCGGTATCGCGGTGACGGCGGTCCCGCGGTTGCGCGAGTTGCTGACCTTTATCTCCCGCAACGGCTTCGAGCATCATGTGGCAATGGTGCGCGGCCATCACGCGCAAGTTGTCGATGAAGCGGTAAGCCGCTACCTCGGCTGGCAGAACTACCATCACGAGACGGTGCCCGGGTTTGCGCCGCCACCACCTTTCCTCCGCTAAGGTAAGCGATATGTCCGCAACTGCCCTTGCCGGCCGCAACGATCAGGTCGCGCACATCCGTGAAAAAGCTCTCTGGATCCGCCGGCGGAGTTTCAGGATGGTCTACGAGGCACAACTGGGTCACCCGGGTGGGGACTTCAGCTCTGCCGATCTGCTGGCCAGCCTCTATTTCGGCGTGCTGCGCTTTGATCCCAAGGTTCCAAACGATCCGCGTCGCGATCGCTTCGTGATGAGCAAGGGTCATTGTACAGGCGCTTTCTACTCGGCGCTGGCGGGTGCGGGGTTTTTCTCCGAAGACCTGCTCGACACCTACATGCAGCCCATGAGCCGGCTCAACGGCCATCCCAACCGCAACTATCTGCCGGGCGTGGAAACCAATACCGGCCCGCTCGGGCACGGTCTGCCTGTCGCGGTCGGCATTGCCATCGCGGGTCAGATCGACGGAGCCGATTTTCGCACCTTCGTGCTCACCGGCGATGGCGAGCAGCAGGAAGGCAGCAATTGGGAGGCGGGTCTTACGGCCGGCCATCGCCGGCTCGAGAACCTGACGATGATCATTGATCGCAATCGCCTGCAGCAGGGCGCGCGCACCGAGGATACGGCGGGCCTTGATCCGCTGGACGACAAGTGGCGGGCCTTCGGCTGGCAGGTGGAGATCATCGACGGGCACGACTGCCAGCAGATCTACGACGTTCTCTCGGCCTCGCCCAAGGGGCGCGGCAAGCCGCTTTGCGTCATCGCCAATACCGTCAAGGGCAAGGGCGTCAGCTTCATGAACGACAATGTCGCCTGGCACCATGGCGTGCCCAACCAGGAGCAGTACGAGCAAGCCATGCGGGAACTCGTCTGATGGCCGGAGCAGCAGTGCCGAGCGGGTATTTCGATTGCCGCGACAGTTTCTCCCACACGCTCGAGGCGTTGGCGGAGGCGGACGAGCGCATCGTGACGGTGGTCAGCGACAGCGTGGGTTCGTCCAAGCTGGTCAATTTCGGCAAGCGCTTCCCGCGACGGCAGATCAATGTGGGCATTGCCGAGCAGACCGTCGTTGCCGTCGGTGCGGGGCTCGCCAATGGTGGCAAGGTGCCGTTCGTCTCTGCAGCATCGTGCTTTCTGACCGGGCGAGCGCTCGAACAGATCAAGGCGGACATCGCCTATTCCAACGTCAACGTGAAGCTGATCGGGCAGTCGAGCGGCATTGCCTATGGTGAACTCGGTCCGACGCATCACTCGATCGAGGACATGGCCTGGCTGCGCCTGCTGACCAACCTGACGATCATTGTGCCGGCCGATCCCTGGCAGACCGAGGCGGCGATCCGGGCGGCGGCTGCGCATGACGGGCCGGTTTTTGTCCGGGTGAGTCGCATGCCAGTCCCGGCGCTGGAGCGGACCAACCCCCGGTTCGAGATCGGCAAGGCTGAGACGCTGGTCGAGGGTGAAGACCTGACGATCATCGCCAATGGCACCATGGTGCATCGGGCAGTCGCGGCGGCACGCGGCCTCGCGGTCGAAGGCATTTCGGCCCGCGTTGTCAACATGGCGACCATGGCGCCGCTCGACGAGGCCGCCATCCTCGCTTCGGCAGCCACCGGCGCCATCGTCACCGTCGAAGAGCACAATGTCCGTGGCGGTTTGGGCGGGGCGGTGGCCGAGTTTGTGTCGACGCACCACCCGGTGCCGATGCGCATTCTGGGCTTTGATGGTTTCCAGCCGACCGGCACGGTGGAATCGCTGATGGAGCTGGCCGGACTGACCGTCGAGGGGATCACGCGCGCGGCGCGTCAGGTGCTGCTGAAGAAGGTCCAATGAGCGATCGGGTGATCCTGGCGATCGACCAGGGAACGACCAATACCAAGGCAATAGCCATCGATGCGGCCGGCAGGATCATCGCCAAGGCCGCCGTCGCCATGCAGGTGAACTATCCAAAGCCCGGCTGGGCCGAGCAATCGGCACGCGCGATCTGGGACAGCGTCCGGCAGGTGATTGCCGAAACCGTCGCCCAGCTCAGTGCGCCGGTCGCAGCGCTGGCGATCTCCAACCAGCGCGAGACGATCGTTGCCTGGGACGCGGCGACAGGTGAGCCGATCGGACCGGCAGTGATCTGGCAATGCCGTCGCTCGGCCGACCGGTGTGCGGCGCTGCGGGCGGCGGGACATGAGGACATGGTGGTCGACCGGACCGGCCTGACGCTCGACCCGCTGTTTCCTGCCGCCAAGCTCGCGTGGTTGCTCGACGACGTGCCAGGCGCCCGCAACCGGGCAGAGCGCGGCCAGATCCGCGCCGGCACCATCGACAGCTGGCTGCTCTGGAACCTGACCGGTGGCGCGGTCCACGCCACCGATCACTCGAACGCTTCGCGCACGCAGCTTTTCGATACCCGATCCTTGCAATGGAGCGACGAGCTCGGCGCGCTGTTCAACGTCCCGCCAGCGGTGCTGCCCCAGGTTCTCCCCTCCAACAGCCGGTTTGGCACTATCGTGGCGGACGTGACCGCTCTCCCTGTCGGCACGCCGATCCACGCCATGCTGGGGGACTCCCATGCCGCGCTTTTCGGCCATGGCGTTCGCTCTCCGGGAATGGCCAAGGCGACCTACGGCACCGGCTCGTCGCTGATGGCCTTGACCGGTGGTCGCGTCACCTCTCGACACGGCCTTTCAGGCACCATTGCCTGGAGCACGTCGGAGGGTGTGGTGCATGCACTCGAAGGCAATATCTCGGTCTCGGGACAGGCCGCGGCCTTCATGGCCGAAATGCTCGGACTTGAAAGTGCGGGCGCGCTTTCGGCCCTCGCGGCCACCGTTTCTGATAGCAATGGTTGCGTCTTCGTGCCGGCGCTTGTCGGGCTTGGCGCGCCCTACTGGCGCGACGATGCGCGCGGGATGATTGCCGGCATGTCACTTGGAACCAAGCCTGCGCACCTGGCTCGCGCCGCGCTCGAGGCCATCGCCTTTCAGGTGGCCGATGTCCTCGATGCCATGGCAGCCGACCTGGGCCGGCCGGTCACGCGGCTTGCGGTCGATGGCGGGGCCTCGCGCAACGACTTTCTCATGCAGTTCCAGGCCGATATCGCCGACTGCTCGCTGACCCGCGGCGCGGTCGCCGAAGTCAGTGCCATCGGCGCAGCGTCCATGGCTGCCCTCGGGTTGGGCTACAGCGAGCTGGCGCAGGCGGGCAGCACCGAGACATTCACACCCCAGTTCTCCGAGGCCGAGCGTTCTGTCGCCAAAGCGCGCTGGAAATCCGCCGTTGCCCAGACGCTGCACACCGCGAAGCGATAAGGCAATGCGACCCACGGGCCTTGATGCCAGCCCCCTGGGAGCGAGTTCGCCCACACTTCAGCGTCAGCTGGATACCTATAAAAACCGAGTCAGCGAGCGCGGCGATAAGGCCATTTTGGTTTGCTGAGTTCGTTGGTTGGTCGGATTTTTCGCTGCGTTTGTCGGTCTGCGGTGCCGGACAGAGGCTTTTCCGCTGTTCTGGACTCTGGTGGAACGCCTCGGAAACGAGACAATCGCCGCCGTGGAGCTTGGCTCAGCCCAACAGCTCATCGCCGCACTTCCCGGCGACGTCACCGTGTCGGTTGGTGAAACTTTGCATCTGCAGACGCAGGCCGTTCAGGCAAGCCTGTTCCTCGCCGATGGAACGGCTGCTTAGGGGTGGAAGGACTGCTTGTGGCGCTAAGCAGACATCGATGATCAGTAGCGATAGGAATGAAAGGCCTCGCAAACCGGGGCTCTCAGTTCCTCGACCTCGGCATGAAGGGCTTGTTCAATGCCGCGCTCGGCGGCCTGGGCGGTGCCTTCGGCGGCGGCTTCTCACTGGGCAACTTCAACCTCGGCGGCCTCGCGAGCTATGCCGGTGGTGGGTATACCGGCGACGGCGCGCGATCTGGCGGCCTCGACGGTATGGGCGGCTTCCCCGCAATGCTTCACCCAAACGAGACCGTCGTCGACCACACGGCCGGCCAGGGCATAGGCGGCGGCGTCACGTTTCAGGTGACCATCAACGCCCCGAACTCGACCCGCGACGCGGCGCCATCGATCGCTGAGGCGGTGCGCAAGCAGCTTCCCGATGCAATCGCCAAGTTCAACGCCAACCCGTACCGCAGGGGTTAGCCAGTGGCGACCTGGGCAGACGACGCGAAGTCACTGATCGAAATGGCGCGGCGACATGGCAAGAGCGACGATGAACTCGCCGACGTCATGCTCGCCAATGTCGCCACTGCAATGTTGCCGCTGATCGATCGGCAGGCGCTTGCCCGCGCGCTGGAGCGGCAGGCGGTCAAGCTGATGAGCGGACCCGACGCCAAGGCGAAGAACTAAGGTCTAGACTGGGATGTCGAGCCTGACGCCATAGTGACCATCCTCGGCGCCCTTCCGGCCGTCCAGCCGCCGACAATCACCGCTTTTGCCTGGGCACCCGCAAGCCGCCGCGAGCGCAGTATCTTGGTCAACACCTTGGCGTGCGGCCGACTGAGATAGCCGACCTTCAGCCCGTCGATCTCGACCGCAATCGCGTTGGGGTCATGACGGTTGTCCGGCTCCGGCACCAGATCGGCCATGCACTCATGCTCATGGCCGTCTCGGGTCTTCCCGCCGACGATCTGGTCGATATTGGCCTGATAATGGCTCTCGCCCACGACGTTGCACTCGAACTCATCTTCTCCCTCAAGGAAGACGATCCCCCGCGGCTTTCCCCCGAATAGAGACGACCAGAACCCCATCGGCGCCACTCCCCCATGTGCCATCTCATGTGCCATGGAGCTGCCGGGACCTCAAGGAAAAGCCCGGAAATGCTGGAGTCTGGACGGCACACGACTGGCACAAATCCGACGGCCCGGACAACCGCTGTTGCCAACCTAAGTATTTGATCTGTAAGCTTAATTGAGTGGTAGCGGAGGAGGGATTTGAACCCCCGACACGCGGATTATGATTCC
>JACDQI010000284.1 GCA_015657675.1 Devosia sp.
AACCCCTGGCCGATGGCTGCGGACCAGATCGGCAATGGACTGGGCGAAGGGGCCCGAGGGTCTGGAGGCCATTTCGAGATAGATGGCGCCGTCCTTGCCGGACTGTTCGAGGATGGCGGCGACCAGCGCGGTGCGGGTGCCGAAATAGTGCGCCAGCGTGGAGACCGAGACGCCACAGGCGGCGGCGAGGTCGCGCCAGCTGGCATTGCGGCCGGCGGGCGCACCGAGGTGTTGGCGCGCCGCTGCGATCAGCGCGACCCGTCTCGTCTCGAACTGCTTGTCCCGGCTACCGGTGGGACGGGCCATACCGCTTCTTCCTCAAACATCGGCTTTTCAAAGCATAAACGATCCGCTATGGTTTTCTAGAACAATTGTTATAGGAAACTATCGCATGGCCAAGGCGGGGACGGGCAGACGGCGGCGGAAGCTGGGCTGGGTGATCTTGCTGGCGCTTATCGTGGCAGGGGCCGGCGGCTGGGCGGCGGTGACGCGGCCATGGGTGGCAAAGCCCTTGAGCGTCAAGGTCGAGACCATGGCGCTCGGCCCGGTGTCGCAGGTGCTGGCCGTCAACGGCCGGATCGCCGCCAAGCGCAGCGTGGTGCTGCGTGCCACGGTGCAGGCGCGCGTGGTGTCGGTGGGCGCCGACGTGGGCGACACGGTGACCGAGGGGCAGTTGCTCACCCAGCTCGACGACAGCCAGCAGAAACTGCTGGTGCAGCAGGCATTGGCCGCACTGGATGCCGGGGAGGCGCGGCGCGACCAGGGGAAGATCAATCTCGAACGGACACAGGCGCTGGGCGATAACGTGACCCGTGCCAGCCTCGACAGCGCCGAGACCGAGTATCGGGCGGCCGAGAACGAAGTGTCGGGGCTGCAGGCTGTGCTCGAGCAGGCAGAGAACCAGCTCGAGCAGTATGCGGTCCGCTCGCCGCTCGACGGCGTGGTGCTGGCGCGCGGCGCAGAGACCGGGCAGCTGGTCGATGCGCAATCGGAACTGTTCACCGTTGCAGACCTCAGCGACCTCTTGGTCGAGACCGATGTGGACGAGCTCTATTCGTCGCAAATGAAGGTGGGGCTGAAGGCGCTTCTCAAGCCGGCGGGTGGCACGGCGGCGCAGACCGGTGTCGTCAGTTTTGCGGCGCCGACAGTGGACCCCGATACGGGCGGGCGGGCGATCAAGATCGCCTTCGACACGCCGGTGTCGCTGCCGATCGGGCTGACGGTCAATGCGAACATCATCGTCGAAGAGAACCCCTCGGCGCTCTCGGTGCCGCGGGCAGCGGTGCTGACAGACGGTGCACGCACCTATGTGATGGTGGAGGAAGCGGGCGTTGCCAAGCAGCGCGATGTCGGCATCATCGACTGGCCGGCCGACCGGCTGGAGATCACTTCGGGTCTCACTGAAGGCGACCGGGTGATCATCGACCCCAGCAAGGTCAAGACCGGTCAGGCCGTCGCCGGCGTGGACGGCTAGGCCATGCCCTTCGTGCTCAAGGTTGCCTTCCGTTACCTGACCGCCAACAAGGGCCAGACGAGCCTGCTCATCACCGGCGTGGCGGTGGGGGTGTTCGTCTTTGTGTTCATGAGTTCGCTGATCGGCGGGCTGGCGGTGTTTCTTGTCACCCGCACGGTGGGCGACATTTCGCATGTCACCATCGAGGCGCCCAGCCGCGAGGCCGAGGCGATCCCGGTGGGCGGGGACAGGGAGCTGCTGCTGGTGACCCAGCCCTCAAGCACGACGCGCGAACTGCTGCGCACCGCCGATGCGTTCCTGCCGGTGATCGAGGCAAGTCCGGACGTCAAAGCCGTGTCGCCACAGGTGGTGGGCAATGGTTTTGTGGTGCGTGGCCAGGTCCGTGCGGCGGTGAGCGTCACCGGGGTGGATCCGGACAAGGTGTCGGCGATTGCGGACCTCGGCAAGCGGCTGGTCAAGGGCAGCACGGCGCTCAGCAGCTCGACGATCCTGATCGGCAAGGCACTGGCCGACGACCTGGGGGTGACGGTGGGCCAGGTGGTGCGGCTGCAGTCGGACCGCGGGATTGATCGGCCGTTCCTCGTGGGCGGGCTGTTCGAGATCGGGCTCGAAGCGCTCGACAGTCGGGCGGCCTTCGTCAACCTCTCGGCGGCGCGGACGCTGTTCGGGGTGGAACAGGGGCTGTCGCGTATCGAAGTCAAACTCAACGACCTCTATCAGGCCGATGCGGTGGCCAAGCGGCTCGCGGCGGAGACGGGCCTGAAAGCCACGCCATGGACGGCCAGCAATGCGCAGCTGCTCGATGGCCTGAGGGCCCAGGCGAGTTCGGGCAACCTCATCAAGTCGTTTGCGCTGATCACCATCGTGATCGGGGTGGCGAGTGCGCTGTCGCTCTCGACCTATCGACGGCGACCGGAGATCGGCATCATGCGGGCAATGGGGGCGACGCGCCGCTTCGTGACCATGGTGTTCATCGTGCAGGGCGCACTGATCGGCGTCTTCGGTGGGCTGATCGGCACAGCGCTCGGCTTTGCCGCGCTCTCGCCGTTTCCGTTGCCCGAGGTGGCGGGTCCGGGGGCGTTCCCGGTCGACGTGCGGCTTGGCGCCTATGACCTCGCCTTCGTGCTCACGGCGGTGGCGGCAACGCTGGCCTCTATCCTGCCCTCGCTCTCTGCAGCGCGGGTGGCTCCGGCATCGGTGCTGACGCAATGACCGATACGCCGCTCATGGAAGTCAAAGACCTGGTGAAGACCTTCGAGGATGGCGGGGTGGAGACGCGCGTGCTCAAGGGCGTCAACCTGACCCTGCGGCCGGGCGAGCTCTGCGCGCTGGTTGGACCCTCCGGCTCGGGCAAGAGCACGCTGCTGACGATCCTCGGGACCCTCGCGCGGGCCACGTCAGGCAGCTACACGATGCTGGGCGAAGACCTGATGACGGCAAAGGATGCGGCGCTGACCGAATTCCGCAACGCGCATATCGGCTTTGTCTTCCAGTTCCACAATCTGCTGCCGGACTTCACCGCGCTGGAGAACGTGATGTTCCCGGCGGCGTTGCGGGACGGGCGCGAGACCGGCGCGGCGCGCGACCGGGCGCGCGAACTGCTGGTGCGGGTGGGGCTGGAAGAGCGGGTGGACTACCGGGCGACGCAGCTTTCAGGCGGGCAGAAGCAGCGCGTGGCCATTGCCCGGGCGCTGATGAACCGGCCCGAACTGGTCCTGGCGGACGAGCCCACCGGCAGCCTTGACAAGGAATCGGCACAGCAGGTGCTGGAGCTGATCGCCGAGATCAGCGCGGCGGAGCAGACCAGCTACCTGATCTCGACCCATGACGACAAGGTGGCAGCGGTCTGCCCGCGGCAGATCCGGGTGTCGAACGGGCTGATCGTGGAGGACTGAGGGGGCGGTCTACCCCCTCATCCGGCGTTTCGCACCCTTCCCCGAAAAGGGGGGAAGGGCGGAGATATCGAGAGTGCTTACTGGCCGACGGCGGCGGCGTAGCCGGCGTCGCACTGCTCTTCGGTGAAGCGCAAGTCGGTGCCGCTGGTGAGGGCGGTCGAGACTTCATCGGAATAGGCGGCAGCGACTTCGTCGATCTTGGGCTGGTCAAAGCCGCTGGCAACCATGGCGGCATAGGCGACTTCGAACAGCTTCTGCGAGGCTTCCTCATAGTGCGGCAGCTTTTCGGCCGGGGCCTGCGGCATCTGCGTTGCCATGGCGTAGGTGGTGGCGCAGTAGAGCGCGGTATCGATGCCGTCGAGCACTTCCTGTTCGGTCTGGGCAAGGGCGGCCGGAGCCGACAGGAGGAGGAGAGTCGGCACGAGGAGAAGGCGACGCATGAAGTTGTCTTTCGGATAGAGAATTAAGGCCCCTGCAATGGCATGCCTTTTGGCAATGGGGAAGGGATTTTGGTGACATGCGACGCCTTTGCGCGCGCGGCGGTCGGCCCTGCTTTGTGTCGACTTGCACGTCGCTGGCGTGCGTGGCCTAGTACCCAAAAAACAATAAGGGTGAGCGGGTTATGGCGAACACGGGCAACGAGGTGCTGCGAATCTGGCCGGGCGACGGAGTGCCGCCGGGCTCAGAAGAATGGACACGCAGCGAGAGCACGATGCAGATCCCATGGGCGACTGCACCGCGGCGGCTGACGCGCAATGTGGTGGTGCCGACGCTGACGGTCTTCGCACCCGCGCCCGGCACGGCGAACGGTACGGCGATGATCGTGGCGCCCGGCGGGGCGTTCCACTTCCTGATGATCGACCACGAGGGCGAGGACATGGGCCGCTGGCTGGCGGGCCTCGGCGTGACGGCGTTCGTCCTGAAGTATCGGCTGGCGGAGACGCCCAAGGACGATGCAGACCTGGTGGAATTCCGCACCCAGCTGCACAAGCGGCTGGGTGGACCGAAGCCAGGCGACAGCACGCCGCCGGACCGGCCGGACATGCGGGCGATCCGCGAGATGGCGGAGGCCGACGGCCGGCAGGCGATGGCGTTCGTGCGCGCGAATGCTGGCAAGTGGGGGATCGATGCGGGCAAGATCGGCTTTGCCGGGTTCTCGGCGGGCGGCGGCGTGTCGCTGGGGGCGGCAATGCAGTTCACCCAGGAGAGCCGGCCGGATTTTGTGGTGGGGATCTATCCGGCCTACCCGGCCTATCTGAGCGTGCCGGAGAACGCGCCGCCGCTGTTCCTCGTCATCTCGGACGATGATCCGCAGGTGGCGGCGATGTCATCGGCAAAGCTCTATACCGACTGGCACAAGGCGGGCAGCAAGGCGGAGCTGCACGTGTTCGGCAATGGTGGGCACGGCTACGGCATGCTGGATGCCGGATTCCTCAGCGATATCTGGCCGGAACTGCTGCGGCGCTGGATGGTGGAGCGGGGATTCCTGCCGAAGTAGAGGCGCCCCCTCCACCAGTCTGTTGGAGGGGGCAGCTTCGGCGTCACGCGCCGTAGGGGATCCAGACGTTCTTCACCTGGGTGGCGCGGGAGAGGAAGTAGGTTCCTTCGAAGAGGGCCTTGTCGGCCAGATCGTAGTAGAGGCCGCGGCTGGTCCAGGTCTGCTTGAGGTTACCCACCGAGGCCTTTTCGACCATGGTGGAAATCTCGGCGTTCGCGGCGCACCAGATGGCGTCGATGCCGTCGTGTTCGGCGAGGGTCTTGGCCAATGTGGCGGTGGGCCCGGTGACGATGTTGATGACGCCGGCCGGCACGTCCGAGGTTTCGATCACCTGGTAGAGGTCGGTGACCGAGAGCGGCGAGCGCTCGGAGGGGACCAACACGACGGTATTGCCCATGGCCAGCGCCGGGGCGATGAGCGCGATGGAGCCGAGCAGCGGGCGCGACGGCGGCGCGAGGACGGCCATGGCGCCGAGCGGCTCGACCATGGCGGCGGCGATGGCGCGGGCGGGCGGATTGTGCACGGCGCCATCATACTTGTCGGCCCAGCCGGCAAAGGCGAAGAGCCGTTCGACCGACGCATCGACTTCGGCGCGGGCCGAGTTCAGGCTCTCGCCGGTCTGGGCGCGGATGCGGGCGGCGAATTCGTCGGCGCGATAGCCGAGGTTTTCGGCGAGGAAGTAGAGGATCTGTGCGCGGTTATGGGCGGCGGTGGTCGACCAGCCGAGCGCAGCGCGGGCGGCCTCGACGGCGTTACGGATGTCTTTGCGGTTGCCGTCGCCGACTTCGCCGACCAGCGTGCCATCGGGGGGCGTGGACGGGGCGTGAGTAGCCCGAATCCGGGCGGGCCTGCTTGCCGCCGATATACATCTTGGCGGTCTGGTCGATGGAGGCGGAGTCCAGCGGATTAGCACGCCCTCGTGGTTCGACAGGCTCACCATGAGGGCCACTGAGGGCCTTCGCCTTGGACTTGCCCAAGACGGCGTCGGCAGACTTCAGCGACTTTTCCCAGGCGGGTTTCAGGTAGCTCGCCATGCCTTCGCGGCCGCCCTCACGGCCGAAGCCGGATTCCTTGTAGCCGCCGAAGCCGACGGCGGCGTCGAACTGGTTGGTGCCGTTGACCCAGACGACACCGGCCTTCAGTTTGGGCGCAATATCGAGGGCCAGATTGATGTTCTCGCTCCAGATGGTGGCGGCGAGGCCGTAGCGGGTGTTGTTGGCGAGCGCCACCGCTTCCTCGGGGGTGCGGAAGCTCATGGCGACCAGCACCGGCCCGAAGATTTCTTCTTCGACGAGACTATTGGCCGGCGAGACATTGGTGACGAGCGCCGGCTTCAAGAAGCATCCGGCGGCGGGGAGATCGCCATCGGGCTCGTAGACCACGGCGCCTTCGGCAATGCCCCTTTTCATCAGGTCGCGAATGCGGGCGACCTGCACCGGGGCGACGAGCGCGCCGATGTCGATGGCCTTGTCGAGCGGATCGCCGACGCGCAGCTTGGCCATGCGGGCCTTCACCTTGGCGATGAAGCGCTCCTCGATCGACTCCTGCACCAGAAGGCGCGAGCCGGCGCAGCAGACCTGGCCCTGGTTGAACCAGATGGCATCGACGAGGCCTTCGACGGCGCTATCGAGATCGGCATCGTCAAAGACGATGTAAGGCGACTTGCCGCCCAGTTCGAGCGAGAGGCCCTTGCCCGAGCCGGCCGCGGCGGCGCGGATGATCTTGCCGACTTCGGTCGAGCCGGTGAAGGCGATCTTGTCGACGTCCGGGTGGTTGACGATGGCGGCGCCGGTGTCGCCCTCGCCGGTGACGATGTTGACCACGCCCTTGGGCAGGCCAGCCTTCTCGCAGATCTCGGCAAAGAGCAGCGCGGTGAGCGAGGTGAACTCGGCGGGCTTCAATACCACCGTGTTGCCGGCGGCGAGCGCCGGGGCGATCTTCCAGGCCAGCATCAGCAGCGGAAAATTCCACGGAATGATCTGGCCGCAGACGCCATAGGGCACGTGGTCGGGGAAGCTGCGCTCGAGGTGCTGGGCCCAGCCGGCGTGGTGGTAGAAATGGCGGGCGACGAGCGGGATGTCGGCGTCGCGGCTTTCACGGATCGGCTTGCCGTTGTCCATGGTTTCGAGCACGGCAAAGAGGCGCGCGTGCTTCTGGACGAGGCGGGCGATGGCATAGAGGAACTTGCCGCGCTCAAAGCCCGAAAGGGCACTCCAGGACTTGAAGGCGGCGCGGGCAGCCTTGACCGCCTTGTCGACATCGGCGGCGGTGCCGTCGGTGATGTCGGCGAGCTTTTTGCCGGTGGCTGGATTGTCGCTGGCGAAGGTCTTGCCGGGCTTGGTCCAGGCGCCGTTGATGAAATGGCCGAACTTGCGATCATGCGCATCGAGCCAGGCGTTGGCCTGCTCCGCGCCTTCGGGGGCCGGGCCGTAATCGAGAGTGGCGAAGATTTCGGCGATCTTGTTCATTTTCCCCTCCGGGGAGCGAATAGCGAATAGTGAGTAGCCAGTGGTGGATAGCGCTACTCGCTATTCGCCACGAACTACTCGCCCCAGGTCAGACCATCGGCATGCGGTAGTCGGCGGCGTAGTGGCCGGTGAGGCCGTGTTCGAGCTGGCGTTCGATATCGGTGAGCAGCGACGAGGCGCCGAAGCGGAAGAGGTGCGGCTGCAGCCAGTGGGTGCCGAGCTCTTCCTTCATCAGGGCGAGATAGTCGGTTGCCAGCTTGGCCGAGGCAATGCCGCCGGCGGGCTTGTAGCCGATCTCGATGCCGGTCTCCTCATGGAACCAGCGGATCATGCGGATCATGGCCAGCGAGGTGGGGAGGTTGGCGTTGACCTTTTCCTTGCCGGTCGAGGTCTTGATGAAGTCGGCGCCGGCCAGCATGCAGACCAGCGAAGCCTTGGCGACGTTGTTGAGCGTCGCCAGTTCGCCGGTGCCCAGGATGGTCTTGATATGGGCATCGCCGCAGGCCTGGCGGAAGGCGCGGATCTGGTCGTAGAGCGCCTGCCAATCGCCGTTGAGCACCATGTGGCGCTCGATGACGATGTCGATCTCCTTGGCGCCGTCAGCGACAGAGGCTTCGATTTCGCGCAGCTTGGTGTCGAGCGAGGCGAGGCCATGCGGGAAGGCCGTGGAGACGGCGGCGACCGGGATGTTGGTGCCTTCCAGCGCCTTGACCGCGGTGCCCACGAAGCTGTGATAGACGCAGACGGCGGCGGGCCGGATGTTGAGGTCTTCCACCCCGAGGCCGGCGACAATGTCGCTGCGCAGCGGGTGGCGGGCCTTGGCGCAGAGGCGCTCGACGCGGCCGGCGGTGTCGTCGGAGTTGAGGGTGGTGAGGTCCATCAGGGTGATGGCCTTCAAGAGCCACGCAGCCTGCCACTCCTTCTTGACCGAGCGACGGGCGCCGATGGAACCGGCGCGGCGCTCGAGCGCCGAGCGGTTCATGCGGACGCGGCCGACCCAATCGAGATCGAGCGGAAAGCCGGGGTTGCGCTGATGCGGTGCATCAGGCGCGGGCTGCGCCTTGGGTGCGGGCTTGCCGGTGGGTTGATCGACAATGCGTAGTGCCATGGTGGCCTCCTGCCCTGCCCTCGCCGGTCTTTGCGGCGATTTGGCGATTGGGGCTTATTTGCCCAGATATTCCGGGCCGAATGAATGCGGCAACAGCGCTGCGAGGGTGGTCTCGAGCGGGGCGCCATCGACGCCGTGCGAGATGACGGTGATGTCGAGCGTTTCGGCGAACTCGCGGATGCGCTGTCGGCAGCCGCCGCAGGGCGTGACCGGCGCGACGCCGGGGCCGGTGACATAGATGCGGCGGATCTTTTTTGCCCCGCCAGCAATCATGGCGGCGATGGCAGAGGCCTCGGCGCAATTGCCCTGCGGGTAGGCCGCGTTCTCGATATTGCAGCCGGAATAGACCTTGCCGTCATCGGCGAGGATGGCGGCGCCGACGTGGAATTTTGAATAGGGCGCATAGGCCTTGGCGCGGATGGCTTCGGCGGCGGCAAAGAGTTCGGCGTCGCGGCTTTCAGTCATGCTCCAATTCCTCGAAAGGCCCCCTCACCCGCCGCTGCGCGGCGACCTCTCCCCCAAAGGGAGAGGTATGCTGGGGCTTGGCCGCGCCTTCCCACGAAACAATCAACCATCCCCTAGCGCTCCTTGGTGTAGGCGACGCCGCCGGCTTTGGGGCCGACGGCCTTGCCGATGAAGCCGGCGAGGAGCACGACGGTGAGGATGTAGGGCAGCGCTTGGATGGCCTGGACAGGAACGGTGACGCCAAAGATATCGGTGTTCTGCAGGCGGATCTGCAGGGCATCAAGGAAGCCGAAGAGCAGGCAGGTGAACATGGCGGGCACCGGCTTCCACTTGGCAAAGATCAGCGCGGCGAGCGCGATGAAGCCCTTGCCGGCGGTCATGTTGTTGCCGAAGCCCGAACCCTGCGCGATGGAGAAGAACGCACCGGCGAGGCCGCAAAGGAGGCCGGTGATCAGCACGGCCTGATAGCGCAGCGCGATGACCGAAATGCCGGCGGTATCGACGGCCTTGGGGTTTTCGCCGACTGCGCGCAGACGCAGGCCGAAGCGGGTGCGGTAGAGCACGAACCAGGTGATCGGCACGGCGAGGAAGGCGATGTAAACGAGCAGGTTGTGGCCCGAGATCAGCTCGGAATAGATCTGCCCCAGCACCGGCACACCGGCGAGTTCATCGGCGAACGGCAGCGTCATGTTGCCGAAGCGGCTATCGGGCGTGAGCGCCGGAGTGCGGCCGCCCTGGGCGAACCACTGGATGCCAAGGAAGGTGGTGAGGCCGGCGGCCAGCATGTTGATGGCGACGCCAGCGATGAGCTGGTTGCCCTTGAGGGTGATGGCCGCCGCGCCCTGCAGCGCGGAGGTGGAGAGCGATACGCCGACGCCTGCGAGGAGGCCCAGCCAGACGTTATTGGTGACGGCGGCGACGGCGGCGGCGCCGAAGGCTGCGGCCAGCATCTTGCCTTCAAGGCCGATGTCGAAAACGCCGGCACGCTCGGAGTAAAGGCCGGCGAGACAGGCGAGCAGCAGCGGCGTCGAGAGACGGATGGTGGCGTCGAGCGTGGAGAGGATGATGACGAGATCCATCTCAGCTCTCCTTGGCCGCGACGGCCGGCGGCGCGTCGGGTTTGGGCGCCGGGGCGAAGAGGCCGAACATGCGCTGCAGGCCGGGACGGAACATGCCCTCCATGGCGCCGGTAAAGAGGATCACCAGGGCCTGGATGACGACAACCATTTCCTTGGACAGGCCGGGGATGACGTATTGCAGCTCGTTGCCGCCCTGATAGAGCGCGCCGAAGAGCAATGCGGCGAAGAGGATGCCGACCGGATGGTTGCGGCCCATCAGCGCCACGGCGATGCCGACAAAGCCCGCGTCAGCGACATAGTCGAGCACCAGGCGATACTGCACGCCGACCACCTGGTTGACGGCGACCATACCGGCGAGCGCACCCGAGAGGGTCATGACGATCATGATGATGCGCGAGTTGGACATGCCGGCATAGTTGGAGGCGGTCGGGTTGTGGCCGAGGGCGCGCATGGCATAGCCGAAGCGGGTATGCCAGATGAGGATGTAGACGCCGACCAGGCAGGCGAGCGCCAGGAGCAGCGTAAAGTTGACGTCGGTGTTCTTGAACCAGGGGATGAAGGCGCCGAGCTTGGGCATGCGGCCCTCGGGCGCGATCATGGCGCTTTCGGGCGCCATCACGCCATCGGGCTTGAGGACGTTCACCACCATGTAGACCATGATCGCGGCGGCGATGAAGTTGAACATGATGGTGGTGATGACGACGTGGCTGCCACGCTTGGCCTGCAGCCAGCCCGGAATGAATGCCCAGAAGCCGCCAACGGCAGCGCCGGCAAGGATGGCGACCGGGAAGGTGAGCCACCAGGGCATGAACTGCATCGGCAGGGCGACGAGAATGACGCCGAGGCCGGCGATATAGGCCTGGCCGTTACCGCCGATGTTGAACAGGCCCGCATGCGCCGCGACCGCCACGGCAAGACCGGTGAAGATGAAGTTGGTCGAGTAGTAGAGCGTGTAGCCGAAATTGTAGCCGTTGCCGAAGGCGCCGCCGACAATGGCTTCGAGCGCCGCCAATGGGTTCTGGCCAATGGAAAAGACCACGATGCCGGAAACGATGAAGGCCAGCGCCAGATTGATGATCGGCAGCAGGAGGATGTCGGCCCAGCGGGGCAAGGGACGCAGAGTACTCATTCGCGTTGTCCTTCGGCCGCGACGCGCGCCTGGGGTGCTGCCTTGTTGCCAATGCCGGCCATCATCAGGCCGAGGTCGCGCTCGGTGGCGGTGGCGGGGTCGGCTTCGCCAACGATCTGGCCATCGAACATGACGAGGATGCGGTCGGCGAGCGAACGGATCTCGTCGAGTTCGACCGAGACGAGGAGGATCGCCTTGCCGGCGTCGCGCATCTTGATGATCTGGTTGTGGATGAACTCGATGGCGCCGATATCGACGCCGCGGGTGGGCTGGCCGACGATGAGCACGTCAGGATTGCGCTCCATCTCGCGGGCGAGGACGATCTTCTGCTGGTTGCCGCCGGAGAAGTTGGCGGTCTTCAGGCGTTCGTTTGCGGGGCGGATGTCGAATTTCTTGATGCGCTCGCGCGCCTGGGCTCGCGCCGCATCGATGTCGAGCAGAATGCCCTTGCCGTAGGCCTTGTCATCCTCGTAGCCGAGGATGGAATTTTCCCACTCCTCGAAGGCGGTGACGAGGCCCATACGCTGGCGGTCCTCGGGGACGTGGGCGAGGCCGGCCTGGCGCGCGCGGTGAGCGCCGTCGTCGCCCTCGAGCGAGAGCGGTTTGCCCTTCAAACGAACAATGCCGGCGGACTGGTCGCGCATGCCCGAAACGGACTCGAGCAGTTCGGACTGACCGTTGCCGGCGACGCCGGCAATGCCGACGATTTCGCCGGCGCGGACAGTAAAGCTCACGTCCTTGACGCGGGTGACGCCGAGGTCGTCCTTGACGACTAGGTTCTCGACCGAGAGCAGCACTTCGCCCGGATGAGCCGGGCCCTTTTCGACGCGCAGCAGCACGCGGCGGCCGACCATCAGTTCGGCCAGCTGCTCGGGATTGGTCTCGGAGGTCTTTAACGTTTCGACGATAGCGCCCTGGCGCATGACCGACACATAGTCGGTGATGGCCATGATCTCGCGCAGCTTGTGGGTGATCAGGATGATGGTCTTGCCCTGATCGCGCAGTTCGCGAAGGACGCGGAAGAGGTCATCGGCTTCGGCCGGGGTGAGCACGCCAGTAGGCTCATCGAGGATCAGGACGTCGGCGCCGCGATAGAGGGCCTTCAATATTTCGACGCGCTGCTGGGTGCCGACGGAGACGTCCTCGATGACGGCATCAGGATCGACGTCGAGGCGGTAGTCCTTGGCGAGGCGGACCAGTTCCTTGCGGGCGCGCTCGAGGCTGGGGCCGAGCAGCGCCTTGTCCTCGGCGCCGAGGATGACGTTTTCGAGGATGGTGAAATTGTCGACCAGCATGAAGTGCTGGTGGACCATGCCGATGCCGAGCGCCAGAGCATGGCGGCTGTCGGTAATGGCGTGGGTGGTGCCGTTGACGCGGATCTCGCCGCTATCGGCAGTGTAGAAGCCATAGAGGATCGACATCAGCGTCGACTTGCCGGCGCCGTTCTCGCCGACAATGCCGTGCACCGAGCCGCGCCGGATGGCGAGATCGATGTCGCGGTTGGCGTGGACCGGGCCGAAGCGCTTGTTGATCTTGCGCAGCTCGATGGCAAATTCGGATGCGTCAGCGGCCCCGGAGGGCCGCTGCGCTGATGTTGCACCAGAAGGTGTGTTGGACGTCACCGCGGGTCTCAGATGCCCGGGCAGGTCGAGTCGGTGGTGTAGTCGTGCACGGCGATGGCGCCCGACTGGATCTTGGCCGAAAGGTCATCGACGGTGGCCTTGGTGGCGTCGTCGATCAGGGCCTTGTTGTTGTCGTCGAGTGCATAGCCGACGCCGCTCTCGGCAAGGCCGAGCACGGTGATGCCGGGCTTGAAGGTGGCGTCGTCACCGGCTTCCTTGAATGCGGTGGTGACGGCGACGTCGACGCGCTTGAGCATCGAGGTCAGCACCGAACCGGGGTGCAGGTAGTTCTGGTTGCTGTCGACGCCGATGGCGAACTTGCCAGCGTCGGCAGCGGCCTGCAGCACGCCGAGGCCCGAGCCGCCGGCAGCGGCGAACACGACGTCAGCGCCAGCATCGAACTGGGCCTTGGTGAGTTCGCCGGCGGTCACCGGGTCATTCCAGGCGGCCGGGGTGGTGCCGGTGTAGTTTTCGATCAGCTTGATGTCGGGCTTCACGGCCTTGGCGCCCTGAGCGTAGCCACAGTAGAACTTGTGGATGATCGGCACGTCCATGCCGCCGACGAAACCGACGGTGCCGGTGGTCGACTTCAAAGCCGCGATGGCGCCGACGAGGAACGAGCCGGTGTGCTCGTCGAAAATGATCGACTGAACGTTCGGCTGGTCGACAACGGCATCGATCACGACGAAGTTAGTGTCGGGGAATTCGGCGGCGACGGTACCCAGAGCAGTGCCCCAGGAGAAGCCGGCCATGACGATCGGGTTGGCACCCTGGCTGGCGAAGCGGCGGAGAGCCTGCTCGCGCTGCGCGTCGTTCTGCAGTTCGAGGTCGACATAAGCGCCGCCGGTCTCGGCCTTCCAGGCCTCGGCACCGTTGTAGGCGGCCTCGTTGAACGACTTGTCGAACTTGCCGCCCAGATCATAGATGATGGCGGGATCGGCGAGCGCGGCGCCGGCGAGAAGGGCAGTCATGGCCACACCGGTGGCCAGAGCACCGAAGTGCTTGACGAACTTGTTCATAGATCAGTCTCCCTGTTTCGCGCCCGGCAGGCCCTGACAGCCCCGACAGCCCGAACGCGTTGGGGACGAATACAATCGCGCAAATCGGTAATGAGCAAGAGGGAAAACGGCAAATTTTGACCAAGTGTTCAAAATTCGGCGTCGCAGCCGGGCCGTTCCGGTGGCGCGGAAATTCCGATAGCGTTGCGGCGGGGTGGTTGGAATTGGGGATGGCATTGGTCGGACGGTTGGTGGGGATGGTGGTGGTCGGCATGCTGGCAGGGCTGGTGGCCGGCTGTTCGAGCCTGGGGCTGCCGAGCGCGGCCAAGGCACCGTCGCAGCAAGAGGGGCTCGACTATCTCAACGACGACCTAGGGGCCCTGGTGCTGGCCTTCGATGTGCCGGAGACACTCGAACCGGTGGACGGCGTGTCGCAGCTGACATTTATGGTGGCGATTGACGGACAGGGTGAGCGGAGGGTGGTAGCCAAGCTGACGCCGGCCGACGCCAGCGAGATTGCCGACACGCTGCCGCCGCCGGGCGATGGACGGACCTATTACCTGCTCGGCTTTGCGGATGCCGACAAAGCCAAGCTCCGCGAGGCGCAGAGCTGGGCGCGCTCGATCGCGCAGACCGGGGTGGCGCCGGAGACGCCGGTGATGTCGATCGCGCCGGGCTTTTGCAGTGCCGTGCCCGTCGACCCCAAGGCAACACGCATTTCGGTGCTGCTGGCACTGCCCGGCCACGCGCCGCTGCCCCCCTTGCTGCGCAACCAGACCCTTGCGACACTGCTGGCGCCCAGCGGGGCAAGCACCCTGCCCGCCTGCGCCGGCCATTCGGGCTGAGCCCGCGCTGCGGCGCCAAGGAGACGAAATGAGCATTGCCCCGGACGCGGCCCTGCAGCTCAAGGCGGCGACGCTTTCGACGCGCACGGTGATGCTGATCACCGGGGCATGGATGCATGTTTCGAGCTGGGACAAGTTCCGCAAGGCCTTTGACGCAGCCGGGTTCGAGACGGTGGCGCCGGCCTGGCCGGGCCTCGACAAGGGGGCAGCAGACCTGCGGAATGCGCCCATCGCGGGGCTCGACACGCTGACAATGGGCAAGCTGGTCGACCACTATGCGCGGATCATCGCGACCTTGCCCGAGCCACCTCTGCTGGTCGGCCATTCGATGGGCGGACTGGTGGTGCAACTGCTGCTCGACCGAGGGCTCGGGCTGGCCGGCGTCGTGCTGAGCCCGGGACCGGTGGGCGGGGCGCTGCCCGGTCCGACGCCACTGCTTTCGGCCCTGCCAGTGCTACTCAAGGGGCCGGGGCAGACGCATCTCCTCAGCCGTGCGGCGTTTGCAAAGAACTTTGCCAATGGGTTGCCGAAAGCAGAGTTGGCCAAGGCCTATGACGCGCATGTGGTGCCGACGGCGACCAACATCTTCTACCAGGCGGCATTGATGGCCGGCACCTGGGTGCAGCCGCGGCGCCGCAAGCAGCCGCTGCTGATACTCGCGGCGGAGATGGACCGGACGGTGACCCCGGCCCTGTCGCGCGCCAGCTACCGGATCCAGAAGGGATCAGCGGCGCGCACAGAGATCAAGCTCTTTGCGGGGCGCAGCCACTTTCTGGCAGGGGAGCCCGGGTGGGAAGAAGTGGCGCAGTATGCGATCGGGTGGGCGTGCGAGGTGTTGTGAGGTCTATTGCTGACCGGTCAGTAGGCCTCATCCTGAGCTTGTCGAAGGACGAGGACGTGGCAACGCCTGCGAACCCGACCTCGTGGTTCGACAGGCTCACCATGAGGTCTCTTTGGCACCGAGGCTTAGAAGCCGCCGCCGGTCTTGAAGCCGCCGGACGTGCGGTTACCGGAAGAGCCACTGCGCGGGCGCGAGAAGCCGCCGCCAAAACCGCCACCAGAGGAACCGCCCGGCAGGCGGCCCCATGAACCGCCGGACGAGCGGCGACCGCTCGAGCCACCGCCAATACTGACATCGGGCCATTCAAAGCCCGAGCCGGAGCTGGGGCGACGGCGCTTGTTGTCATCATTATCGTCATCGTCGCGGTCGCGCCCCTGCCAGGGCGATCCGGTGCCGCTCCAGTTCTGGCTGCGGCGCCACTGGTCCCAGTAGCCGGCAGCGCTGATGCCGCCGCGCAGGAAATCGTTGAGCAGGTCGCCGACCAGCTTGTCCTCGCCGAAGGTGGAGCGCGGATTGTCGTAATTGGCCTTCTTGAACTCGTACTGGATGTCCTCCAGTTCGCGGCGGCGAGCCGCGAGAGCCTTGAGACGTGCCTTCTGGTCGCGCGCTTCGTTCTCTTCCTCGGCGGCACGGGAGCGGGCGTCGTCGATCTGCTTGACGATGGTGTCGTCGGCGCCGGTCCTCGTCAGGCGGGCGTCAGCAAGCAGCTGCTGCATGTCCTGGCGCCGCAGGGTCTCGCCCAACGCTGAGATCGCGGCAGCAAAGGCCGGGTCGCTGCCCTGCGCGAGGTCGCGCTGCTGGCGGGCGAGATCGTCCCGCCGATCCTCGATGGCCAGCAGTTCGGCATCGATGGCAGCGATGCGGGCGTTGGTGATGTCGAGCTGATCGCGGATCGGCTTGCCGCCCGCTGCGTCGATGGCTGCGCTGGCCAACGCGGCAAGGGAGTCGCGCGCCTGGGTGGCGATGACCTGCTGGCGCTCGGCATGTTCGCGCAGCCGCATCGGGATGTCGTTGAGGGTTGAAAAGTTGGGCCGAGCCTCGGGATAGTTGACCATGCGCGCGACGATGCCGTCGAGCCAGGCGACGAGGTTGTTGGCGCGGTAGTTGCGCGTGCCGTAGCTGCGCTCCCAAAGGTACATGAAGAGCGGATCGTCGCGGTAGGGCTTGCCTTTGGTCTCGCGGTCGGCTTCGGCCTGCTCGGTCTTGCGCATCGCCTCTTCGGCGATATGGGCCAATTCCTCGGCGCGGGCACGCTGCTTGATGTAGTCGGCGTGGCCGGTGGCCTCGCCCTGGATGCGGTCGGCGATGGCCTTGAGCTGGTCCTGCAGCTTGCCGGTCTCGGCAGCGAGCGCGGCGCGATCGGCAGTGAGGGAAGCGATCTTGGCGTCTTCGGCCTTGAGCGCAGCCTCAGTGGAGCCCAGCTCTTCGGCATGCTTTTTCAGCATGTCGCGAGCACGGTTCTCGGCATCGGTGAAGCGCGTGCCGAGTTCGGCCTGGGTGCCGCTGTCGAGCCGCACCTGCGCGAGCTGGCGGAACAGCTCGTTCTCGGTCTCGTGGATCTTGCTGACCAGTTCGGCCGAGCGGGCGAGACGCTTGGCGATCTCATCTTCCTCGCGGCGAATGTCGCGCAGGGCTTCTTCGAGGGACCGCAGGGCGTCGGGGCCAGAAAGGGTCATGACATCACCACCTGGTCACGGCGCCGCCGAGGACCGGCACGGTATAGTCGATGTCGAGGAAGCCATACTGCTTCAGGCCCACGGTATTGCCCTGGATGATGCCATCGTCGCGCTTGTCGGCCTCGACGGTGCGATAGACGCTCTCGGGCACGCGCAGGCCCCAGAGGGGCACGGTTTCGGTGACACCATTCTCCTCGTTGAGGACGGGAAGGCTGAGGGGTTTGCCAGTCTCGTCGAGCGCCTCGACCACGACATAGTAGTTGGTGGCGTCGGTGTTGATCTCGGGAAAGGTCCAGAAGCCAGACTTCACGCCGGTGCGGTTGACGATCTTGAGGGTATAGACCTGACGCAGCGTATCGCGGATGGCGGTCATTTCGGCCAGCACCCTTTCGGCGTCGGACTTGTCGCCTTCGGCCGCATAGGCCTTGCCGCGGCTGCGCAGTTCGTCGGCGCTGGTGGCCGCCTGCTGCACCTTGGTTTCTTCGAAAATGGTCTGGTAGACGGCGTCCATCTGGGCCGGCAGCACGACTTGCAGTTCGTTGCGGGCGGCCTCGATCTGGCTTTGCTCGAAGGGCTTGTAGGCCAGAAAATAACCGCCGAAGGCGACAGCGAGCAGCACCACCGCCGTGGTCAGCGCCGGCAGCCAGCGACGACGCGCCACATAGAGGCGCGCCAGCGTGGTGCCGAGGCCGGGCTTGGGCGGGGTATAGACGAAGCGGCTCTGGCTGAGGGCCGTCACGCCTTCCTTGAGGATGTGGTCGGGGACGTCGATGCCCTGCTGACGATAGATCTCGCGCAGCTTGTCGATGAGCTGCTGCTCGCGGTTTCCCTCCGAGAGCTCGCGCGTGACGAGGTCCTGGTTGTGGCGGAGCGTATCCACCACATCCATGGCCAGCATCACATCGTCCAGTGGGGCCGTATCGGCCTCGGCCGTGCTCATCAGGGCTGCTTGTTTTCCAGCATCAAGGCGTTGCCGTCAGCGGCGAGCTGGGCGAGGCGGCGCTTGCCGTCTTCCACCGCGTCGCGGATCTCGGCGGAGTTCTTGGTGGAAAGCTCGCGCATCTCGTTGATGATGGTGCGCGACTTTTCCTGGAAGTTGATGACCGAGTCGACGAGCTTTTTGACCGCGTCGGCGCGGATGGTCGGACCGTAACCGGCCTTGACGGCTTCTTCCTGCACCTTGCCGCCGATTTCGGAGAGGGTTTCGAGGCTCTTGCTCACCCCTTCCTTCATGGCGTTGAGAGTCTCGGTGGATTCGTGCAGGCCGAAGAGGCCAGTGAACGAAGCCGAGAGCGCGGTGAACACCGTCTCGTTGGTGGAAAAGAACGAGATCGACTGCTGGTAGACGCGTTCCTTGGCCTGGGTGGTCTGCATCAGGCGCGCCATTACCACTTCGGAGGTGGAGTAGGAGATGGTGAGGTTGTCCGAGAGGTCCTTGGCGATCTGGTAGCGGCGTTCTTCGTTCTGCAGATCGCGCAGCTTTTCGTCGCGGGTCATCTCGAGGCGGGCGCGATCGGCCGGGGTCCCCTCCGTGAAAGCAGAGAGTGCGTCGCCGGCGGTCTTGAGATCAGCTTTTTTCGCGTCAAGCGAGGCCGTAGCGGTGTCGAGCAGTTCGAGCGCCATCACTTCGGCCTGCTTGAGGGCGCCGCGGAAGTCGCGATAGGCTTCAAGGATGGTATACTCACGATCGATCTGGTTCTTGGTCTCCTTGGAGACGTCCAGATAGGTGTCGCGGATCTTGTTGAAGCGGGTGGCGATATCGCCGCGCGACACCTTCATCCAGACATTGGACACGCGCTCGACGACGTCGAGCTTGCCATCATCGAGCTGGTCGACCAGGCCCTTGGCATCGTCGCGGATGGAATTGAAGTTGTTGGTGATGTCCTCGTAGCGCTGGCCGACATTCATGGCGGCGACCTGCGAGCGGACGACGTCATTGAACGCCGACGCCTGAGTCAGCGTGCGGCCGATCAGAATCACCTTGGTCTCGTCATAGCCGGTGATCTCGTTGAGCAGCCCGGTGATCGGCTGCTCGCCGAGTTGGGCGGGCCAGATGCCCAGATCCTTGATGGCGCTCACAGCGCGATCGAGATACTGCAGCGGTTTTTCCATCACTTCGGTTGCCATTTCGACGCTTCCTCCAGCCGGTCGCACCAGCAATTGGTGCCATGATCTTCGTGTCGCAAGGGCGTGACAATTGATTGGCCCTGCCCCGGACCCTATTTTGCGCATATGGTGCGAAAAAGACGCACGAAAAGTGACAGAATGCGGAGGCGAACGGCTTGGAATTCGGCGGTAACTACCTATTTTCGGCGCCACGGGCGCGCGTCTGGCAGGCCCTCAACGACGCGCAGGTGCTCAAGGCGGCGATTCCAGGCTGCAGCCGGATCGAATGGACGGGCGAATCGAGTCTGGAAGTCGAGATCACCGTCAATTTCGGGCTGATCAAGCCGACCTTCACCGGCGACCTGACGCTGAGCAATGTTTCTCCCGCCGAGCGCTATACGCTTTCGGGCAAGGGTCGCGGCGGCATGCTGGGGATGGCGCAGGGATCAGCGGATATCTCGATCAGCGACGCAGCCGAGGGGACAAACCTGCGCTTCACCGCCACCGGCGGCGCTGATGGCGGGATCATGAAGCTCGGCAAGGCGCTGATCGGCAATTCGGCGCAGAAGGTCATCGACGGGTTTTTCGAGCGGTTTGGCGCGGCGATGGGGGTTGAGGTTCGGGCGCTCTAGAGCCGGAAACCCTTCCCCGCTGGGGAAGGGACTCTGTCGGGATCAGCCGAAGACGCTGGCGCCGCGGTCGGCGGTGCCGACGAGGGCGCGGAAGCCGGCGAAGAGTTCACGGCCCATGCCGAAATGCTCGCGGCGGAGGTCCTCGGTGGCAGGAGTGCGCGCGAAGAACTCGCGCTCGTCGCCGAGGAACATCAGCGTGCCGGCCTCGGCATCGACGCGGATGATGTCGCCGTCGCGGATCTTTGAGATCGGGCCGCCGTCGGAGGCCTCTGGCGTCACGTGGATGGCGGCCGGGACCTTGCCGGAGGCGCCGGACATGCGGCCATCGGTCAGGAGTGCGACCTTGAAGCCGCGGTCCTGCAGGATACCGAGGGCGGGCGTGAGCTTGTGGAGTTCGGGCATGCGACCGACTTGGGACCCTGGAAACGGACGACGACGACGACGTCGCCATTGAGTTCGCCGGCCTTGAAGGCGTCCTGCATACCCTGCTGGGAATGAAAGACGCGGGCCTTGGCCTCGACGATCCGGTTCTCGGGCTTGACGGCCGAGACCTTGATGACCGAGGCGCCGAGATTGCCGCGCAGGAGCTTCAGGCCGCCGTTCTGGGCGAAGGCACCGCTGGCCGGGGCGAGGACCTTGGGATTGCCGGATTCCTTGGGCGAGGGCTCGAAGGCGAGCTTATCCTCGATCAACTTGGCCTCGACGGCATAGTTGGAAAGGCC
>JACDQI010000285.1 GCA_015657675.1 Devosia sp.
CGCAACTATACCATGGGCGACGTGCTGGCCCGCTACAAGCGCGCCCGCGGCATGAACGTGCTGCATCCCATGGGCTGGGACGCTTTCGGCCTGCCGGCCGAGAATGCCGCCATGCAGAACAAGGTCCCGGCCAAGGACTGGACCTATGCCAACATCGCGTCGATGCGGAAGCAGCTGAAATCGATTGGCCTCGCCATCGACTGGTCGCGCGAATTCGCACCTGCGACGTCGAATACTACCAGCAGCAGCAAAAGCTGTTCCTCGACTTCCTCGAGGCCGGGCTGGTGACGCGCAAGAAGTCCAAGGTCAACTGGGACCCCGTGGACATGACCGTGCTCGCCAACGAACAGGTGATCGACGGCCGCGGCTGGCGCTCCGGCGCACTGGTGGAACAGCGGGAGTTGACCCAGTGGTTCCTGAAGGTCTCGGACTATGCCGAGGACCTGCTGGAGGCGCTCGACACGCTCGACCGTTGGCCGGAAAAGGTGCGCACCATGCAGCGCAACTGGATCGGCAAGTCGGAAGGCCTGCGGCTGCTGTTCGAACTGGTGCCGAGCCCGCTGAGCGAGGCGCGCAGCATAGAGGTGTTCACCACCCGCCCCGACACCATCTTCGGCGCGAGCTTTGTGGCGCTTTCGGCTGACCATCCGCTGGTGGCCGACATTGCCGCCAAGGACGAGACCGTCGCGGCGTTCGTCGCCGAAACCCGTCGCCAGGGCACGGCGGCCGAAACGCTGGAAAAGGCTGAAAAGCTGGGCGTGCCGACCGGGCTGCACGTGAAACATCCCGTCAAGGATGGCGAAACGCTGCCCGTCTATATCGCCAATTTTGTGCTCATGGACTATGGCACCGGCGCCATTTTCGGCTGCCCGGCGCATGACCAGCGCGACTTCGAGTTTGCCAGCCGCTACGGCCTGCCGATCATTCCGGTGGTGCTGCCCGAAGGCGCCGATCCGGCCGCCTTTGCGCTCGAGGGCGAGGCCTATACCGGCCCCGGCAAGCTCTATCACTCAGAATTCCTCGATGGCCTGGGCGTCGACGAAGCCAAAAAGAAGATCGCCGGCTATTTCGGCAACCGCGCCGTCGACAATCGCCCGCAGGGCGTGGTCGAGGTCAACTACCGGCTGCGCGACTGGGGTATCTCGCGCCAGCGCTACTGGGGCTGCCCGATCCCGGTGATCCATTGCGAGGTGTGCGGCACCCTACCCGTGCCCCGCAAGGACCTGCCGGTGCGCCTGCCCGACGACATCCCGATCGACAAACCGGGCAACGCGCTCGACCACCACGCGACCTGGAAGCACGTCGATTGCCCGCAATGCGGCCGCGCCGCGCTGCGCGAGACCGACACCATGGACACGTTCGTGGATTCGTCCTGGTATTACGCGCGCTTCACCGACCCCAAGGCCAATGAGCCGACCGTGCCGGGTGTCGCCAATGCCTGGCTGCCGGTCGATCAGTATATCGGTGGCGTCGAGCACGCGATCCTGCACCTGCTCTATTCGCGCTTCTTCGCCCGCGCGATGCACAAGACCGGACATCTGGGGATGGACGAGCCGTTCAAGGGCCTCTTCACCCAGGGCATGGTGGTGCACGAGACCTACCGCGCCGATGGCGAGTGGATTTCGCCCGACGAGGTCGACATCAGCGCTTCCGATGCAGGCCGCACGGCCAAGCATCGGCAGACGGGCGCGCCGATCGAGATCGGCTCGATCGAGAAGATGTCGAAGTCGAAAAAGAACGTCATCGACCCCGACCATATCGTTGCCACCTACGGCGCCGACACGGCCCGCTGGTTCATGCTCTCGGACTCCCCGCCGGAGCGCGACGTGCAATGGACCGAGGCAGGCATCGAAGGCGCCAGCCGCTTCCTGCAGCGCGTCTGGAAGATCGTGATGGAATTCAAGGGCCTGCGGGAAGATACGACGCCCGACGGGACCTCCACCGCGGGCGTCGAAGACCTCCTCAAGATCGCCCACCGCGCCGTGCAGAATGTCGGCGAGGACATCGAAGGCCTGCGCTTCAACCGTGCCGTGGCCCAGATCTACGAGCTCTCCAATGCCCTGGCCAAGTTCCAGCAGACGCTGGATGGCGGCGCTTCAGCGCCCCAGCTGGCGGCGCTGGAAGACGGCGTGCTCCGCCTCGTGCAGCTGGTGGCGCCGATGATGCCGCATCTGGCGGAAACCTGCTGGGTCGAGCTCGGCAAGTCCGGCCTTGTGGCCGACGCTCTGTGGCCGTCGGTCGATCCGGCCTACCTCGTCGACAGCGCTGTGGTGATCGCCGTGCAGGTCAACGGCAAGCGTCGTGGCGAGATCACCGTGCCCGTCGGCGCGGCCAAGGACCTGGTCGAGAAAGAGGCCTTGTCTCTGGAGGCGGTTGCCCGCATGCTGGAGGGGCAGACGCCCAAGAAGGTCATCATTGTCCCGGACAGGATCGTCAATGTCGTCATTTAGCGCTGCGGCGCGCAAGGCACTGGTTTTGCTCGCGCTTTCAGGCGTGCTGGGGCTTGCCGGCTGCTCGTCCTTCCGCCCGGTTTACGGCGAGAACGGCATTGCGACCGAACGCATGGAACTGAGCTACGCCAAGCCGGCGTCGCGGCTCGACCAGATCGTCTACCAGGAGTTCGTGCTGCGCTTCGGCCGGTCACAGGACCCCAACGCGCCGAAGCTGACCGTGTCTGCTTCGGCAGGCGGCAAGACGCTCACAACGACCAGCGTCACCAAGCCGGCGACGCAGCAGCAGACGACTGTCACGGTCACCGCGACCATCGTCACCAGCGACGGCAAGACGGTGTTCTCGGGCTCACGCAACGCCACGGCGCAATGGATGACGGTGGGCCAGGTGCTCGCCGACACCGAAGCCGGCAACGAAGCCAGCGAGCGCGCCGCAAAGGAAGCCGCCGAAGGCCTGCGCCTGGCCATTCTGGGCGCCCTGGCGACGACTGCCCGGAGCCAATGACCGCGCTCAAGGCGCATGAGGTCGAGCGCTTTCTGCTGCGGCCCGACCTCACCGAGGGCGTTTTCCTTGTCTATGGGCCAGATACTGGGCTGGTGCGCGAAAGCGCCCAGCGCCTGACCCGGCAGTTCGCCGGCGGCGATGCCGGTTCGATGAACCTCGTGACCCTCGAAGGCAGCGATCTCGACAGCGAGCCCGGTCGGCTTTTGATGGAAGCGCGCACGATCTCGCTGTTTGGCGAAAAGCGCGTGGTGCGGGTGCGCGGCGCCGGAAAATCGCTGGTCATTTCGCTCAGCGAAATCCTGGATGATCCCGGCGGCGCCGCAATTGTGCTCGAAGCCGGCAATCTGACGCCCAAGGACGCGCTGCGCGCCCTGGTGGAGGGCAAGAAGCTCGGCCGCGCCCTGCCCTGTTTCCCGGACAGCGACGAGACGCTGCTGAAGCTGATCAACGAGACCTTTTCCAAAGCCGGTATCCGCGCCGAACAGGACGTTGCCACGACGCTGCGGGAGACGCTGGGCAATGACCGCGAGGTTACGCGCCGCGAATTGGAGAAACTTGTTCTCTATTCCGCCCAATCGAAGCGGCTCACACGCAATGATGTTCTATTGTTGTGCGCCGACAACGCTGCGTTGGTGCTCGATGAGGTGATCGACGCCATCGGCACCGGGCATGCGGCACGGCTCGAAGAGGCGCTGAATCGGGCGATTGCGGCCGCCATCAACCCGCAGCAACTGCTGGGCACGACGCAACTGCATTTCGCCACGCTAAGGCGCTGGCGGGCCGAGGTCGATCTCGGTAAGTCCCCCCGCGATGTGCTGGAAGGCGCGCGACCAAAACCACACTTCTCGCGCAAGGCGAGCCTCGAACAGCAGCTCCGGCTCTGGTCCGATGACGCCATTTCCGCCGCCGCCGAGCGCCTGCACACCGCTACGGCGGATTCGCGCAAACGCTACGAACTCGGCGACATGATCGTCCGCCGCGCCCTACTCGCCGTCTGCATGATGGCGGCCGAGCGGTAGACCCCGCCCCGTCTCGGGAGACCTAGCGGGTCGGTTCGCTTGAAACATCAAAGACTTAGTTCGTGTAACCCGTCAGCTTCAGGCACACACCGTCGAGTTGCTCGAGCGTCTTGTAACGGATCTCGAGCTTGCCGCCAGCTTCGCTGTGGGTTATGGCGACAGCAAGGCCCAGCACGTCCGACAGGCGCTTTTCGAGCGCCAGGGTATCGGAATCCCGCGCTGCGGATGGCCGCTGCAACGACTTGCGCTCGGGCGCGATGCGCTGCTGCGTCAAGGCTTCGGCTTCGCGCACGGACAGCCCACCGTCGACGATCTCGCGGGCAAGCGCCGCCGGATCATCGGCGGTGATCAACGTGCGTGCGTGGCCGGCGGTGAGTTCGCCGCGGGCCAACATGTCCCGCACGTTCTGCGGAAGTTTGAGCAATCGCAAGGTGTTGGCGACATGCGAACGGCTCTTGCCGATCACCTGCGCCAGGTCCTGCTGCGTATAGGCGAACTGGTCGAGCAGTTGGCCATAGCCCTGGGCTTCTTCCAGCGGATTGAGGTCGACGCGCTGCACGTTCTCGATGATGGCGAGTTCGAGTGCTTCCTTGTCGTCCACGTCGCGGATGATCACCGGCACATCGTGCAGACCAGCGCGCTGCGCGGCGCGCCAGCGGCGCTCGCCGGCGATGATCTCGAACTTGTTCGGATCTTCGGTCGGCCGCACCAAAAGGGGCTGCATCACGCCCTTCTCGCGGATCGAACTCGTCAGTTCCTCGAGTTGCTCCGGATCGAAATCGCGCCGCGGATTGGCGCGATTGGCAATGACGAACTCCACCGGCAGGCGACGGCTGCCGCTGCTGTTATCAGCAAGGCGGGCGCCTTCAATCGGCGTCATGTCACCAATGAGCGCTGCCAGGCCCCGGCCAAGTCGGGAGGGTTTCTCGTTCATTTGCATATCCTTATGCCGCCGCCAGGCGTCGCTCGCGACGGATCACTTCCGTGGCGAGCCGCAGATAGGCCTGGCTGCCGGCGCACTTGAGATCATAGAGCAGCGCCGGTTTGCCGTAGGACGGCGCTTCGCTGAGCCGCACATTTCGCGGGATGACCGTGTCATAGACGAGGTCGCCCATTTCGCTCCGCACATCGGCCAGCACCTGGTCGCTCAGGTTATTGCGCCGATCATACATGGTCATCACCACGCCCTGGATCGAAAGGCGCGGATTGAGCGTCGAACGAATGCTCTCGATGGTCTGCAGCAGCTGGCTGAGGCCTTCCAACGCGAAGAACTCGCACTGCAACGGCACGAGCACCGCATCGGCCGCCACCAGCGAATTGATGGTCAGCAGATTGAGCGAGGGCGGGCAATCGATCAGCACATAGGTGACCGGCCGCTCGTTGACACGAAGCTCGCCAATGCTCTTTAGCGCTTCGCGCAGCCGGAAGGCGCGATCGGCATGCTGGGCGATCGTCAGCTCGACACCGAGAAGATCGAGCGTTGACGGCACAATAGCCACGTTCGGAACGCTGGTCATGATCGCCGCCTGGGCGATGCCGGCTTCGCCGACCAGCAGGTCGTAGCTCGAGACATCGCGGGCGGCACGATCGATGCCCAGGCCCGTCGAGGCATTGCCCTGCGGATCGAGGTCGATAATGAGCACACGCTCGCCGATCGCGGCAAGCGCGGTCGCGAGGTTGATTGCAGTGGTGGTCTTGCCCACCCCGCCCTTTTGATTGGCGAGGGTAAGGATGCGAGGAGCCAAGTCGGCCTCCCGTTTGTTGCCGCTAACTACATGGTTTTCAAGCGCAAATTCTTGAGCTCGAGAAGCACGCCCTGAGGGTCTGTATCGCTAGGAGTTAGTAGCACGTCATGGTGCCAGACCGCACTCGATTCGACGAGTTCTTCAACATGTTCCCGACCTTTGTGAAAGATCGCCCGGGTTTCCGGGCCAAAGAACGGGGCGGACATTCTGCAGAGTTGCGGCAGCGAGGCGAGGGCGCGGGACGTGATGACATTCGGCACGCCTGTTTCACGTGAATCAATCTCGTCGCTGCGCTTGTTGAAGACAGTGACTGCCAATCCCAGCTCGCGGGCTACTGTTCTGAGAAAACTGACTTTTCTACCGTTTGGTTCGACCAACACGAAGCGTCGCTGTCCGCCCTTCGAAGCAATAATCAGAGGCAAAGCTGGAAAGCCGCCTCCACTTCCCAGGTCGAGAATCACGTTATCGCTGTCGTCCAGAAGCTTCAGCACCTGAAGACTGTCGGCAAAGTGCCGCGTCCAGACGTCCTTCAGTGTTTCACGTGAAACAAGATTCTGCACGGCCTGCCATTTGGTCAGCAATGCAGCAAAGGATTCCAGATCGCGGATGACCTCAGCCGCCGGCCGCGAGAACCTATCAGCGTACCGACCAATAGCGGCTACTGCTTCCGGCGAGGCCACTACCCGGCCTTCTTGAGGCTGCCGCGGCGAATGACCGAGAGCAATAGCGTCACCGCAGCAGGCGTGACCCCGTCAATGGCCTGGGCCTGTGCCAAGGTACCGGGCTTGCGATCATTGAGTTTCTGCCGCACTTCTATCGACAGTCCCGGAATCTCGTTATAGTCGAGCCAATCCGGGATCTCGCGCTGCTCGTCCCGCCGGACTGCTTCGATATCGGCCTTCTGGCGGTCCAGATAGACCGCGTACTGGGCATCAATCGTGAGCTGCTCCAGGATCTTAGCCGGAACCACCTCGACCTCCGGAAAGAGCCGGACCACGTCGTCCGCGGTCACGTCCGGGTACGAGAGGATCTCGAAGGCGCTGCGCGCCTGACCATCGGCATTGACGGCGATACCGGCCTTGCGGGCCTGCGTCGGCGACGTCGTCAGTCTATCGAGCATGGCGCGACCGTTGGCCAAGGCGTCCGCTTTCGCGGCAAACAGTTCGCGCCGCTCCGGACCGACAAGGCCCGTGGCAACGCCAAGCGGCGTCAGTCGCTGGTCGGCATTATCCGACCGCAAATATAGGCGGAACTCCGCGCGGGAGGTGAACATCCGGTACGGCTCACTGACGCCGCGGGTCACCAGATCGTCCACCATCACGCCGAGATAGCTCTCGGTCCGCGACAGCACGATCTCTTCACTTCCCTTCGCCGCGAGGCCGGCATTGGCGCCCGCCAGCAGTCCTTGGGCGCCCGCTTCTTCATAGCCCGTTGTGCCGTTGATCTGCCCGGCCAGATAGAGCCCTGGCAAACGCTTCATTTCCAGCGTCGGGCGCAGTTCACGTGGATCAACATAGTCATACTCGATGGCGTAGCCCGGCCGAATGATCCGGACGTTGGCCAAGCCGGGCATCGACTTCAAGAAGCTTTCCTGCACATCTGCCGGCAAGGAGGTGGAAAGCCCGTTGGGATAGATCGTCGCGTCGTCCAGACCCTCAGGCTCCAAGAAAATCTGATGGCTATCGCGATCAGCGAAACGAACAATTTTGTCTTCAATCGACGGACAATAGCGTGGCCCGCGGCTTTTGATGCGGCCAGAATACATCGCCGAACGATGAATATTGTCGGCAATGATCTTATGCGTCTCGCCAGTCGTCCGCGTGATGTAGCAACTCACCTGGGGCGTCGTTATTGACTCGGTCAGCATCGAGAACGGCTCAGGAACGTCGTCGCCTGGCTGTTCTTCAAGAACGCTGAAGTCAATACTGGTCGCGTCCAAGCGCGCCGGCGTGCCGGTCTTGAGTCGCCCAAGGTTCAACCCAATGGCTTCGAGCCGAGTCGAGAGCCCGAGGACCGGCTTTTCGCCCACGCGACCCGCCGGTACCGTCTCTTCGCCCCGATGGATCAACCCGCGCAGGAATGTGCCAGTTGTCAGGACGACGGCCTTGGCGCCGATCCGGCGGCCATCAAGCAGAACGACGCCACACACGCGACCATCGACCACGATCAGGTCGTCGACCTCACCCTCAATCACTTCAAGGTTGGGCTGCGCCAGGATCGCCGCCTGCATCACCTGGCGATAGAGCTTCCGGTCGGCCTGGGCGCGAGGGCCGCGGACTGCAGGGCCCTTGCGGCGGTTGAGGACGCGGAACTGGATGCCCGCAGCGTCAGCGACCCGGCCCATCAGTCCGTCCAGCGCATCAATCTCGCGCACCAAGTGGCCCTTGCCGAGCCCGCCAATGGCCGGATTGCAACTCATTTCGCCGATGGTGGCGAACTTGTGCGTGACCAGCGCCGTTGGGACACCCAGACGCGCCGAAGCAGCGGCAGCTTCACTGCCGGCATGGCCTCCACCAACGATGATGACACCGAAATCGGTCATGGGTCGGTCCGCTGTTTCACGTGAATCAGGCGGCTGAGGCGGCAAAGCCCGGCGGCCAGTGGCGCGCTATACTACTTCCCGATGCAGAAGGCCAGAAAGAGTCGATCGAGCACTGATTCGGCATCCATGCGACCAAGCAACCGCTCCAGCGCCTGCGAGGCTTGCCGCAGGCCTTCTGCCGCCAACTCTTCGTCCTGGAGTTCGCTGAGGGCGCGCGACACCGCGTCTGCGGCCGCCTCCAGGGCAAGGCGGTCTCGCTCCCGACTGACCAGGGGCGCCTCTGCTCCGCGGAGCCCATCAGCCGCGCGACCCGCAATCGTCCGCAACAACGCCGCTACGCCCTGCCCTGTGAGCGTCGAGATTGCATTCGAGGCTGCGCCAGGGAGGTCACCCTTGGTGGTAATCGTCAGGGCACCTGCTGGAATCATGTTATCTGGCGCCGGATCATCCGCGGGCTGCAGCCAAATGACCAGATCAGCAGTCTCTATCGCCGTGCGGGCACGCCGAACCCCCTCGGCCTCCGCCTTGCTGTCGGTGTCCCGTAGACCGGCCATATCGATCAGGATGACCAACTGGCCATTGAGGTCGAGCGGCACTTCCTTGAGGTCGCGGGTCGTCCCGGGCTCATCCGTGACGATCGCCTCTTCCGAGCGCGCCAAAGCGTTCAGAAGGCTTGATTTGCCGGCGTTGGGGCGGCCGGCCAAAGCCACGCGGAATCCCTCACGCACAATGCGCCCACCGGTGACTGATTGAGCAGCGGCAAGGAACTCCTGCCGGAGTTGCTGCAGGTCGAGCTGCAGGCTTTCGGGCAACGCGGCCTCGACATCCCCCTCATCTGAGAAGTCCAACCGAGCCTCGATCTCAGCCCGGGCATCCAGAAGTCGTTCACGCCACCCGTCGAGTTGACGGGAAAGCCCGCCAGCGGCACGGGCAAGCGCCTGGCGGCGCTGTCCCTCAGTCTCAGCAGCAAGCAAATCGCCAAGCCCCTCGACTTCCGTGAGATCAAGCTTGCCGTTTTCGAAGGCGCGGCGGGTAAACTCTCCCGCCTCGGCCAGTCGTGTCTCATTGAATCGTGTTATGTCGCGGAGAATGGCGCGCACCGTGGCCGGCGAACCATGCACTTGCAGCTCGAGACAGTCTTCGCCGGTAAAACTGTGCGGGCCTGGCATCCAGGCGATAAGCCCGCGATCCAGCACCTCACCACCCAGACGGATATCGACCAGCACCAGACGCCGCGCCACCAACCCGTCGGGCAACAGCGTGTCGACAATAACCCGGCTTTGCGGGCCCGACAGCCGGATCACCGCCACGCCGGAGGGCAAAGCCCCCGACGACAGCGCAACGATCGTGTCGCCGGCGCGCAAGGCGTCAGGTGTTCATTGAGTCGAAGAAGTCCGAGTTCGTCTTGGTCTGACGGATCTTGTCCATCAGGAACTCCATCGCATCGACCGTTCCCATCGGATTGAGGATACGGCGGAGGACGTACATCTTCCGCAGGATATCGGGCTCGACCAGCAGCTCTTCCTTACGGGTACCGGACTTGGTCACGTCCATGGCCGGGAAGATGCGCTTGTCGGAAACCTTGCGGTCGAGGACGATTTCGGAGTTACCCGTGCCCTTGAATTCTTCGAAGATCACTTCGTCCATGCGACTGCCGGTATCGATCAGCGCGGTGGAGATGATGGTCAGCGAGCCGCCGTCTTCAATGTTACGGGCCGCGCCGAAGAAGCGCTTCGGGCGCTGCAGGGCGTTGGCGTCGACACCGCCGGTCAACACCTTACCGGACGACGGCACGACGGTGTTGTAGGCGCGGCCGAGGCGGGTGATCGAATCGAGGAGGATCACTACGTCGCGCTTGTGCTCGACAAGGCGCTTGGCCTTTTCGATCACCATTTCGGCAACCTGGACGTGGCGCGTCGCGGGTTCGTCGAAGGTCGAGGACACACCTCGCCGTTCACGCTGCGCTGCATGTCGGTGACTTCCTCGGGACGTTGTCGACTGACGAAGGACGATCAGA
>JACDQI010000286.1 GCA_015657675.1 Devosia sp.
CAGCACTCGCCGATGTTGGGCAGCCGGCTTCCTCGCAGACGGTGACGAGGTTGTTCTCGCGCACGATCTGCTGGGTTTCCCTGTAGACCGCCGAACCGGGGGCCTTGACGCGGATCCAATCCGGCTTGCGCAGAACTTCGGCTTCGGGGCGGTTGACCTTTTCGGGGTGCCGGGGGCGAGTGTCGATGAGCGTGACCAAGGCGACGGGTCCTGTTGTTCGGCACACTGGCCGCGAGGCGGTCAGTATACCCCAGAAACGACGAAGCAGATCATGCGCGAACGCATATCTGCCCGGACGACCCGTCTCAAATAGAGCCGGGCTGCGGAACTGTCCGCAGCCCGGGTCGGCTGCTAGACAGCGCGGCGGCCGCGAATGGCGCGACCGATGGCGATCAGCAGGCAGGCGCCGATCACCGCGACGATCAACTGACCGATGAGGCCACCCATGGTGGCGCCGAAGATCAGCATGAGGATAAAGTTGCCGACGACGGCCCCGACGATCCCCAGAATGATATTCATCAAGAGGCCCTGATTGGACTTCATGACTCTTTCGGCGATCCAGCCGGCGAGCGCGCCGATGATGATCGCCATGATCCAGCCTACACCTTCCATTTTGCAGTCTCCTTGCCTTCTAAGACAAACGAAACGCGAAACCTGCTAAATGGATGCGACGCGCCCGGCGCCGCCGCTTCTCCTATTTGACGATCACCCGCGCGACGACAATAACGACGATCGCCCCGATGGTTGCAGTGATCACCTGGCTGAGCAACGCGTTGCCGATCGGCAGGGCGATGTTGGCAGCCGAGAGCAGCCAGCCGCCGACAAAAGCGCCGATGACGCCGACGACCAGATTGCGCAGCAGCCCGCCGCCGCCGAGCACGAGGCTGGCGAGCCACCCGGCGACTAAGCCAATGCCGAGAAAGATCGGCAGTGCGGTGGTGTCGGTGGGCATGGGCAGGCTCTCCGGCGGGACGGGATGGTCCATCAGACGTTGAGGGCGCGTCCGTAGGCGTCCAGCACGCTCTCCTTCATCGTCTCGCTCAAAGTGGGGTGCGGGAAGATGATATGGAAGAGGTCTTCTTCGGTGGTCTCAAGGCCCATGGCGACGACAAAGCCCTGGATCAGTTCGGTGACTTCGGCGCCCACCATATGGGCACCCAACAGCTCACCGGTCTTGGCGTCGAAGATGGTCTTGACCAGGCCCTCGGGTTCGCCCAGCGCGATGGCCTTGCCATTGCCGACGAAGGGGGAAGCGGCCGACCTTGATCTCACGGCCGGTTTCCTTGGCCTTGGCTTCGGTCAGGCCGACGCTGGCCACCTGAGGTTCGCAATAGGTGCAGCCCGGGACTTTTGACTTGTCGAGGCCGTGCACGCCCTTGAGGCCAGCGATGGTCTCAACGGTGATGACGGCTTCGTGCTCGGCCTTGTGGGCCAGCATCAGGCGGGCCGGCGACGTCGCCGATGGCCCAGATGCCCGGCACATTGGTGCGGCCATAATGGTCGATGGCGATGGCGCCGCGGTCGATCTTCACACCCAGCTTTTCGAGGCCGAGGTTCTCGGAATTGCACTGCACGCCCACCGCCGAGATCAGCTTTTCGCCGGCGATCTGCTGCTTGGAGCCATCCTTGAGCTCGACATGGGCGATGACGCCGTCCTTGGTCTTTTCGACCTTGGCTACCTTGGCGTCGGTCAAAATCTTGATGCCGCGCTTTTCGAAGCGCTTGCGCACATGGGCGGCGATCTCGGCGTCCTCGACCGGTAGCACCTGTGGCAGCAGCTCGATCACCGTCACTTCGGCGCCCATCGAGCGGTAGAAAGAGGCGAACTCCATGCCGATGGCGCCCGAGCCCATGATGACCAGCGATTTCGGGAACTTTTCGGGCTTCATCGCCTCGAAATAGGTCCAGATCTTCTCGCCATCGGGCTCGATGCCGGGCAGCACGCGGGGACGCGCGCCAGTTGCGATGATGATGTTCTTGGCAGTGTAGGTGCCCTCGCCCAGCGCGTTCTTGGGGATCGGGCCCTGCGGCTGGACGATCTGCTTTTTGGTCGGGGCGACGGCGATCTCGTTGGGCTTGGTCAGCACGGCCTCGCCCCAGATGATGTCGACCTTGTTCTTTTTCATCAGGAACTGGACGCCATTGTTCATCTGCGCCGCGATGCCGCGCGAGCGCTTGACGATGGCTTCGATATCGAACCCAAACTTTTCGGCCGTGAGGCCATAGTTCGCGGCGTGGCTCATGTGGCCGAACACTTCGGCCGAGCGCAGCAGCGCCTTGGTCGGGATACAGCCCCAGTTCGAGCAGATGCCGGCCATGTGCTCGCGTTCGACGATCGCCACCTTCATGCCGAGCTGCGCGCCGCGGATGGCAGCGATGTAGCCGCCGGGGCCGGCGCCGATGACGAGGAGATCGTAGGAGTTAGCCATGGGCTTACCTTTCGGATTTTCGGGGCAAAGCCCCTTGGGCCTAGAGCCCGAGAACCTTAGTAACGAGCGGCACGAGCCCTGTGCCGATGGCGCGCGTATTGGCCGGGTCGAGATGGATGCCGTCGCGTGGATCGGTCTTGGCCACCGTACCGGCGTCGAAGAAATGCACCTGCTGCTCGGCGGCGCGCTTGGCGTACTCGCGATGCAGGTCAACCGAGGTGGCGATGGCGTCGTCGGGACCAAAGTGGTCCATCATGTCGGCCCAGTCGCCCTTGATGATCGGTGGCGGCGAGACGAGGATGATTTCCGGCGCCGCCTGCAGTTTGCCGGCATAGTGGCCGCGGATGATCTGCACCAGCCGGGCCATGCCGCGGCCGGCTTCACCGGCGGTGCGGCCGTGGAACGGCTTGATGTCGTTGGTGCCCAGCATGATGATGACGAGATCGAGTGGCGAATGGCTCTCGAGCAGAGTCGGCAGCACACGGGCGCCATTGCGGTCAGCATTGGCGAACCAGTCGTCATGCACGGTGGTGCGGCCGCCGAGCCCCTCGGCGATGACGCGGGCCTTGCCGCCGAGGCCCTGCTCCAGCGCCGTCGGCCAGCGATCCTCATAGGCATGACGCGGGCCACCCGGGATCGGGTTGGCCCCGTAGGTCAGGCTGTCGCCATAGGCGAGGATGGTCTTCATGCGAGCATCATGACCGGGGTTTCGATAAGGCCCTTGAAGGCCGCCAGCAGTTCGGCGCCCAGCGCGCCATCGACGGCGCGGTGATCGCAGCTCAGCGTCACGGTCATGAAGTTGCCGGTCTTGATCTGGCCCTTTTCGGCATAGACGCGCTCTTCACCGGCGCCCACTGCAAGGATGGTGCCGTGCGGCGGGTTGATGACAGCGGCGAACTCGCGGATGCCGAACATGCCCAGGTTGGAGACCGAGGAGGTGCCGCCCTGGTATTCGGCCGGGGTCAGTTTCTTGGAGCGGGCGCGACCGGCGAGGTCCTTGACCTCCTCGGAGATCTGGCGGAGCGACTTGGTCTCGCAGGCCCTGACCACCGGGGTGAAGAGGCCACCCGGCACCGACACGGCAACCGCGACATCGGCATGCTTGTGGTAGAGGATCGAGTCCCCTGCCCACGTGGCGTTGGCCGTCGGCACCTTGATCAGCGCGGCGGCCCAGGCCTTCATCACGAAGTCATTGACCGAGAGCTTGTAGGTCGGCTTGCCGTCCTTGAGCGGTGCGGCGGCGTTGATCTTCTCCCGGGCTTCCAGCAGCGCATCGATCTTGCAGTCGAGCGTCAGGTAGAAGTGCGGGATGGTCTGCTTGCTCTCGGTGAGGCGCGCGGCCACCACTTTGCGCATGCCATCGTTGGGCACGAGGTCGTAGCTGCCTTCCGGATAGAGGGCGATGACCTGGGCCTTGCTCATGCCGCCAGCGGGAGCAGCAGCCCCTGCCCCGGCCGGCGCTGCGGCGGGTGCGGCTTTGAGCGGCGCCTTGCCGGACTTGGCGGCTTCGACGTCGGATTTGACCACGCGACCGCGCGGACCGGTGCCGGAAATGGCAGAGAGATCAATGCCGGCGTCCTTGGCAAGACGCTTTGCCAGCGGAGAGGCAAAGACGCGGGCACCGTTGGCAGCAGCTGTCGGCGACGGAGCCTTGGCGGCGGGCGCGACGACGGCAGAGCCTGAGGCCACTGCAGCAGCAGGCGCAGCGGCCGGTGCGGGTTTCGGCGCATCGGCCTTGGGCGCGGCGGCCGGGGCTGCAGCGGGGGCCTTGGCGTTGGCGGCGGTTTCGCCTTCGGTCAGCAGCACGGCGATGACGGCGTTGACCTTGACGTTCTCGGTGCCTTCGGCGACCAGGATCTTGCCGATCTTGCCCTCGTCGACGGCTTCCACTTCCATGGTGGCCTTGTCGGTTTCGATTTCGGCAATGACGTCGCCCGAGGAGACGCTATCGCCTTCCTTGACGTGCCACTTGGCGAGCTTGCCCTCTTCCATCGTCGGGGAGAGCGCCGGCATGGTGATGTTGATCGACATGGCCTCAGCTCCTGTAGGTCACGGCGTTGACCGCCGCGATCACTTCGTCGACGTTGGGCAGCGCCAGCTTTTCGAGATTTGCGGCGTAAGGCATGGGGACGTCCTTGCCGGTGACGCGGGTCGGCGGGGCGTCGAGATAGTCGAAGGCCTCGGCGATGACGCGGGCAGCCAGTTCGGCACCGATACCGCCCTGCGGCCAGCCCTCTTCAACCGTGACCAGACGACCAGTCTTTTTGACCGATTCGATGACCGTGGCGCTGTCGAGCGGGCGCAGCGTACGCAGGTCGATGAGTTCGACATCGACACCGGCGGCGACCAGCTTTTCGGTGGCTTGGGTGGCGTAGCGCATGCCCATCGAGAACGAGACCAGAGTCACGTCCTTGCCCTGGCGGGCGACGCGGGCCTTGCGATCGGCAACAGGAAGTCGTCGACCTTGGGCACGAGGCCTGTCGAGCCATAGAGGATTTCGTTCTCAAGGAAGACCACGGGGTTATTTGACCGGATGGCGGCCTTGAGCAGGCCTTTGGCGTCGGCAGCGCTGTAGGGCGCGATAACGTAGAGGCCTGGAACATGGGAGTACCAGGCCGAATAGTCCTGGCTGTGCTGGGCGCCGACGCGGGCGGCCGCGCCATTGGGGCCGCGGAAGACGATGGGCGCGTGCACCTGGCCGCCCGACATATAGAGCTGCTTGGCGGCGGAGTTGATGATCTGGTCGATCGCCTGCATGGCAAAGTTCCAGGTCATGAACTCGACGATCGGCCGCAGCCCAGCAAAGGCGGCGCCGACGCCGATGCCGGCAAAGCCGTGCTCGGTGATCGGGGTGTCGATGATGCGCTGCGGACCAAATTCCTGCAGCAACCCTTGCGTGATCTTGTAGGCGCCCTGGTACTCGGCAACTTCCTCGCCCATGACGAACACCGTCTGGTCGCGGCGCAGTTCCTCGGCCATGGCCTCGTTCAGCGCCTGGCGGACGGTCATTTCGACCATTTCGACGCCGGCCGGCAGATCGGGATCGGCTTGGGCGGTAAAGGTCGGCGCAGCGGGCGCTGCGGCAACCGACGGAGCGGCGTCAGCTGCCTTTTCGGCAGCAACGACAGGCGCTTCGGCGGGTTCGGGCGCCGTCTTGGCGACCGGCGTGGGTGCCGGAGCCGCTTCGCCTTCGGCGAGCACGACGGCGATCGGGGTGTTGACCTTCACGCCCTCGGTACCTTCCGGCACCAGGATTTCGGTGACCTTGCCCGAGTCGACGCTTTCCACTTCCATCGTCGCCTTGTCGGTCTCGATCTCGGCGAGCACGTCACCGGGCTTGACGGTGTCGCCCTGCTTGACCAGCCACTTGGAAAGCTTGCCCTCTTCCATGGTGGGGCTCAGAGCAGGCATCAGAATATTGGGCATCTTTGTCTCCTGGCTCCGCAAAGAGCTTGGGGAAGTTTTTCAAGGTCGCCAGCGGCAGCGTCACACGACGCTGTTCTGGCCGGAAACGACAATCACCACCATCACCGCCACGAGGGCTGCAACCGTGACGAAGAACACGACAAGCGCCCACACATAGCGCTTGGAGTAACCGCTCAGTTCGGGCCCGGCCAGTTCGGGAAGCGTATCGAACTGCAGCCAGCCTGGATCGAACAGCCCCTTGAGCCGATGGCCTGCCGGCACGCGCCGCCAGAGCCCTATGGCTGCAACCAGCGCCACGACCCAGGCGCCGACCGCCACCACCCCCAGCACTGGCACGAGCATGGCCAGCATGGGGCGCGTCAGGCGGCGTAGATATCGGTCCAGAGCTCGGACGCAGCCGGCTCCGGATCGGCGGTGGCGAAATCGGCGGCCTCGGTGACGATGGCGCGGATCTCGGTCTCGATGGCCTTCAGGCTCTCTTCGGTGCCGTAGCGCTTTTCGAGGATACGGTTCTTGACCTGCTCGATCGGATCGCGCTCGGCCCGCATGGTGGTCACTTCGTCCTTGGACCGGTATTTTGCCGGGTCGGACATGGAGTGGCCGCGATAGCGGTAGGTCATCATTTCGAGGATGTAGGGACCCTTGCCAGAACGGGCATGGGCGATGGCGCGGGCGGCAGCGTCGCGCACGAGGCGCACATCCATGCCATCAACCTGCTCGCCTTCGATGCCGAAGCCGATGCCGCGCTTGGAGAAATCATGCTGCGCACTGGCACGCTCGACCGAGGTGCCCATGGCGTAGCGGTTGTTTTCGATGATGTAGACGACCGGCAGGTTCCAGAGCTTGGCCATGTTGAAGCTCTCGTAGACCTGGCCCTGGTTGGCCGCGCCGTCGCCGAAATAGGTGAGCGAGACGGTCTTTTCGCCTTTGTACTTGGCGGCGAAGGCCAGACCCGTGCCGAGCGAGACCTGCGCGCCGACGATGCCGTTGCCGCCATAAAAGCGGTGCTCGTTGGAGAACATGTGCATCGAGCCGCCCTTGCCTTTCGACAAGCCGCCCTGGCGTCCGGTCAGCTCGGCCATGACGCCCTTGGGATCCATGCCGATGACCAGCATGTGGCCGTGGTCGCGGTAGCCGGTGATCGAGGCATCACCCTTTTCCGAGGCCATGTTGATGCCGGTGACGACCGCTTCCTGGCCGATATAGAGGTGGCAGAAGCCACCTATCAGGCCCATGCCATACATCTGGCCGGCCTTTTCCTCAAAGCGCCGGATCAGGAGCATGTCCCGATAGGCCTTGAGTTCCTCGTCCTTGGTGAACTCGGGGATATTGGATTTGGCCGTGGCCGATTTGGCTGCCGCTTTACGCGCCATGGGCGAGTTCTCCAGACAAGTGGATGACGATGCCGCTTTCGCAATACCGGCACATTCGGCCGATAAACTCAACGATAGCGCAGAACGGTTGGCGCAGCAATCGCCGTTCTACGCGAAGAAACACCGCTATCAGTCTATTCCCGCTTCGATTTCATCGGTTAACTGAGAAGCGGCTAATTCATCATATGAACCAGATATCGGTTTACCGGTCTTGATATCGACCATGACCAGCAGATCGTCGGCCTGGCTCATCAGCAGCAGCGCGCGGGCGCGCTCGGTGAGGATGTCGGGGTCGAGTCGGGTGGATGTGAAGAGCTGGACGCGATGGTGGGTCGCCTCGATGTCAGCCGCGAGAGCGCCAGACTGGCCCTTGAGCTCATCGATCTGGGTCAGCATCACCTTCTGGTTCTCCACGCCGAACTGACCGGAGACCACGTTGTAGGCCAGATAGCCCTGGAAGGCGACGAGAACCACAGTCAGCGCTAGGTGGCGCCAGAAGGCCGGACGTTTGAGGCGGGTGGACACGCGCGGGACTCACGGAGTTGCAGGCCGCCCCAACATGGCTGAGGATGGCTTAACATCCGGTTGTCAAATGGAGGCAGGCATGCGGATCAGCATGGTGGGTGATGCGTTGCCGGAGCAGTTCCCCATCTTGCGCGCCGAGGCCAAGGCGGAGGGCTTTGAGCATATCGAAACGCTCTGGACGCAGTGGCAGGACGGGTCCAATCGCTTCACGCGCCCAGGCGAGCAATTGCTGATTGCGGAGATGGACGGGGCCCTCGCTGGTGTGGGCGGCATCACCGCGGACTTCGTCTACCCAGCAGGCCTTAGGATGCGACGCTTCTAAGTGCGCCCGGCATACCGCCGCCTTGGCGTGGCGCGGGCGCTTGCCACCCGCGTGATCGCCGTCGCCCTGCCACTCGGTCGACCCATCGTCCTCTACACCCAAACCGCCGCGGGGTCGGCATTCTGGGAAACGCTGGGGATCGTGCAGATCGAACGGGAGAACGCGACGCATATGCTGGTGGTGGGGTCGTAGACCTCGTCTCGCCCCCCGCCCCAGGGCAAACGCCTCAAACTTTCGCGGCTTAGCCGAGGCAGGCCTGACTCATCGCTCCGGATGCCTCTGCCATGCCAAACATGCCGACTGTGTAGGTGTAAACTTCGCCACTCCCGCCGCTTACGGTCAGCGTCACCGGATTGAAGCTCAGGGTCAGCATGATCAGTGCTCCGGCAAGGTCGGTTCCAGCGTCGGCGATGATACTAACGCCGCTCGACGAAGCCAGGTACTGAGCGTTCGGGAACGTAAAGGTCGTGTCGTCCACAATAAGGCCGATGCTGAACGGCGCATCACTTTCCCGGATGGCAATGGTGGAAGGGTCGGTCGCAGTCAGGCCGACTGACCACATTTGACGGTCGATTCCGCAGGTCATCTGCAGAATGCCGGACGCGGGCTGGCGCGACCCATTAGCACTGCCCTCACGTCGGGCAGCGTCACCTGGTCTCCCTGGGCAGTCGTCCAATCGACATCAGGATCCGCAGCGGCGGGATTCTGTATCCGGGGCGTTGGAGCTGGGTTCTCAGCAGCTGCCCGTCCCGGCGCCGTGCCGAAGCAGGTAGCGTTGAAACTCTCCGTCGCGCCGGCGAGTCCTTCCAGGTCTGGGGCGCTCCACTCGACCAATGAGCCGCCGGCATAGTTTTGGACCTTGAGCTTGATCCCGGTTCGCGCCGTGGCAATGGCCTGTATAGCGGCCGCCACATAGTCGCCGGTATAGGCAACGCCCTTGAGCCCCTCACTGGCGTCGAAGGCCTCACCGGTCGAGGAGCGATCCTCGCCGTCGATCTCAAGGTAGAGGTTCAGCCCGAGATCGCCGATCTGATAGGGCAGATCGGCCGCAACGAGGCTCAACGTGACGTTCTTGTCGATGTCGCATGTCGCCACCAACCGCGCGTTGGGCTCCAGTGCGCCCACCAGCATGGCTTCGGCAGACGTGGTGATGATGGTCTGCCAGGTTGGTTCGGCCTCCGGCGCCGAAGCCGGCGGCTCGCTGAATGTGTTCAGCAAGCATTGGGTGTAATACTGAAAAACGGGCGTCCCGAAACCTATTGGAGTCTTGGACCAGCGGAGCACTTCTCCAGTGGACGCGTCCTCAAGCCCGACATCGAAGCGCCCCGACGCCTCCATGACCGCCACCAGGAGCTTCGACATGCCTGATCCCTCGGGCACGGAGTAGTATCCCATATAGCCCGGGGCCAGGCGAGCGACCTTGGCGGTGCCAACCCAGGGCGCGCCGCCATTGATCCCAATCGACAGCCTAAAGGCCGATCGGGCGATGGCGCCGACTCCTGTCCGTCATTGGCGATCACGACGATGGAGCCATTGCCTTCGCAGTTGAAGGTCAGCACGTGCTTGTCGTCGAGCCTGCCCTTGAGCCGCAGCACCGGTCCGCTCTCGTCCAGCTCCAATGTCATTTCAGGGAGCGCCATCGGGCCAGCATCGGCAGGCGGAGTAGCAGGCTGTGCGACAGGGGGTGCTGCCACCGGCTCTGGGAGACCCGAGAATTGTGTCTGCGGGCAGGCTTCGAGAAAGCGCTTGCCGGCTGCCGTCGACCCGGTCGCGTCAGTATCCCAGACGCTGACATCGCCGGTATCGGCAAACTCGATGCTGATCGAAATCTTCGACTTTGCCGCCACCAGCTCGGCCACTGCGGCGCTGATCGTCTCACGGGTCAGCCAGGTGGTGGTGACGTAGCCCGACTTCTCGCGCCCATATCGGGCCACGGATGACCAGCTCTTGCCGGTGTCGGAGGTGATGATCAGGTTGACGGGCCCCACCGGCGCGATCTCGAAATCGCCGCCGTCAAAGCCATCAAGGTACATCTCGGCATGACCGTCGACGCAGCGTGCGTAGAGCCCGGTTCGGGCGTCGAGCTCGCCGATCAGCAAAAGCGACGGCTTGCCGCTCGCCACGTCGATGCCTTCGACGGCTCTCCAGGCCCCCTGAGCCGCGCCCAGACCGAGGAACCAGAAAGCCAGCAGTGCAACCGCAGTCCTGGTCCAAGCCGACACGGGCGTCTCCACTTGGGAATTTGCGGGGACGAGCTTAGCAAATCTCATGCACCTCGCAATCCTTGCAGGAGGCGCGAGGGTGACGGGGGTGGGGAAATCGGCTCGTGTTGTCGGCTGGCTTATATCCGAATAGCGGTCACGGGGATGAGGCGCAGGCCAATGACCATGTGAGCCGTCTCGGCCTTGTATTTGAGGAAGTGTGGCGTTTGCAGGTGCGACTGGTAGGCAGCCTCACTGGCGTAGATTTCGAGCAGCCGAACTTCGGCCGGTGACTCGGTGAGACAAACCGCCTGGAGAGACACCACACCTGGCTCCAGTGCCAGGGACGCATCGATTTCTTCGGCGAGCGCCAGCCGATATGCATCGAGATATCGTGGATCGATCTGCAGTTCGGCGATCCGGACGACCCTCCCCTCACGATCCGCCATGACCGTCATCGCAACAAGCCCGACAACCCAAACCGCCGCGCCAGGCGCTCGCGGAGGTATCGGTAGTAGTAGGCGTTGGTCATCATGTGCCGGTACATGCGCTTGAAGGCCGGTTTCTTGAACAGCAGCCAGGGTTTGTGGATGCCGGTGTAGTGGACGACGTAGGGGTCGAGCACTTCGTGCGCGGGCAGCGGGTTCTGCAGGTTCCAGAGCTTGTCGAGCACGTACCAGTTGTTGCGGAAGACGATGTTGAGGATATCCTGGTCGTAGTAGAGGCCGGCAACTTCCTCGGGCGACAGCATTTTCGTGATGGTGGCGACGCAATCGATGGCGGCCATTTTCCGCGTGTCGATGACCAGGAGACCAGCGTTGAAGAAGAGGTCGGTGGTCGAATAGTAGCGCTTTGGCTTCAGGTCCCGGCCGGTCTGGAAGCCGGTGCGGTAGGGATCTGAAGCGGCGGCGAAGGGGTAGTTCCCCAGGTCGAGTTCGTAGATCTGGGCGATGTCGGCGCGGACCATCATGTCGGAATCGATGAAGATCAGCCGCTCGATGTCCTTGGGGACGATGTCGGTGAGGAAGAGCCGCGTGTAGACGATAGGCGTGTTGATGTGCATGCCGACGCGCGGCAGTTTGGCGATGCGATCCTTTAGGATGCCGAGCGCATCAAGGTCGTAGTAGACCAGCGTGGCGCCGAACTCAGCGGTGATGGCAGCGAGGTCGGCCTTGTGCCGGTCGCTAAGCCCCACATGCATGCAGTGAAAGACAAAGTCCCTGGCGCGGCGGCTCACCATGCAGATCGAGCGCATGGTGGTGTAGGCCGGGGCCCAGTACTTGTCGTCAAAGGTCAGCGCGACGTGGATCGCCCCGGACCCTGCAGTGCTCGCCATGGTGTCGTCTCGCCCCAACCGATCTTGCCACTGCTTAAGGGGTTGGGGCGGAACTGCCAACAGGGTTTGGCAAAGCCCTCATGGTGAGCATGTCGAACCACGAGGGCGAGTGCCACAACCTCATCCTTCGGCACGCTCAGGATGAGGTCTACTGGGGCGCCATCGTCGTTGTTAGATCCGGTCGTGCGCCATCAGCCAGGTGACGGCTTCCTGCACGGCGGCGAGCGAGGTGTAGCGCGGGGCGTAGCCGAGGAGGCGGCGGGCCTTGTCGATGGAGTGGCACGGGCTGCGGGCGATGTGTTCCCAGGTGGCCTGCGCCTCTTCGGGGTCCTGCAGGACCTTCCACTCGTCGAAAGGAAGGAAGCGCAGCTTTGGTTCCTTGCCGAACCAGCGATACATCGCCTCGGCATAGCCCTTGAGATTGAGGGCTCCGGCCGAGACGGCGTTGAAAGTCTCCCCCACCGCCACGCTCCGATGGGCGATCAAGCCCATCACCAGCTGCGCCAGGTCGTCGGCATGGACGTGGTGGACTGTTTCCAGACCGAAATTGGGCAGCGCCAGTTCCTCGCCGCGGGAGATCTTCCCGAAGACGGTGGAGTTGAAGTGCCCCGCCGGGTTCAGGGGGTCCCAACCCGGGCCGACAATGTGGCCCGGCCGGAAGACCGAGGCGGGAAACCCAGTACGGCGGGCTTCGGCGAGCAGGTAGGTTTCGATGGCCGCCTTCTGCGAACCATAGTCGCCGAAGCCGTTGACCGGCTGATCCTCGGTTGCCGGGATGACGGTGTTCTGCCCATAGACCCAGATGGTGCCGCAGTGGATGAAGTGCTGCACCCTGCCCCGCAGCGCCTCGACGAGGTGTCGGGCGCTGGGGAGGGTAAAGCAGATCATGTCGATAACGATGTCGCCCTCAAGCGCAGCGATCTGCGCGCCAAAACTGCCATCGGCCTCGGCACTGTCGCGATCGATGGTGACGGTCGTCACCTGCTCCCAGGCGGCGTGCGGCGCGTAGGCGTGGCGCTGGCCGCGGGCGACATTGACCACCTCATGGCCGGCCTCGACAAGCCGCGGCACCAGAAAGGTCCCGACATGGCCGCTGCCCCCAATGATCACAACTTTCGACATGCTTTGCTCCTCCTCGAGACGGTGCTGGTAGCATCAAACACTGAACTGTTCGACCCGGGGCGTTGAGCTACCAGGGCTCGAACTGGAGTTCGGGCCAGTGTGTCAGCGCCCGCTCGGCCTTGCGCCGGTGCGTTGGCCCGTTGTCCACGATGGCGCGGTTGGGTCGCAGCCGGAACGAGAATAGGTCATCGAGCCCAAACGGGGCGTGCACAGTGAGCCGGTCGTCGGCTTCGAGCCGCAAGCCGACGGCATGGGCACGCGTGGTGAAGCGGTCGATGCCATCGGTCGATCGTGTCAAAGGCGGATAGTCGATGCCGAAATGCGCGCCGAACCAGAGGTGCACGCGCGCCTGATTGCGGATCTGAACCGGCAAAGGCAGGTCGGCAAAGTGCGGCGCAGCGGCCTGAATAACCGCGTCCTCGGCGGCAAAGCCAAGGTCTCTGGCGTCGAAATAAAAGACGTCGGCATCGTTGATGCCGTTCAGCGCGGGCCGGTCGGTCAGAGCATTCCAGACCGAATTGTAGACCGCTCCTGCAACGAGCCAGCCGTCCGGGAGGTCTAGTGACCTCAGCCGGGTCAGCACGCCCATCAGCAGCGGCGATTCCTGCACGATCACCTCAAGGGCTGCGTGCTGTTCCATGGCGCCGCGGCCGGCAAGCCGGAGATGCGGCGCGGTCACGGCTCAGCTGGCAGCGAGCAGCTTTTCGATGTCCTTGGTCAGGGCCTCGGGCTCGACCTTGGAGGCATAGCGGCCGGCGACTTTGCCGTCGCGGCCGACGAGGAATTTGGTGAAATTCCAGCCGATGTCGCGGAACCAGGGAAAGCCGGGCGCCTCGGCCTTGAGATAGGCCCAGAGCGGGTGCGCGTCCTTGCCGTTGACGACCACCTTGTCAAACATCGGGAAGCTCACCGAAAAGCTGGTGGAGCAAAAGGCGGCGATTTCGGCGGCACTGCCCGGTTCCTGCTCGCCGAACTGGTTGCAGGGGAACCCCATCACCACGAGCCCCTTGTCCTTGTAGTCCTGCCAGAGCTTTTCCAGCCCGTCATACTGGCGGGTGAAGCCGCACTTGCTGGCCGTGTTGACCGGCAGGATCACCTTGCCGGCGAAGTCCGACATGGGCTGTTCGGTGCCGTCGAGGCGGCGGGCGGAAAAGTCAAAGAAGCTGGTCATGAAATGCTCGTTCTCAGGTCTGGTCGCGCTTGTGCGCGTCGATTTTCTTGTCCGACAGCGCCTTGTCGGCGGTTGCCTTGGATTTCTCGGCCTTGGTGCGGCCGAATTTTTGCCGATTGGCCTCGGCGGTGGTTTCCTTGTCGGCCTTCGCCTTGGCTTTCCGGGCTTTGGAGAGAGAAAGGATCTCAGCCATTAGGGGTCTCCGCGGGGGCGCTCGCGCTCAAGATAGACACTGTCGCACCATTCGTCACCGAGCAGAAAGGTGTCTTTTGCCGTGCCGGTGACGACGAATCCGAGATTCTTGAGCACGGCGAGCGAAGCCACATTTCGCGGGTCGACGTCGGCTTTGAGGGCCGGGACGTCGTGGGTAGCAAAGATGTGGGCGATGCAGGCCCGCGACGCTTCGGTGGCAAGGCCCTGCCCCCAAAAATCCGGATGCAGCATGAAGCCGAAATCGGGGAGCCGACCGGCGCCGACCTCGCCGATTAGCCGGCCCTCGAACTCGATGCAGAAATCCTCGCCGCCGGCGGCAGTTCGTTCGATCTTCCTCGCCAGCCACTCGCGGGTGACGTCGAGCGAGGCATGCGGCAGGGTCGACCAATACCGCATGGCGCGGGGGTCCGACATGATGGCAAAGAACGCCTCCAGGTCGTCTTCCCGCGGCCGGCGCAGCAGCAGCCGCGCCGTCTGGAGAATGGTCAAACCAGCCGGCTCTGGACCACGGCCGCTTCGATGAAGCTGGCAAAGAGCGGGTGCGGCTCGAAGGGTTTGGACTTCAGCTCCGGGTGGAACTGCACGCCGATGAACCACGGGTGGTCGGTGCGCTCGACGATCTCGGGCAGCTTGCCGTCGGGCGACGTGCCGGAGAAGAGGAGGCCATTGGCCTCGAGCACCTTGCGGTAGTTCATGTTCACTTCGAAGCGGTGGCGATGCCGCTCGGAAATGCGGGTCGAGCCGTAAATGTCGGCGACACGCGAGCCCTTGGCCAGCTGGGCGGGATAGGCGCCGAGGCGCATGGTGCCACCGAGGTCGGTGCCGGCAGAACGCGTCACCTGCTCGTTGCCCTTGGTCCATTCGGTCATCAGACCGACCACCGGCTCCTTGGTGGGGCCGAATTCGGTGGAGTTGGCCGCCTTGATACCTGCCGTGTTGCGGGCGGCCTCGATGCAGGCCATCTGCATGCCGAAACAGATGCCGAAATAGGGCACGTCCTTGAGGCGGGCAAAGCGCGCCGCCTGGATTTTTCCTGCCGAACCACGCTCGCCAAAGCCGCCCGGCACCAGGATGCCGTGGACATTTTCGAGGTAGGGCGCGGGGTCTTCGTTCTCGAAAATCTCGCTGTCGATCCAGCTGAGATTGACCTTAACCCGGTTCGCAATGCCGCCATGGGTCAGCGCTTCCGAGAGCGACTTATAGGCGTCCTTGAGGCCGGTATACTTGCCCACGATGGCGATGTTCACCTCGCCCTCGGGGTTATGGTAGCGCTGCGACACGTCCTTCCAGGCGGCCATGTCGGGCTCGGGCGCGTCGGTGATGCCGAAGGCGGCGAGGACTTCGCGATCGAGACCTTCCTCATGATAGGCCAGCGGCACGTCGTAGATGGAGCCGACATCGAGGCCCTGGATCACGGCGCTTTCACGCACATTGCAGAAAAGCGACAGTTTCTTGCGCTCGCCCACCGGGATCGGCCGGTCGGCGCGGACCAGCAGCACGTCCGGGGCAATGCCGATGGAGCGCAGTTCGCGGACAGAGTGCTGAGTCGGCTTGGTTTTCAGCTCGCCGGCGCTGGGAATGTAGGGCATCAGCGTCAGGTGGACATAGACCGCGTGGTGGCGCGGCAGATCGTTGCCGAGCTGGCGGATGGCCTCGAAGAACGGCAGGCCCTCGATGTCGCCGACAGTGCCGCCGACTTCAACGAGCACGAAGTCGAATTCCTCGTTGCCCTCGACCACGAAGGCCTTGATGGCATCGGTGACGTGCGGGATGACCTGCACGGTGGCGCCCAGATAGTCGCCGCGGCGCTCCTTGGCGAGGATGTCGGAATAGATCCGGCCAGTGGTGATGTTGTCGCGCTTGTTGGCCGAACGGCCGGTGAAGCGCTCGTAGTGCCCCAGGTCGAGATCGGTCTCGGCCCCGTCGTCGGTGACGAACACCTCACCATGCTGGGTGGGCGACATCGTGCCGGGATCGACATTGAGATAGGGGTCGAGTTTCCGCAGGCGGACTTTGTAGCCACGCGCCTGCAGAACCGCACCAAGTGCGGCTGAAGCGAGCCCTTTGCCCAATGAGGAAACCACGCCACCGGTGATGAAAACGTACCGAGCCATGGGCCTTCACCTTATGCGGTCAGAGTATTGATTCGGAAGGCCACAGCAGCCCCCAGGCTGTTGTCGTCCCCCTCAAAAACAAGAAGGGGATGTTTCCATCCCCTTCCCGATTGGTCTGCTGCAGCGCCTCAGTTGGCGGGTGCTGCGGGTGTGGTCGTCGCCGGCGCCGCCGGCGTTGTGGTCGTGCCGGTAGCTGGAGCCGTAGTGGCGGCCGGCGCGGTGGTGTCAGTGGTCGCCGGGGCGGTGGTATCAGTGGTCGCCGGGGCCGTTTCAGCAGGGACGGCCAGAGCCGGGTCGGTCGTCGTGGTCGCCGGCGTGGTCGTATCCGTCGTCGCCGGGACGCTCGGGACGCTCAGCGACTCATCGGTGCCACCGTCGAGGGCGTTGAGCGCGTCGAGCACCGAGGTCGGCGCATTGATGTCGCTGTCGGCGCTATCGGCCGCACCGGCGAGAATGCCCGAGGACGGGTTGTCGATTTCGTTGATGATGGTCAGGCCAATTGCCGTTGCGAAGAACAGGGCTGCCAGAATCGCCGTCGTCCGAGTCAGCAGGTTGGCCGAGCCACGGGCGGAAATCAGGCCGTTGGAGTTCGACCCCATGCCAAGCCCACCGCCTTCCGAGCGCTGCAGCAGGATCACTGCGATCAGCGCCAGAACGATCAGCAGATAGGCAACAATCAGGACGTTGGCCATGCGTGTCTCAGTTTCCAGTTCGAATTGGCGCGCGTTCTAGACGCTTATGCCGACAAATGCCAGCCGAACGCCCGGGTTTTTTGCCCGGCCGCTGCGGCATCGATCTAGACGGCGGAGATAATGCCGTAGAAGTCGTTTGCCAAGAGGCTTGCGCCACCAACCAGTCCACCATCGACATTGGCGACCGCAAGGATTTCCTTGGCATTGGCAGGTTTCATCGAGCCGCCATAGAGAATCCGGATTGTTTTGCCCGCCGCGCCGAACCGATCTGCGAGCTGGGAGCGGATGCTCGCATGCATGGCCTCGACGTCCGCAATGGTCGGGGTGAGGCCGGTGCCGATGGCCCAGACGGGCTCATAAGCGATTACCACTTCATTGGTCCCGGCCTCATCGGGCACCGAGCCGAGCAACTGGCTCGTGACCACCTCAATGGCCCGGCCGGCCTCGCGTTCCGCGCGGGCTTCACCGACGCAGATGATCGGCGTCAGCCCGGCGCCCAGCGCTGCCAGGGCCTTGGAGCGCACCAGGGCGTCGTCTTCATGGTGGTCGGTCCGACGCTCCGAATGGCCGACAATGACATAGGTGGCGCCGGCATCGGCGAGCATGACGGCACTGATATCGCCGGTGTGGGCGCCGCTGGCCTTGGGATGACAGTCCTGGCCACCGGTGAGAATGCCGGTTGCTCCGGCGCGCGCACTCAGGGCGCTCAGCAAAGTGGCGGGCGGGCAGATGGCCACTGCACAGTCGGGGCGTTCGCCCGCGCCCAGAAGGCCAGCCAGCTTGTCGATCTCGACGAGCGCGGCATTAAGTCCGTTCATCTTCCAATTGCCCGCGATCAGCGGAATCCGACGGTCAGCCACTTCGAAACGCTCCAAAATCTCTTGTCTGCACCCGGCCGGACGCCCGTCTGGCACTTGCGCCCCCGCCCCGTTTGCCATAACCGGGCAAGCCAGCGCTAGCGGGGCCGTTATTGCCTTGCAGCAGGTCAAAGTCCCTGTCTAGTATCCGCCGCCTAAAAACCCGGCAGATGCCGGCCCGTTCGTGTTTGGAAGCGACAAGATATGCTCAGTGGGTTGCGTAAGATCGCCAATACCTGGTTCGGCAAGATCCTGGGGGCTTTCCTGATCGTTGGTCTGGCAGGATTCGGCATTTCCAACGTGCTGCTGGACCTGGGCACCAACACGGTTGCCAGCGTCGGCGGACAGGAAATCACCACGCGGGCCTTCCAGCGGGCGTATACGACGCAGGTCAACCAGTACGGGCAGCGGTTCGGTCGCGTCCCGACCAATGAGGAAGCGCTGGCGCTCGGCGTCCCCTCGGTGGTGCTGTCGCAGCTGGGCGCGGAAGCCGCGCTCAACCAGATGGGCCAGAACATGGGGATCGGCGTCTCCGACGCCCGCCTCTCCACGATGCTGCGCGATGATCCGAGCTTTGCCGGCATTCTGGGCACGTTCGATCCCAGCAATTTTGCGCGCGTGCTGCAGCAGGCCGGCTACACCGAAGAAGAGTATTTCGACCTGCAGCGCAATGCGGCGCGTCGCCAGCAGGTGGCGCAGGGCCTGTTTATCGGCAGCCCGGTGCCGACGGCGGCGATCGAACTGGTCAACCGCTATGGCGGGGACAAGCGCACCATCGACTATTTCGTGCTCGGTTCGGGCCAGTTGACCACGGAAGTGCCGGCGCCGACTGATGCGGAACTGGCGACCTACCTCAAGGATCATCAGGACACTTACCGCACCAAGGAAACGCGGACCGTCGACATGCTGGCGCTCGATGTAGCGACCCTGGCGGCGACCAAGACCGTTACCGATGCCGACATCACGGCCGAGTACGAGCGCACCAAGGCGCAGCGCGTTAAGATCGAAAAGCGCACCATCCGGCAGGTGCCGCTGGCGACGCCCGAGCAGCAGCAGGCCTTCGAGGCCGGTAAAGCTGCGGGCAAGACGTTTGACCAGTTGGTCACCGAATCTGGCCTGACGGCCACTGACGTTGGCACGCTGGCCCAGGCCGACATCACCGATGCCGACCTCGCGACCGCCGCCTATGGGTTGGCGCAGGGCGACTTCGCCATCATTCCGGGCATTGGCGGCCAGCGTGCGGTGACCGTGACGGCGATTGAAGCCGGCGGCGAGATCACGCTCGATGAGGTCAAGGAAGAAATCCGTACCAGCCTTGCCACCAAGGCGGCGCGCGACGAGTACACCGACATCCTCGACCAGGTCGAAGAATTGCGGGCGGCCTTCCAACCGCTGACCCAGATCGCCGAGCGCTTCAAGCTGCCGGTGCAGGAAGTAGCGATCACGGCTGACGGCAGCGAGCTCAGCGCCCTGCCCGCGATTCCCGTCGACCAGTATGGCACGGTGGCCAAGGCGATCTTTGCGGCAGAAAAGGACAAGCTGGCGCCCACCATCGCGATCAACGCCAACAACAATGTTTGGTTCGACCTCAAGACCATCGATGCCGCGCGCGACCAGACGCTCGACGAGGTCAAGGATATCGTGACGGCAGCCTGGACCGCCGAAAAGACCGAAGCGGCCGTAAAGGCCGAAGTCGACAAGGCGCTTGCCGACATCAAGGGCGGCAAGGCTTTTGGCGATGTTGCCGGCTCGCTCAACCAGTTCCCGGTGCTCAGCCAGCCGCTCACCCGGCAGGGCGAGACCGCGCCGCTCGACCAGGCCGTGGCCTCGGCCGCGTTTGGTGGTGGCGAGGGCTATGTCGGTTCCGCCGTCAATGGCGATGGCGACCACGTGCTGTTCCAGGTGGTCGAGATTGTACCGAGCACGGACGAAGCCACCCTGGACGCCGGCGGCTATATCGCCGAAACACGCCAGAACACGCTCTACAGCGACTTCATGAGCGGCCTGCGCGAGAGCATGGGCATGACGATCAACCAGAAAGTGCTGAGCCAGCTGCTCGCCCTCGATACCGGTAACTGAGGGCGCCATGGCGGACGAGGCCTTTAGCCGCTTTGCCGAACGCTACGAGGCCGGGCGGGCGCAGATCGTCTTTCGGCGCGTGGTGGCCGACCTCGAAACCCCGATCGGCACCTACCTGAAGCTCGCTGAAGGCCGGCAGAACACCTTTCTGCTCGAAAGCGTGCAGGACGGCTCGACCAAGGGCCGCTACTCGATGATCGGGCTTCTGCCCGACATCATCCTCAAGGTTGAAAACGGCAAGGCCAGCATCAACCGCAATGCGGGACTGACACCGGAGACTTTCACGCCGGTAGCGGAGCCGCCGCTTGAAGTGCTGCGGGCGCTGGTGGCCGAGAGCCAGGCCGACGTGCCCGAGGGCCTGCCCTCCACGGCTGCCGGCATTTACGGCTATCTCGGCTACGAGATGGTGCGGCAGATGGAAGTGTTGCCCGACACCGGCGCGCAGAGCCTCGGCTTTCCCGATGCGGTCCTGATGCGTCCGTCGATCCTGGCGGTCTTTGATACGCTGAAAGACGAGCTTTACCTCACCGCCCCGGTCTACATCCGCGAGGGCGTTTCGGCACGGCAGGCGTGGGAAGCGGCGCAGTCGCGCATCGACGATGCCACGGCGCGGCTCGGGCGCACCCTGCCCTATGTCGGCGAGCTGCCGGACTTCGAAAAGATCGAGGTCAAGAGCAACACCAGCAAGGCCGAGTACGCGGCGATGGTGGCCAGGGCCAAGGACTATATCACCGCGGGCGACATCTTTCAGGTGGTGCTGAGCCAGCGGTTCGAGGCCGAGTTCAGCCTGCCGCCGACGGCGCTCTACCGGGCGCTGCGTCGCACAAATCCTAGCCCCTACATGTATTTCCTCGATTTTGGCGGCTTTTCGGTCGCGGGTTCGAGCCCGGAAATCCTGGTGAAGGTAGAAAAGGGCCAGGTCACCATCCGGCCGATCGCCGGCACCCGCAAGCGCGGCGCCACGCCGACGCGCGACAAGGAACTGGCGGACGAACTGCTCAACGATCCGAAGGAACTGGCCGAGCATCTGATGCTGCTCGACCTCGGGCGCAACGATGTCGGCCGCGTCGCCAAGATCGGGACTGTGAAGGTCACCGACAAGTTCTTCCTCGAGTACTATTCGCACGTCATGCACATCGTTTCGAACGTGGTGGGCGAACTCGACCCCAAGCATGACTTTGTCGATGCGCTGAGCGCCGGTTTTCCGGCAGGCACCGTCTCGGGTGCGCCGAAGGTGCGGGCGATGGAGATCATCGAGGAACTCGAGAAGTCCAAGCGCGGCATTTATGGCGGCTGCGTCGGCTATTTTGGTGCCGACGGCACCATGGACACCTGCATTATCCTGCGCACCGCGATCGTGGCTGATGGCAAGATCTATGTGCAGGCCGGTGCGGGCATTGTCGCCGACAGCCAGCCCGAGCTCGAGCAGCTCGAATGCGAAAACAAGGCGCGCGCCCTTTTCAGCGCTGCCGAGGAAGCGCTACGCTATGCTGGCGAAGCGAGGGTGGGACAGTGATGGGTTTTGCAACTGGGCATCGATGGCGAGACTGGCTCTGACGGATGCCCGCCTTTCCACGCCAGGAACAGTTCAAATGACCCGACTCCTCGTCATCGATAACTACGACAGCTTTACCTACAACCTCGTGCACTTCCTTGGTGAACTCGGCGCCGACCCGACTGTGGTTCGCAACGACAAGATCACCCTCGACGAGGTCGCCAGTTTCGCGCCGGAAGCCATTGTGCTTTCGCCCGGTCCCTGCACGCCGAACGAGGCCGGCGTCTGCCTCAGCCTGATTGGGCGCTTTGCGCCGACCATCCCGCTGCTCGGCGTGTGCCTCGGCCACCAGTCGATCGGCCAGGCAATGGGTGGCGACGTGATCCGGGCGCCGCACCTGATGCATGGCAAGACCAGCAAGATCAACCACACCGGCAAGGGCCTGTTCCGCGGGCTCAATGCGGGCTTTGAGGCAACGCGCTATCATTCGTTGATCGTCAAGGCCGACACGCTGCCGGCGACGCTCGAGGTCACGGCCTCGACCGATGATGGGCTGATCATGGGCATGCAGCACAAGAGTTTTCCGACGCATGGCGTGCAGTTCCACCCCGAGAGCATTGCCTCGGAGAACGGCCACGCGCTTCTGCAGAATTTCCTCAACATCGCCCGCGACTTCAACCTGAGGAAGGCGGCGTGATGGATATCAAGCAGGCCCTCAACAAGATCGCCACGCGGCAGGACCTCACCGGTGAGGAAATGCGCGGCGTCATGACCACCATCATGAATGGCGAGGCCACGCCCAGCCAGATTGGCGCATTCCTCATGGGCATGCGGGTCAAGGGCGAGACCGTTGGCGAGATCGCCGCGGCCGTCTCGATCCTGCGCGAGAAGATGGTACGCGTCGAGGCGCCCGAGGACGTCATCGACATTGTCGGGACCGGCGGCGATGGCGCGGAAACGCTCAACATCTCGACCGCTGCGTCGTTCGTGACGGCTGCGGCCGGCGTGCCGGTGGCCAAGCATGGCAACCGCGCGCTGTCGTCGAAGTCAGGGGCCTCCGACGTGCTGCAGGCGCTGGGGATCAAGCTCGACCTGACGCCGGAGCAGATTTCGGCCTGCATCCGCGACGTCGGCATCGGCTTCATGTTCGCCCCGGCGCATCACCCGGCAATGAAGCATGTCGGCCCGTCGCGGCAGGAGCTGGGCACCCGCACCATGTTCAACCTGCTCGGCCCGCAATCCAACCCCGCCGGCGCACGCCGCTATATGCTGGGCGTCTTCGACAAGCGTTGGGTCGAACCGGTGGCAGCCGCCCTCCTCGCCAACCGCGCGGTTTCGGCCTGGGTGGTGCACGGGTCTGACGGGCTCGACGAGATTTCCACGACTGGCCCGAGCTTTGTCGCCTCGATCAAGGGCGGGGACCTGCGCAGCTTCGAGGTCACGCCCGAGGATGCCGGCCTGCCGCGGGCGACGATGGCCGATCTCAAGGGCGCCGATCCGGCCTACAATGCCGGCCGGCTGCGCGCCCTGCTTGACGGGTCCAAGGACCCGTATCGCGACGTCGTGCTGCTCAACTCCGCGGCGGCGCTGATCGTCGCCGACAAGGCGGACACGCTCAAGGCGGGCGTGGCGCTGGCCGCGGAAGCCATCGACAGCGGCAAGGCCCGCCGCGTCCTCGACCAACTCATTGCCGTCTCCAACGGGTAGTCCATGTCCGACATCCTCTCAAAGATCGAAGCCTACAAGCGCGAGGAAATCGCGGCGGCCAAGGCACTCAAGCCGTGGGACGAGGTGGTGGCGGAAGCCCATGACGCCCCGCCGGTGCGGCGGTTCCTCTCGGCGCTGAAAAAGAAGCGTGCCGAAAAGAACTATGCGCTCATCGCCGAGGTGAAAAAGGCGAGCCCCTCCAAGGGGATGATCCGACCGGACTTTCACCCGGCCGAGATCGCGCGGGCCTATGAGGCCGGCGGCGCGGCCTGCCTTTCCGTGCTCACCGACCGGCCGAGCTTTCAGGGGTCGCCGACCTATCTGATCGAGGCCCGCGCCGCGACGCAGCTGCCAGTGCTGCGCAAGGACTTTCTGTTCGAGACCTACCAGGTGGCCGAAGCCCGGGCGATGGGAGCGGACTGCATCCTCGTCATCCTTGCCGCGGTCGGTGACGACACCGCCCGCTACCTGCTCGACGCTGCCGAAGAGTGGCGGATGGATGCGCTGGTGGAAGTACATGACCAGATCGAGCTTGACCGGGCGCTGGGGCTCAATGCCGAATTCATCGGCATCAATAACCGTAACCTCCGCACGTTTGAGACGACGCTGGCCACCTCGGTGAACCTTGCGGGCGGCGTGCCGTCGGGCGTGCACTTGGTGTCCGAGAGCGGCATCTATTCCCACGACGATATCCGCAAACTGGACCAGACCGCCGGTATCGGTACGTTCCTTGTCGGCGAAAGCCTGATGCGACAGGCGGATGTCGCTAGCGCCACTCGGCAGCTGCTGATGGGGCCGCCGGCCGCCTGACATGACCCTCACCCATCTCAACGCCCGCGGCGAGGCCCGGATCGTCGATATCGGCGACAAGGCGGCGACGCGCCGTCGCGCTGTGGCCGAGGCCCGGTTGACCGCTACCCCCGAGACGATCGCGGCGATCCTGGGCGGGGCGCTCAAGAAGGGCGACGCCATCGCCGTGGCGCGGGTCGCGGGCATCATGGCGGCCAAAAGGACGTCTGACCTCATTCCACTCTGCCACCCGATTGCGCTGAGCACGGTCACGGTGGATATCGGCGAGGACAGAGGGGCGCTGCTCATCACCGCCACGGCTGAGACCACCGGCCAGACTGGCGTCGAGATGGAAGCGCTGACCGCCGCTTCTGTGGCAGCGCTGACGCTTTACGACATGGCAAAAGCGATGGACCGCGGCATGCGGATCGACGGCATCAGTGTCGTGGAAAAGACGGGCGGCAAGTCGGGCGACTATCGGCGCGACGGCGCTCCGGCATGATCTCGGTCGACGAGGCACTCACCCGCATCTTTGCGCAGATCAAGCCGCCCGCGGCCGAGACGGTGCCGCTGCTGCGCGCCCATCGCCGGGTGCTGGCACAGCCTTTGACGGCCAGCCACAACCAGCCGCCCTTCGACGCCAGCGCCATGGATGGCTACGCTGTGCGTGCCGCCGAAGTATTGCCGGGGCGACCGCTCAAGCTCGCCGGCACCTCGCAGGCCGGTGCCCGCTTTGTCGGGATGATGGAAAAGGGCCAGTGCGTCCGGATCTTTACCGGCGCGCCGCTGCCGATCGGCGCGGATGCGGTGATCATGCAGGAAGAGGCGACCGCCACCGGCAACCAGATCAGCTTTGCCAAAGCCCCGCGTCCTGGCCAGTCCATCCGGCGACAGGGGCATGACTTCCAGCGCGGCCAGGAACTGCTGCCAGCAGGCGTCGCCCTGACCCCGGCGATGCTCAATCTCGCCGCCTCGGCCAACCGACCTGAATTGCCGGTGACGCGGAGGCCGCGCATTGCCGTATTGGCGACAGGGGACGAACTGGTACCGCCCGGCAACCTGCCCGGCCCCGACCAGATCGTCGCATCGAACAGTTTTGGGCTTATTCCGCTGCTCAGCCCCTATGCCGAGCGCGTCATTGACCTGGGCATCGTCGCCGACGATCGTCCGGCGCTGGAAAAGGTGCTGCTCGACGCGTTCGACCAGGGCATCGACGTGCTGGTGACAACTGGTGGCGCCAGTGTCGGGGACCGCGATTATGTGCGCGAAGTGCTGGTCGACCTCGGGGTGTCGCTGGACTTCTGGAAGCTGGCTATGCGACCGGGCAAGCCACTGATGTTCGGTACCCGCGGCAAGACACTCGTTTTCGGCCTGCCCGGCAATCCGGTCTCCGCCATGGTCACCGCCACAGTTTTGCTGCGCCCTGCCCTGCGGCAGCTGACCGGCCACAGCGATCCGTTCTGGCCGCAGTTCGGCGTCGCACTCGCCGCGCCGTTGCCGGCCAACGGACCGCGCCGACATTTCGTGCGCGGCACCCTCAGCCGTAACGAGATCGGCTTTCTGCAGGTCACGCCGATCGCCGAGACGGACAGCGCCCATTCTTCTTCGCTGGCACTTGCGGATACTTTGATTATTCAGACTGAAAATGATTCTGGGCAGAATGTCGGGGACATCGTCGACGTGATCCTCCTGTCCGGTGTCAGCTGATCACATTTAGGGGTGATGCATATCTAAATATGCCCGGATATCGTTGGTTATAAAGGGCAAACTCTTGAGTGTTGCACATTTGCAGCACCCTTGCGGCATGTCGAGTTGTTGGTTGGCAATTGTTTGACTCGGCGTTGCTGTTACTGATCCTTAACAATTGTGAACGGGGGCGACTCCGTCACCTGGTGTGTGCAGGACGTATCGCGGGTGGTTGGGGACATGGAGCCTCGACAATGATGAGCCCACGAAATCTCCACGGAAGCACCGGTGGGTAGGCAAGAGGACGGCTATTGCGCCGACCGCCGGGGGGCGGCCTCTTCTGCAAAAAAGAGCAGATGATGAACTATTTGAAGTCTTTTCTTCTCGGTACGGTGTTCGCGGCTTCCGCGTTGATGCCGTTTGCAGCGCACGCCCTGTCTCTGAAGGAAGCTGTCAAGGTTGCCATCGAAACCAATCCCGAGATTGGCCAGGCTTTGGCCAATCGCGAGGCCACCGAGTTCGAACTGCAGCAGGCGCTCGGCCTTTATGCACCGCGCCTCGATGTCGAAGCCTCCGTGGGTGCGCAGTTGTCCAATACGCCGTCGCGGCGCGCGGCAGGCATCAACAATGATCCGCTCTATCCGGCGCAGATCGGCCTGACCGCCAGCTTCGACCTGCTGGACGGCGGCTTCCGCGATTCCGAATCCGCCCGTCAGGCCGCCCGCATCGACAGCGCCTCGTTCCGCGTGCTCGAGCGGTCCGAAGTGATTGGCCTCGAAGTGGCGCGCCTCTATTTCGAAATTCTCCTGCAGGCCCGGATCGTCGACCTCGCCCGCTCCAACGTGTCGTTCCACCAGGATACGCTTGCCAATGTGGTCGATGCCATTTCCAGTGGCCAGCTGACCGAGGCCGATCGCCAGCAGGCGACCGAGCGTCTCGCCGCAGCCAGCGCCCAGGTGATCCAGGCGCAGGAAGCGCTTGAAGCTGCCAAGATCGGCTTTGCCAAGAATGTCGGCGCCAAGTTCAGCAGCGCCAAAATGCCGTCGCGCGTCGGCAAGTACCTGCCAAAGTCGCTCGAGGCGGCAGTCAAGACCGGCATCAACAACAATCCCCGCATTCGCGTCGCCGGCGCCGATGTGGACGCGGCATCGGCCTTGGTCGATCAGGCCGAAGGCGCGCTCGGGCCAAAACTGTCGCTCGAAGGCCGCGGCCTCGTTGGCAGCGACAACACCGGGTCGGCCGGCTATTCCACCGACCTGTCTGGCAAGCTGGTGCTGCGCTGGAACATTTTTGACGGCGGCATCAAGAGCGCCAAGGTTCAGGAAACGATGCGCCGCGAAAGCGAAGCGCTGCTCGGCCAGCAGGTTGCAGCCCGTGAGGTCGAGGAAGCGGTGCGCGTGTCCTGGGATCGCATTCACCGCCAGAACGAGCTCGCCGGCGCCTACGCCAACCAGCTTTCAGCCTCAGACGGCATCGTCTCGGCCTATCGCGAGCAGTTCACGATCGGCCAGCGTTCGCTGCTCGACGTGCTCGACTCGCAGAACACGCGCTTTAATGTGCAGGTTCAGGCGGAAACCGCCAATTTCAGCGCCCGCTTTGCCGAGTATCGTCTGCTTGCCGCGACAGGCTCGCTGCTCGCCTATCTCGATGTCAGCGCCCCGAAGCAGTCGGACGCCTATGCCCGCGATCTCCTCGACCTGCCGTCGGTGGAAGACAACGGCACCGTGCCGGAACGCAAGTTCGAGCCGGTAACGCTCAATGGCAAACTCAGCCTTTCCAAGTACGCCGACTGAGTGCGTGACTGATTAGCACCGCGGCGCCTGGTAAGAACCGGCGCCTCGGGGCCTCTCCACGATTAACCCAATGCTCAGTTGCTGCGTGCTTTTGCGCAGCAGATTCAATAACCGGTCTTTGGTCGGAGACCGAATATCTTATGGAAATCGGTAAAGCCCTAAAGAGTCTGCGTTCGACCAAGCAGTCGCCCTCCGAGCCACGGCCAGAGGGTGAGGCGGTGGCTGCGGGCGTGGCTGTGGGCAATTCCTTGCAGACGGCGGTGCAGGACGCCCTTGCCGAGCCTGCAGGAGCAGAGAGTTCGCCCGCGCAGCGCAAGGCCGATCCCCTGCTGGGCGCACTGCAATATCTGGCGCGCCGCTGGGGCCGACCGGTATCGCGCGATGTGCTGCTTGCCGGCCTGCCGCTCAAGGATGGCTTGCTGACCGTAAAGCTGCTGCCGCGGGCGCTCGAGCGCATTGGGCTGACGCAGCAGCCCAAGCGCGTCGCCCTCCGCGATCTGGCGGAATTCGACATGCCGGCGCTGATTATCAGCCGCAAAGGCGCGCCGCTGGTGATTGTCGGCCGTATCGGACGCACCAGCCTTGCCGTCTATGACCCGCAGACCGGCACGGAAACCGAGATCCAGACCAACTCTGCCGAGTGGCGGTTCCGTCACCAGGTGATGGTCATCAAGCCCAGCTCGAGCCGCGAAGGCGAGACCTGGGAAGGCGCCGACAACGGCGCCATGCAGCAGAAGCACTGGCTGCGCACGGCACTGGCCGGGCACTGGAAAAGCCTCTGGGTGGTCATGCTGGCGGCGGCCTTCATCAATATTTTCGCCATCGCGATGCCGCTCTTTTCGATGAACGTCTACGACCGCGTCTTGCCCAACAAGGCGATCTCGACGCTCTGGGTGTTGGCGATCGGCCTCCTGATGGTGTTCGTCTTCGATTTCCTTCTCAAGATTGCGCGCGGCGCCATCATCGACCATGCCGGCCGGCAGATCGATTTCCGGCTCTCCTCTGTGCTGTTCGACAAGGTGATGAACGCCTCGGTGTCGTCGCGCCCGGCCTCGACCGGCGCCTTCGTCAACCGCATCTCGCAATACGAAGTGCTGCGCGATTTCTTCACCTCGCACACGGTGGTGATGTTCGTGGACGTGCTGTTCATGGGCGTCTTCGTCTGGGTGATCGCCATGCTGATCGGCTGGGTGGTGGTGTTCCCGCTCGCCGCGGCGGTGATTGCGATCGGCGGAACGCTGATCATCGGCTCGCGCTCGGCGGCGGTGGTCAAGGCAGCGCTGCAGGAGAGTTCGCTGCGCAACGCCATCCTGGTGGAATCGCTGTCGGCAACCCAGACGGTCAAGGCGGCGCGAGCTGAGGGGCAGTTCCAGTCCAAGTGGGAAGCCACGATCCTGGCGTCGTCGGACACCCAGAGCAAGATCAAGTGGCTGCAGTCGGTGGCAGGCCAGTTGACGGCGGTAGTGAGCCAGATCGCCAGCATCGGTATCATGATCGGCTCGACCTATTCGTTCTCGGAAGGCCAGACGTCGATGGGCGCCATCGTCGCCGCAATGATGCTGTCGAGCCGGGTGATCGCGCCGATCGCGCAGATTTCGGCAGCCATCCTGCGGATCAGTTCGGCGGTCGAGGCCTATGAGGCGCTCGACACCATCATGCGCCTGCCCGACGAGCGGACGGTGCGCAAGAGCTTCGTCACCCGTGCCATCAGCGCCGGCAATATCGACTTCCGCAAGGTGCGGTTTGCCTATCCGGGTACCGACCACTATGTGCTCGACCAGGTGTCCTTCTCGATCAAGGCCGGCGAGAAGGTCGGCATTATCGGCCGCATCGGCTCGGGCAAGACCACGCTGGGACGCCTGCTGGTCAATTTCTACGACGCACAGGAAGGCGAGATCCTGATCGATGGCGTCTCCATCCGTCAGTATCATCCGTCCGAACTCCGGCGTCAGGTGGGCCTGGTGCTGCAGGATCCGGAGCTCTTCAACGGCACGGTCAAGGACAACATCATCCTATCGGACCCCGAGGCCGATGATGCGCGGCTGATCGACGTGGCCCGCCGCGCCGGTGTCGAGGACTTCGTGTCGCGTCATCCGCTGGGCTTTGACATGCCGGTGGGCGAGCGCGGTTTCCTCCTCTCGGGTGGACAACGGCAGGCCGTGGCGCTGGCCCGGACCATGCTGATCAACCCCAAAATCCTCTTCCTCGATGAACCCTCGAGCTCGATGGATCTGGCGACCGAACGGCAGCTCATCGGCCACCTTAGCCGGAGCCTGGCGCCGGAGCACACGGTGCTGATCGCCACGCACCGGTTCAGCCTGCTCAATCTCGTCACCCGCATCATCGTGGTCGACAATGGCCGCATCGCCGCCGATGGGCCGCGCGACGCGGTGCTGGCACAGTTGCGGGCGCAAGGCGGAGGCGAGGCATGAACAAGCCGATCCTGCCGCGCGAGCTGGCGCCCCCCACCTATTCACTCGATGTGGATCGTCCGCCGCGCCAGTGGCTCTGGGTGATCTTTCTCGTCTGCGCGTTCCTCGCGGTGGCGCTCGGCTGGGCCGCGACGGCAGAGATCGACGAACTGAGCCGGGCCGAAGGCCGGGTGATCCCTTCGACCAAGACGCAGGTGATCCAGAGCGCTGAGGCGGGCGTGGTGGCCGATATTCTGGTGCGGCGCGGTGAGCAGGTCAAAAAGGGCCAGCAGCTGGTGCGCCTCGACGACACCACGACCACCTCATCGGCGGGTGAAGTCGAAGCCAAGGTCCGGGCGCTGCAGGCGCAGGTCGCACGGCTGCAGATTGAATATGAGGGCCGCGCCAGTGAGGGCTATGTCTGTCCACCTGACGTCTTGGCGGAAGTGCCGGCGGTCTGCGACAACGAGGCCAAGCTGCTGAAGGCGCGGCTCGATACGCTCGACCAGGGCAAGGACGTGTTGGGCCAGCGGGTCGAACAGCGCGAGCGCGAACTGTCTGAAGCGCTGACCAACAAAGTTCGCTTCGAGCAGTCGTTTGCGCTGGCCGAGGAAAAGCTCAAGCTGATCGAGCCGATGGCCGCCAAGAAGCTGGTGTCGCAGACCGAGTTCCTGGCGGCGCAGCGCGACGTCTCCGATACGCGCGGGCAACGCGATGCAGTGATCGAGTCCATCGCACGTCTGGAAGCGGGCGTGTCGGAAGCCAAGCTGCAGGTGCAGCAGGCCGACCTGCAGTTCCGGCAGGATGCGCTGAGCGATCTGACGCTGCGGCTGGCGGAGCTGTCGAGCGCCGAGCAGGCGTTGCGCGGCGCCAGCGACCGCGTCAGCCGCACCGATATCCGCTCGCCGGTCGACGGCATCGTCAACGAAATTGCCATCAACACGGTCGGCGGCTTCGTGCAGCCGGGCGAGCGCCTGCTCGACATCGTGCCGATGGAAGATACGCGGTTGGTCGAGGCGCGGCTCAAACCCTCGGACGTGGCGTTCGTGCTGCCCGGGCAGAAGGCCCAGATCAAGTTCACGGCCTACGATTTTTCGATTTTCGGCGGGCTACAGGGTGAAGTTCAAAGCGTCGGCGCGGACTCCATCATCGATCCGAACACGCGCGAGACCTACTACGTGGTGCTGATCAAGGCGCCGGAATCGGTGCTGCACTATAATGGCGAGAACCTGCCGATCCTGCCCGGCATGGTGACGACGGTGGAAATCCTCACCGGCAAGAAGACCGTGCTGCAGTACCTGCTCAAGCCCATCAACAAAGCCCGCGACGAGGCGATGCGTGAGCGCTGATCAGCCCATCACCCAGATCGTGCCGGCCGGCAGCGCGCCCGATAACGAGCTGACGCCGGAGTTCCGCGTCGTCATCACCGGCGAACGTCGTCGCGGCATCCGGCTCGAGCGGCTGTTTGGTCGTCTGCTGGGCGAGATCGCGAGCGGCGTGGGCAGAAGCGGTCGCGGCTGATCGCTTCGGTGCTTGAATCGGCCGGCGACAGTTCCGAGAACGCCGCGAGCATCCTGCGCTGCTTTGCCATCGACACCATCGACGCCGAGCGTGGCGTGCTGGCCGGTCGCTCGAGCAGCGCCTATGTCATCGGCCTCCTGCAGCAGGCCCCTATTCCGGCCTTTGCCATCAACCGGCAGAAAAAGCTGCATCAGGTGAACCAGGAGTTCATGCAGCTCCTGCGCGTCGTCTCCGGCGACCCGACGCAACGGGTACAGGCCGACATCGTCCAGCTGACGCTGGAGACGCCGATCGAGGAGCTGTTCCAGCAGCTCTCGGAGGCCAATTCGGCCTACACTAACTACAGCATCCGCCTCGACAGCAAACAACGCCGCGGCCGCGCCAAGCTCGTCGCCGTGCCCCCGACTCCGGCGCAGATTCTGGTGGGCTATATCGTCTCGTGACGGTCGGAGAGTTAGACCTAGGTCTGATCATCTTCATATATTCCAGAATGCAGTCACATTAACGGTTAATCGCCGTCTCGCGCCCACCACATATCGGGCGATATGAATCTCATTTTCCCTACTTGAGCTCACTGCCCGGCAAATTTAGCACGGTGAACAAAGCTTTAATGTCTACCGTTTGATTTGGGGTTTTCATGACCGATCGGGACGATCGCGCCAATTTTGGGCGCAGCTCGCAGCAATTTAACGCGCTCACCCTGGACCTCCCGGTCGCCACTGCAGCGGCAACGCCTGATGCACAGCGCGTCGCACAGGTGGTCGCCGCCGTCCCGCCGGCGACGGTCACGATTGCGCTGGAGGACGGCGTCATCGCCCGGCTGCCGGCCGATGCCGACCTGTCGGTGCCTCGCGCCAACGGCGCCGACCTCGAGTTTGTTCAGCCCGACGGCACCGTGATCGTCATCACCGGCGGCGCCATCGCCAATCTCGTGCTGTTTATCGGCGATATCCAGATCCCGGCCGAAGCCGTGGCGCAGATCTTTGCTGCCAACGACATCCAGCCTGCAGCCGGCCCAGAGGGTGGCAACACCACGCCCGACGGCGCCAGCGGCAACTTCTCGGATCCCGGCGACCAGAGTGTCGGCAATGGGTTCCGGCAAAACAGCCTGTTGGACGATACCGGCTTTGGCTTCGGCTCCGGCCCCGGCTTTGCCCAGCAGACCAACAACACAGTGCCCGACTTCCCCGAAGGCGGCATCTTTGTGCGCTTGAGCGAGGAGGGCTTTACCGGCGGTAACCCGGACGAAAACGTCTTCCCCAGCGATCAGACAAATCAGGCCAAGGTGCTCAATATCCCGTTTGGGCTCGTTGATGCTGAAGGCAATGACCTAACCTATACGATGCGCGGGATCCCGTCCGTAAGCTGGTCGTCAGGCGGCATTACGATTGCTTGGGTCTTGTCTCCCGATGGAACAAGCCTGGTCGGCAGCGCCGGCGGGAACCCCATCATCGAAGTGCGCTTCAAAAACGCAGCCGACAGCTACACGATCACCCTCTCTGGGCCGATCGACCACCTCGACCCCGGTAGCGAGGACACTCTGGGCCTGGTCCTTCCCATCCGCGTCGCCGAATACCAGAATTTCAGCGACAGCACGCTTACGCTCACGATCGAGGATGACTCGCCAAAGCTGAGCGGCAAGCCGGCAGAGCTCCGGGTGGACGAAGACGACATCGACACCAAGGGCGGCTCCCTCGGTTCTCAGCCCAATGATGGCACCGACCCCGACGGTTCAACCACCGGCGACGCCGGCGTAGATACAGGCGGTCCCGCGACTGCGACTGGGTCATTGAAGGACGTCGTTCAGCCCGGCGCCGACGGTGACCTGACTTATGGCTTTCTCAGCGATGCCGTGGTCCGGTCATTCATGGAGACGCAGCAGCTGAAATCCGAAGGCGAGCTGTTGAGCTTTCAGGTGGTTGGCAACACACTCTATGGGTTTGCGAACCTGGCGGGTCCAGGCGGCAAGACCTACGACAAGTCCGAAGACCGCCTAGTGTTCACCCTAGAGGTGGATGGAAACACCGGAAGCTACACCTTCAAGCTGCATGACCAACTCGACCACGATCAGCCGGGGCAAGACTCGCTGCCGATCTATTTCGGCGGGGCCTTGCAGGCCTGGGACTACGACAAGGACCCGGTCATTTTCAGGGATGCCATCACCCTAAAGGACATGGTCGTCGTCACAGTGACCGATGATGTGCCCACTGCCGTTGCGGACACCGACGGGGTTCTGGAGGGCGCCAAGGCGACCGGCAATGTGTTGACCGATGCAAGTGTTGGCGACAACGGTGACGGGGACAAAGGCGCCGATATCGTCGGCGCCGACGACCCCCTTGTTGTGACGCGCTTCGTTGCCGGCACGCTCCAGGGTGACGTGCTGGCCGCTAATCTGGCTTCCCGGCCGGCCGGGCAATCCGTCCAAGGCCAGTATGGCACGCTCAAGATAAACGCCGATGGCTCATATGAATATCAGGCGAACTCGAACCTCAACAATGCCTCTCCGGTAACGGACACCTTCACCTATACAATCAAGGACAAGGACGGCGACCTGTCGTCTGCAACGCTCAGCCTTTCGGTGTCCGATGGAGCCAATCCGTCGGTGAAGGTCAACGCCACGGTCTTGCTCGATGAGGAAGGCCTCGGCACGGTCAACTCAACCGGCAGCAACCCTACCAGCAGTGCCGAGGCGAGCCAGGGGACCGTTTCCTTCCAGGCTGGGTCGGACAATATCGTCAAGCTTTCCTTCGGCTCGGTCGCCAATATCACCAAGAATGTCAACGGCATTGCCGGCGACGATGTGACCTGGGAGCGCACCTCCGATACGCAGATCATCGGCAAGATTGCTGGCATTACTGCAATCACCATCGTTCTGACGCCTCCTGCTCTCCCAATCGCCTGGGGTGCGCAGGGCAGCGCGACGGTTACAGTCACCTTGAGCGACAACTTCCCGCACCCGAACGGCAACTGGGAAAACAGCATTTCGCTGACGGGCCTCACGGTCGTGGCCGAGGATACGGATGGTGACGTCGCCTCGGCCAGTGTGACCATCAACATCAAGGACGACGTGCCGACTCTGGTGGTCAGCAAGAGCACATCGATCACCGTCGACGAGGACGATATCGATACGTCGTTCTCGAAGGGGTCAGCCCCCAACGACGGCGACCTCATCGACAAG
>JACDQI010000287.1 GCA_015657675.1 Devosia sp.
GGCGATGGGCGACAAGATCACGTCCAAGAAACTCGCGGCCGCCGCGGGCGTCTCCACGGTCCCGGGTCATATGGGGCTGATCGCCGATGCCGAGGAGGCGGTGATCATCTCGCGCCAGATCGGCTACCCGGTGATGATCAAGGCCTCGGCCGGCGGTGGCGGCAAGGGCATGCGCATCGCGTGGAATGATGCCGAAGCCCGCGAAGGTTTCGAGCGCTCGAAGTCCGAGGCCGCGTCGTCCTTCGGCGATGATCGTATCTTCATCGAAAAATTCGTTACCGAGCCGCGCCACATCGAGATCCAGCTGATCGGCGACCAGCACGGCAACGTGCTCTGGCTCAACGAACGTGAATGCTCGATCCAGCGCCGCAACCAGAAGGTCATCGAAGAGGCGCCGTCGCCCTTCCTCGATGCTGCCACCCGCAAGGCCATGGGCGAGCAGTCCGTCGCCCTTGCCAAGGCCGTCGGCTACACCTCCGCCGGCACCGTCGAGTTCATCGTCGACAAGGACCGCAACTTCTACTTCCTCGAGATGAACACCCGTCTCCAGGTCGAGCATCCGGTCACTGAACTGATCACCGGCCTCGACCTCGTCGAGCTGATGTTCCTCGCCGCCGCCGGCGAAAAGCTACCCATTACCCAGGCCGATGTTGGCATCAATGGCTGGGCCATCGAGAGCCGTCTCTATGCCGAGGATCCCTACCGCAACTTCCTGCCCTCCACCGGCCGGCTGACCCACTACAGCCCGCCGGCCGAAGAGCGCACGCCAGAGCGGATCGTGCGCAATGACACGGGCGTCTACGAAGGCGGGGAGATCTCGACCTTCTACGACCCGATGATCGCCAAGCTCTGCACCTGGGCCCCGAGCCGTACCGAGGCGATCGACGCCATGGCCGTGGCACTCGACCAGTTCGAGGTCGAGGGTGTCGGCAACAACATCCCGTTCCTTTCTGCCGTCATGGATCAGGAACGCTTCCGCTCCGGCCGCCTCACCACCGGCTACATCGCCGAGGAGTTCCCCGAAGGTTTCTCGGGCACCAAACTGCCCGACGCCGTGCTGACGCATCTGGCCGCGCTCGCCTGCTGCTCGGCCTATGCGCTCGAGACCCGCGGCTTTGCCGATGGCTCGGCGCTCAACATGCACAACGAGACCAACGCCCGCGCCGTGCTGATCGGCGATCGCCGTTGGGACTTTGCGGTGCGCGCTGACGGCATCGAGTATTGGCTCACCGACAGCGACGGCAAGAAAATCCTCGTCGAAAGCGGCTGGCGCCCCGGCTTCTCGCTCGCCTCCGCCCGCGTCGACGGCGAATTGCACCACGTCCGCATCGACCGGCTGACCTCCGGCTGGCGCATGCGTTATCGCGGTGCAGACCTCGTCGCCCGCGTTCTTCTGCCACGCGCCGCCGACCTGATGCCGCTGATGCCGGTGAAAGTCCCACCTGACATGAGCCGCTTCCTCCTCTGCCCGATGCCGGGCCAGGTGGTGCGCATCGACGTCGCCGAAGGCGACATCGTCGAAGACGGCCAGCCCCTCGCCATCGTCGAAGCCATGAAGATGGAAAACGTCCTCAAGGCCGAAAAGCGCGCGCGGGTGAAGACCATCCGTGTCAAACCCGGCGCTGTGTTGGCGGTCGACGAGGTGATCCTGGAGTTCGAGGGGATATGAGCGAGCGCGCCAAGGCCTTGCGCGCGAACTCGTCGCCGATCGAACGGCGTATGTGGCGCCTGCTGTTTACGTTCCGGTCTGACGGCTACCACTTCCGCAAGCAGGCGCTGATTGGCCCGTATGTCGTCGACATGGCGTGCCATCATGCCAAGGTGGTGATCGAGGTTGATGGCGACACCCATTACACAGACGATGCGCGGCGACGCGATGCGGTTCGCGACGCATTTCTGCAGGCAGAGGGGTACACGGTTTTGCGCTTCACCAATCTGGACGTCGTGCGAAATCCTGACGGCGTCTTTGATGTCGCAAGCCGGACGCTGGCCGGTCGCCCGCGCAATCAGCGCACGTCCCACCCCCTCCCCAACCCTCCCCACAAGGGGAGGTGCTCGATCGAACTTGGGGCACGGTTCCTGCCCAACCACCGGCCCACCACCCTCCCC
>JACDQI010000288.1 GCA_015657675.1 Devosia sp.
CGCCTGCTCATGCGGCAGCACGATGTTGAGCCCGATGCTCGGCGCGCCGACATCGTCGGCGCCGCGGTTGCCCGCTTCCATCACCCCCGGTCCGCCGCCGGTGACCACCACGAAATCCTTGTACTCCGTCGCTTTCGATGTCGACGACGCGAACTGCGCGAAGCGCCGCGCTTCGTCATAGTAGCGTGAGGCCAACTCGAGATTGGCTCGTTGCGTCTCGTTTCGCGCTGCCCAGGCCGCCTTGCCGGGTTCCGGAATGCGCGCGCCTCCGAAAAGCACGACCGTCGAGTTGATGCCGCGCTCGCGCAACCGCACATCCGCCTTGAGGTACTCGAGCTGGAAGCGGATGCCGCGCGCCTCCTCGGCGGTCATGAACTCTTCGTCCGAGAAGGCTAGCCGATAGGCGGACGATTCCGACTGCGGCGTCACGGGCACGCGTCGCGTCGCGGCAAGGTCCTGTCCTGAAGTGCGGAGCGGTGTCGGGCGGCGTTTGGCCATTCTGGCTCTCCGTTGAAGGCCGATAAGGTTCGCACGCCGCCGGTTAAGGATCGTTGACAGGTCGGGGGCGGCGGGTAATGTCCGCGCGCAACGCGTAAAGGAGCATGCCATGGCCCACCAAGACCTGCAGAAGACCATCGACGCTGCCTTCGAGGCCCGTGCCGAGCTCAACTTTGCCACCAAGGGCGAAGTCCGCGACGCCGTCGAAACGGCGCTGAACCTGCTCGACAATGGTGAAGCCCGGGTGGCCGAAAAGGCTGCCGACGGCAGCTGGCAGGTGAACCAGTGGTTGAAGAAGGCCGTGCTCCTCAGCTTCCGCCTGAACGACAACACGCTGATCGAAGGCGGCCCCGGCGGCGCGCGCTGGTGGGACAAGGTCCCGTCCAAGTTTGCCGGCTGGAGCGAGAACCGCTTCCGCGAGGCCGGCTTCCGTGCCGTGCCCGGCGCCATCGTCCGCCACTCCGCCTATATCGCCAAGGGCGCCATCCTGATGCCGTCCTTCGTCAATCTCGGCGCCAATGTCGGCGAGGGCACTATGGTGGACACCTGGGTGACCGTCGGGTCCTGCGCCCAGATTGGCAAGCATGTGCACCTTTCGGGCGGCGTCGGCATCGGCGGCGTGCTCGAGCCGCTGCAGGCCGGTCCGGTGATCATCGAAGACAACTGCTTTATCGGCGCCCGCTCCGAGATCGTCGAAGGCGTGGTCGTCGGCGAAGGCTCGGTGATCTCGATGGGCGTCTTCATCACCTCCTCCACCAAGGTGATCGACCGCACTACCGGCGAGATCTTTATCGGCAAGGTGCCGCCCTATTCGGTGGTCGTCTCGGGCAGCCTGCCCGGCAAGCCGCTCCCCGACGGCTCGCCCGGTCCGAACCTGTACTGCGCGGTCATCGTCAAGCGTGTCGACGAGAAGACCCGCTCCAAGACGTCGGTGAACGACCTGTTGCGCGACTGAAGCAGCTGCTGGCCCCGCCCTCGCGGCTGGAGTAGCCTCCCCTTCGCGCGGGGGGCTGCGCACCTGCCGAACCCGAGGGGGAAATCATGGATTTCAAGGCACTCTACACGACGACAGATGGACGAATCTCGCGCCAGACTTGGTGGATCGGCGCGGTGATTCTCGGCGTCACCAACATTGTCATCACCCTGTTGATCCTGCCGATCTTCGGCCTGGGCATGCCGACATGGCCAAGCTCGCAGCCGGCGGAGCCGATGCGGCGGCTATTTCGGCGGCACTCAGCGGGGCGATGCAAGGCGCTGCCTGGGGTAGCCTTGTGGTCTTCGTGCTCATGGCCTACCCGGCCTATTGCCTTTCCGTCAAAAGGCGCCACGACAAGAACAATGCCGGGCAGGACGTGCTCATTTATTTCGGCCTGACGCTGTTGCTGCTGCTGGTCCAGGCGCTCGGTTTTGGCTACACGATGGGCGAGATTGGTGGGATTTCCGTCCCGCAGCCAAGTGCGGTTTACATGGTGCTTGGCCTGATTGCCGGCATTTTCGGCATCTATATGCTGGTGGTGCTCGGCTTCCTCAAGGGAACCGCGGGCCCCAACGATTTTGGCCCCGATCCGCTCGGCGGCTGACCACCTCAACCGGCTAGGACGGGACCGCACGACTTTGACCACCATCGATCCCGTCCGGCTACTCGCCGACCTCATCGCCTGCCCGTCTTTGACGCCCGCCTCGGCCGGTGTCTTTGATGTGCTGGAAGCAGCGCTCGTGCCGCTCGGCTTTACGACTACCCGCCTGACCTTTGACGGCGACGGCTCCTATCCCGTCGAAAACCTGTTCGCGACTCGCGGGCAGGGCGGTCGCCACCTGCTGTTTGCCGGACATACCGACGTCGTGCCGCCCGGGGACCGGGCGCAGTGGATCTCCGATCCGTTCAAGCCGACCATCCGCGACGGCCGCATCTTCGGGCGTGGCTCGGCCGATATGAAGTCCGGCGTCGCCGCCTTCGCCGCGGCCTGCGCCGAAGCTCCCGAGACCGGCACCATTTCGCTCGCCATCACCAATGACGAGGAAGCCGATGGCATCAACGGCACCGACAAGCTCTTGGCCTGGGCCAAGGCGCAGGGCCATGTCTTCGATTTCGCCATTGTCGGCGAACCCAGCGCCACTATCACCCTGGGTGACAGCATCAAGGTCGGCCGCCGCGGCTCACTCAATGGCCGGCTGGTCGTCACCGGCGTCCAGGGGCATGTCGCCTACCCCGACAAGGCGCGCAATCCGCTGCCGGTCCTCGCCCAGGCCGTGCTGGCGCTGAGCGGCAAGCTTGACGATGGCAACGCCCAGTTCCCGCCCTCCAATCTCGAATTCACCTCGCTCGACGTCGGCAACGAGACCACCAACGTCATTCCGGCCAGCGCCTCGGCCCGTTTCAATGTCCGCTTCAACGATGGCTGGACGCCGGAGGCGCTCGAAAGCTCTATCCGCGCCGAGCTCGACGAGATCGCCGCCGAGATGGAGTGTTCCATCGCCTTCGAGGTCTCGGGCCGGCCATCGCGATCGTTCCTCTCGCCTCTCAGCGGCGCCGTGGAAACGCTCTGTACAACCATTGCGGGCGTCACCGGCAAGCGCCCGGAGCTCTCGACCGGCGGCGGCACGTCCGATGCGCGCTTTGTTGCCGCCTACTGCCCGGTGGTCGAATTCGGCCTGCCCGGCCAGACCATGCACAAGGCCAACGAGAGCGTGGCCCTGGATGATGTGACCGGCCTCACGGCGCTCTATGCCGCCTTCATCCGGGATTATTTCGCATGAAGCCCTTCATCGAACTGCGCGATGCCGCCATCGGCTGGCTCGACCTGATCGGGCCAAAGGGCACCGGGATTGAGCGTTTCAACGCCAGCGTGCCCGGCCTTCTGGTCATGCTGGGCTGGTACTTTGGCCTCGTGCTCCTCACCCGCTTCATCCAGGCGGCGACGCTCACGGGCAGCACACCTGGCATCGTCGAGATCACTGTGGCGCTTTTGCTTAACGGCCTGCCGCTGCTGGTGATCCTCGCCAGTACGGCTCTGACCGTGCGCGTCCTGACCCCAACTGCCTCGCCACTGCGGCTGATGGTCCCGGCCGGCTACGCCTTGGTCTTCTTGCTCGCCATTGGGTTGCCGCTCTCGCTCTTTGCCGGCAGCAGCTTTGCCCCAGCGCTGCAAGGCGTTCTTGGCTATATGCTCTATCGCCTGGCGCGCCAGGGCGGTCCGTTCAACATCGGGATCGCGGTCGGCTACGCGGTTTTAACGGTGGTGCTGCTTGTCGCCATCCCCATCGGCCTCTACATGCTGTTGGACCCGAGCCTTCCCACCCCTGACTGACCGGACCAAGCGTGCCCGATACTCCCACCAGATTTGTCGACGAAGCCCTCTCGGCAGGGCGAGGCGTGCTTGCCTTGGTCGTTGGCGACCGCAAGGCGCCGCAGTACTTTGATCTGAGCCAGCGCGGATTGGTCGGCAGCTTCATCGCTTTGCTTGCCGTCACATTGCTGAGCGTTGCGCTGCCGGCCTTCCTTCCCCTGGGGGGAGCCGACTATTCAATCGCCCGCTCGGCCGCCATCTCAGTACTGCTCTTTGCCCTACAACTGGGCTTTGCCGCCATCGTCCTGCGCCAGCTCAAGCGGATGGACGGCTTGCAGCCCTACGTCATCGCCGACAACTGGGCGAGCGTCTACATCTCGCTCGGTCAGCTGGTCTTGACGCTGGGCGGTGTGCAGGGTGATTTCGCGTTCTTCGCCCTCGCTATCCTGGTGCTGGTTGTCGAGATCAACATCGCCCGGCTCATCGTGACGCTGTCGGCGCTGCAGATCGCCATGTTCATGGTGGCGCAGCTGGTTGGCGTCTCCATCGCGCTGCTCTTTATCAGCCCGCTGATGCCGCCGATCGACGCGCCGGTGGCAACTGTCAGTAGTCAACCGCAGTAAGATAGAGCCCGTCGGGCGGCGCCAGCGGCCCGCAGCGGCTGCGATCGGCTTCGTCAAGCGCGGCACGGAAATCCTGCGGCCGCCACTTCGCATCGCCAACCAGCTTGAGCGATCCCACCATCGAGCGTACCTGCGAGTGGAGAAAGCTGCGTGCCTTGGCACGGACGATGACCATCTCCGCTTCGCGGGACACGCTGAAGAGGTCGAGCGTGCGGATCGGCGAGTTGGCCTGGCACTCCGCCGCCCGAAAGGTCGAAAAGTCGTGCCGCCCCAGGATCAGCTGTGCTGCCGCATGCATGGCGTCGGCGTCGAGCTCTACCGGCACATGCCAGACCTTGCCCTCGTCGAGCGCCGGGCGGGCGCG
>JACDQI010000289.1 GCA_015657675.1 Devosia sp.
CCACCTTCTGGTGGGTGTCGGCTCGCCCGGGATGTTGAACACTTCCCGCAGCCGGATGAAGGGCACCAGGCTGCCGCGGATGTCGAGGAAGCTGCGGCCGCGCGAATTGGTGTCGGCCGTATCTGGCAGCTCGACGCACTCTTCCACCGCCGAGAGCGGGATGGTGTAGCGGCCGTTGCCGATCTTGACGAGCATGCCGTCGATGATGGCAAGCGTCAGCGGCAACCGCAGCGTCATGGTCGAGCCCTGGCCCGGCTTGGTCTGCACATCGATCGAGCCGCGCAGGCCATCGATGGTGCGCTTGACCACATCCATGCCGACGCCGCGACCAGAGAGCGAGGTGACTTCCTTGGCGGTGGAAAAACCCGGTGCGAAGATAAGCTGGTTGAGCTCCTGCTCGGTCAGCTTGGTGTCGGCCGTGATGATGCCGTTCTCTTCCGCCTTGGCACGGATGCGCTCGTGGTTGAGACCGGCGCCGTCGTCGGTCACCGAGATGGCGACTTCCGCACCGGCATAGACCGCCGAGAGCTTGACCGTCCCCTTGGGATCCTTGCCCGCCTTGACGCGGCGATCGGCTGACTCGAGCCCGTGGTCCACCGAGTTGCGGATCAAGTGCACCAGCGGATCGGCGAGCTTTTCGATCATCGTCTTGTCGAGCTCGGTGTCTTCACCGGTCGTGATGAACTCGATCTCCTTGCCCAGCTCGCGGCTGAGGTCGTGGACCAGGCGGCGGAAGCGCGAAAAGATCGAGCCGATCGGCACCATGCGGATGCCCATCGTGGTGTCCCGCAGGCCCGAGGAGAGGCGTTCCAGTTCTTCGGCAATGCTCTTGAGCGCGCCATCGCTGCTGCCGGCCGCGATCTGGCTGAGGCGCGCCTGCGCGATCACCAGTTCGCCAACCCGGTCCATCAGTTCGTCGAGCCGTTCGGCCGCGACACGGAGCGAGGAACCGCCGGCTTTGTCGCCGGCCGGCTGTTTGGCTTCCGCCTTGGCCTCGGACTTGGTTTCTGCCTTGGCCTCGGCACGAGGCGCGGGCGCCTCAACAGCCACAACGGGTGCCGGAGCGGCTGGTTCGTCTGGCAGATCGAGCGAGATTTCGGCGCCGGCCGCCGGAGCAGCCTCGACCAGTTCCTCGACCGAGAGTTCCATGCCGTCACGGACGAACAGAAACACGTCGTCGATCGCCGAGGTCGGATCACTGTCGCAGTCGATGTCGATCTCCCAGCCCAGATAGCTAACTTCGGCATCGATCACTTCGAGTGGCGGCACGTCATCGGTATTGGCCCGGATGGTGCATGGCCCGATCGCCTCGATCTCCTCGAGCAGAGGATTGAGGCTGGTGCCATTGACCAGCGCATCGCTGGGCAGCTTGAACTTCACCCGCCAGCGCTTTCCCGAGGCCGCCGTTGCCGCAACGGGCGCTTCGACAGCGACCGGCGCGGCATGCGCCTCGGCCGGAGCCGCTTCGCCATCCACGATCCGCCGCAGGCTGCTCAGGATCTCGTCGCCGCCTGGCGCCGTCGCATCGCCGATCAGCTTGTGCACATGGTCCTTGGCATCGAGCGCCACGGCGATGAGCTCGGGCGTTGCCGGACGCAGGCCCTTGCGGACCTTGTCGAAAGCCGTCTCGAACTCATGCACGAAACCCGCGACCTCGGAGAACCCGAACATCGCCCCCGAACCCTTGATGGTGTGCAGCGCGCGGAAGGCGCTGTTGACCAGGTCGGCATTGTCCGGCGTCTGCTCGAGATCGAGCAGGCTGAGCTCGAGCTGCTCGAGCAGCTCGGTGGCTTCCTGCTTGAAGGTGTCTGTCGGATCTGAACCGCTGCTCATTCGCCTGTTACCTTCTTGATCACGGCCAGCAACTGGTCCTGCTTGAACGGCTTGACGATCCAGCCCGTGGCCCCGGCTTCCTTGGCTTCGCGCTTCAGGTCGTCGCTGGACTCGGTGGTCAAGAGGATGATCGGCACGCCCTTGCTGGCCGGGTGCTGCCGGAATTTCCGGATGAACTCGATGCCGTTCATGATCGGCATGTTGAGGTCGGTGATGACCGCATGGACGGTGTTGGTCGTCGCCTGATCGTAGCCATGCGAGCCGTCCACGGCTTCCAGCACGGTATGTCCGGCGCTACGCAACGTCATCGCCACCATCTGGCGGATGGAAGCGGAATCATCGATCGTCAGGATTGTCTTGCTCATGCGGCCTCGTCCTTGGCTGCGGGTGAAAAGGTCCAGAACGCGCCCTCGCGCGTCTGCGGCGTGCCGTCGGCGCCGACAAAGCCGGTTCGCTTCAGGGCCAGCGCCAGGGGCCCGTCTGTCGGCGCGGAAATGGTGATGGTGCGGCCAGCCGCACTGGCCGTGCGATGCGCCGCCGCGAGGATCTGCAGGGCGCTAATATCGATGCGCTCGACCTGGTCGCCACGGACCAGAACCCGCTCACTGGCGGAGATGGCCTCGGCAAGCGCGTCGCGCAGGGCGACGACGGTTTTGATACCGGGTTCAGTACCAAGATCTACTGTGAGCCACGTGCTCTTTGACATGATGCGGACGCCTACTTCATTGCCTGTGCAACTGGCGATCAAATCCAAGAACTGGACTTAATCGCTCGATCTTCGAAACTGGCGTCGGCTGGCGTCCCTCAGCCTCTACCACCGATACAACTTGTCGGCACGGTCTCTACTTGCCTGATACTACTTTGCTTAACTTAAGGTCCCGTTACCGCCGGCCTCACAACTCTGCTTCAAACATGAATCTATCGATGCAATGATCATGTGCATTTTAATTAAATACAAATGCACACTCGGATTCTATTCGCAGCGACTGGCGGGAGTTAGACTCATTGGCCAACGCCCTCGCGGCATTTTACTGCTGAACTTGCAAGTATTAGTTGAAGGATAGAGTCATTGCAGGGTGCAGATGGACTCCCGGGCCGGCGGAGCGCCGCTCCGTAAGACTCGATTGGAAGATCAGATTACGATCACCCGCCACGTTCTTCGGATCATTTTTGAGTCAGTCTGGCGCAAGACCGATGGGGTAATTGGTCCTTCTTTCGTCAGCCGGGCACGAGCACTAGTGTCCTGCGCATGCGTGGACCCTCTCCATCACCAGGACACCCCTGGCTCAGTCGCGTTGCTGCCGGCGGGCTGATTGCCCTCGCTCTGGCCAGCTCGGCCGCCGCCGCGGGCTGGCACGCGACCCGCGTGCACGGCATCGTCCTCTTGCTCGAAGGCCAGACCTGGAGCGATCTTTCCAGCGGAGCACAGCTGCCGGACCACACCACGCTCCGCACGCTCGGCCGCAGCCGGGTGGAGGTCGCCGGCACAGGGGTTGAACTCATTCTCTATAATGGCGCGGCGACCGAGCTCTCGCAGAGCGGCGCCGATGTCGACGTGGTGCTGCACGCCGGTTCCGTTGATCTGCGAATCCTGACCGGCCATGTCGTCCGTATTGCCACCGCTTCGGGCAGCATTACGCTCGGGGAAGGTCGGGTCCGCGTCTGGAGAGACGGCGACGTCACCGACATCGACGCCATCATGGGCAACCACGAGGTCTTTGATGCCGCCGGCAACTTCACACATCTGGGCCCAGGCCAAACCGCCCATGTCGCCGTCAGCGGAGTGACGATCGCCCCGCCGGGCGGCAACTGACGCGTTGTCCGGCTGGGCTTTCCACAGTCTCGTTCGCAACTCCTACGTGCAAGCACGCAGGGCAATGGCAGCACCCCCGTATAATCTGCTATGACGGATGCAGGCTAGGAAGACCGCCCGTGCAGTGCTACCGGGCGTGGCCCGCGGCACGAGACTCCGATGAACAAGACACGCATCGCCTTCATCGACGACCATCCAACCCTGCTGGCGGGGATGGTGGCGATCTTTTCAACCGAGCCCGACTACGAGATTGTCGGCACCGGCGTGTCCGCCGATGATGCCGTGTTGCTGGCCGAGACCGCCGCCCCGGATGTACTGATCGCCGACATGTCCATGCCAGGCGACGTCTTTGCCGCCATTGCCAATGTCACCCGGCGCACCCCGCCGGTCCAGGTCATCGTCTTTACCGCCTATGCCAATGTCGACACGGCGCTGCAGGCCGTGGACGCAGGCGCTCAGGGCTTTGTGCTCAAGGGCCGCCCGACCACCGATCTGCTGACCGCTATCCAGACTGTGCGATCCGGCGAGATCTACGTATCACCGGACTTCGCCCCCAAGCTGATGGGCGGTTTCCGCAATCGGTCCCGGCGCGAAAAGGAAATGCGCTCGGCCCAGCTCAGTGCCCGCGAAGTGCAGATCGTCGAGTGCCTGCTGCAGGCCAAGTCGAACAAGGAGATCGCGCGCACGCTCGATCTCTCTGAAAAGACCATCAAGCACTACATGACCAACCTGATGAACAAGCTGAAGGTCAAGAGCCGGCTCGAGGTCGTGCTTGCGGCACAGGCGCTGCTGGCAGGAACTGACACCGACAAGGACGCGGCGCAGCCCTGAACTGCGGCCGCTCAGGCCCGCATGCCGAGCGGAATCTGCGCCTCGACGCGACTTTCACTGTCGTCGCTGATCTCGGTCCGCAGCCAGCCGCCCAGGGACTCGACGCGAAACCGCATGCCGCGCAGCCCCAGGCCGCTTTCGCGCTTTTCCTTGCTGACGACGGCCCGCGGCCGGTTGCAGACCCGCAGGCAGAGGCTCCCGCCGGTATGCCGTGCGGTAACCGTCTGACCCGCTGCCGCGCCATGCCGGAAGGCATTGTTCAGCGCTTCCTGGATCACCCGGTAGGCGCAGATCTTGACCATCAGCGAAGCGGCCTGCAGCCCCGGATCGATGTCGCGCCTGATCCGCACCCCGGTCAGCGCCTCGTGCCGGTCGACGGCCAGATGCAGGGCCGCTGCCAGCGACAGGTCGGCGAGTTCGGGCAGCACCAGGCCGTTGGAAATGTTGCGCAGCTCTTCCATCGCTTCGCTCGCCAGGGCCGCCGTCGCCGCCAGCTCGGCGGGCGACAGCCCCGACTTGGAAAGCCGCAGGATGATCAGCGTCAGTACCTGGATCGGCCCGTCATGAATGTCCGAGCCAACCTGTGCCAGCAGCGCCTCATTGGCCGAATTGGCGTTCTGCCGCAGTTCCTCCGATGCCAGGTGCAGCCTGCGGTTCTCCTCGTTGAGTCGCCGCGATGCCGCCAGATTCTCGGCCAGCCGGGCGCGCTGCCGGCTGATCGTGGCACCGGCCCAGTCGACCAGCACATAGATCGCCGCCACGGCCGCCAGACTCGACACCGCCACCACCAGCCAGACGTCGAGTTGCGCCCGGTCGCGCTGCTCCATCACCGCCTTCGCACTGAAATAGAGTTCGGCCAGCGCAAACGGCTCGCCGGTCTCTGAACGGTGCAGCGGCGTATAGATTTCCAGCACATCGATGGGATAGCCGGCAAGATCGCCCACCGGCGCCACGTTGAGCTTGAGCAGCCGCGATGAGACGCGCCCGCTGATCGCCCGCTGCACGTGATCGTCCTCATCATGGCCGTCCACGAGGTCGGTCGACGACGAGTAGATGATTTGGCCCGAAAGGTCGCGGATACGGATCTGCAGCAGACGGGTCTGGTCGGCGCTATTGCCGATTTCGAACACTTCGTCGAGCTGGGCCTGTTCGTCAGCCGTCAGCGGCCGGTCCGTCGGTAGCTCCCCGATGTGGTGCGCCACCAGCGTATCGATGCTGGCCGCGGCCGTCGCGGCCACGCCATCGACGATACCGCGCTGCACATATTGGCCCATCCACCCGGCCCGCCCCAGCGCTGCCACGGCGATCACGATGCCGGCCACCAGAAGGAATCGCTGCGCCAGCGACCAATTTCGGGTCCGGCGCAGCCAGACGACGCGCAGATATCGCAACAACCGCTTCAGCTGAGGCCTCCAGAGCCGCCTGCCCTGCACTCAAGGCCAAAATGGCAAATGCCGCAAGCCGGCCTTGCGCTCACGCAGACAAACGGCGGGAGTCGTCTCCCGCCGTTGCACACTTCTCCTCAACCCGCCACCGGAGGTCGGGCAGCCTTTATTCGTCGTCGTCCGACGGGGGCGCCGCGGCCATGCCCAGCGCGGCCATGTAGAGCTCGAGCAGCGCTTCCTGCTCCATGCGCTCGGCATGGTCCTGCTTGCGGATGCTGATGATCTTGCGCAGCACCTTGGTATCAAAGCCGTTGCCCTTGGCCTCGGCGTAGATCTCCTTGATGTCGTCGGCGATCGCCTTCTTTTCTTCTTCCATGCGCTCGATGCGCTCGATGAAAGCGCGCAGCTGGTCCTGCGCGACGCTGTCGCTGGAAACGGTATCGGCCACTTGAGACCCCTTGTTGTCTGAGCCCCCCTTCAACCGTTTCGCGGGCTTGGGTTCAACCCCAAACCGGCGCAATCCACATCCGACCCCCTGCAATCGCACACCCTGTCGCGATTGCCCGCATTTCGGCCCAATCGGGCGTTTAGCAATTGACACGCCCGGGGACGGTCCGCATGAAGGAGCCGCGCTCTGCGCGTGATCCTCGCCTCTGTCAGGTCGGTCTGTTGCGCATTTCTTTGATTATCGGCGGCGTCGTTTTCGCGCTTGTGCTCGGGGTAGCCGGTTGGTTGCTGATGCCCAAGGGCGGCGCAGCACCCGCCCCAGCCGCCCAGGTGGTTGCCCAGGCCGTCACCGCCGATCCCAATGCGGCCTCCACGGGCGCCGAAGCGGAAACCGGCGAAGGCAGCCTGCGCGTCTGCAACCAGACCACCAATCCGGTCTCGATTGCGCTGGGCTATCGGGCCGATCGCGGCTGGCAGTCGGAAGGCTGGTGGGTGGCCCAGCCCTCAGAGTGCAAGACCGTCTACTCCGGCGCCCTCGACGCCCGCTACTATTACATCTACGCCGCCGACGACATTGGCGGCGGATCGTGGGACGGCAACAACTACATGTGCACGCGTGACGAGACCTTCACCATCTTTGGTGTTGAGGATTGCCTTGCACGCGGATACGAACGTACGGGCTTTTTTGAAATCGATACCCAGAACCGCAGCAACTGGATGCTCCAGCTCACCGACGGTGAGGTGCTTGGCGCCGAACCGGCGAACGGCACGGATGATGTCCCGTTGGAAGGGGAAGGCGGCACGGGCGACGATCAGCTGAGTCCTGATGACAACACTGGTGCAGAAGGCGAAGTCACCCAATGAGACGTTTGCGACGCGTGAAGATCGTTGCCACCCTCGGTCCAGCATCCAACGATGAAAAGACCATCGAGGAACTGACGCGCGCCGGCGCCGATGTGTTCCGGATCAATATGAGCCATGCCAGCCACGATCTGCTCAAGCAGACCGTCACCCGCATCCGCTCGGTGGAAAAGCGCCTGAGCCACCCCATCGGCATTCTCGTCGACCTGCAGGGCCCAAAACTCCGCGTCGGCACCTTCGAAGGCGGCGCCATCCAGCTCAAGCAGGGCGCCACCTTCATCCTCGACGGCAATTCCGCACCCGGCACCGTCGATCGGGTCTGCATGCCGCACCCCGAAATCATCGAATCTGTCTCGGTCGGCGACCGCCTGCTGCTCGATGACGGCAAGCTGCAGCTCAAGGCCACCAAGGTCGGCGGCGGCTCGATCGAGACCGTCGTGATCTACGGCGGCAAGCTCTCGGACAAGAAGGGCGTCTCGCTCCCCGACACGCTCCTGCCCATGGGCGCGCTGACCGAAAAGGACCATGCCGACCTGCTGGCGGCACTCGAAAACGACGCCGACTGGATCGCGCTGAGCTTCGTGCAGCGCCCCGAGGACATCATCGACGTCCGCAAGATCGTCCAAGGCCGCGCCGGCGTCATGGCCAAGATCGAAAAGCCCCAGGCCGTCGAACGGCTCGAAGAGATCATCAAGCTCTGCGACGCCTTCATGATCGCCCGTGGCGACCTCGGCGTGGAAATGCCGCTCGAGCAGGTCCCGGGCCTGCAAAAGCGCATGATCCGTATCGCCCGCCGCTTCGGCAAGCCGGTGGTCGTGGCCACCCAGATGCTCGAATCGATGATCACCTCGCCGGTTCCGACCCGCGCCGAAGTCTCGGACGTGTCGATTGCCGTGTTCGAGGGCGCCGACGCCATCATGCTCTCGGCCGAAAGCGCCTCCGGCCAGTACCCCATCGAGGCCGTCTCGATGATGAACAAGGTCGCTGTCTCGGTCGAAAACGACGTCAACTACCGCGGCATCATCCGCGCCCAGGCCACCGAGCCTGAAGCAACCGCCGCCGACGCCATCTCGGCCGCCACCCGTCAGGTCGCCGAAACCCTCGATCTTGCCGCCATCGTCACCTACACCTCGTCGGGTTCGACCGCCGTCCGTGCGGCCCGCGAACGGCCCAACAAGCCGATCCTGGCACTCTCGCCGAACCTGCGCACCGTGCGCCGCCTCTGCGTCGTCTGGGGAGTGCATACGGTCGAGACCGAGGACGCGGTGAACCTCGAGGACATGGTCGATCGCGCCTGCGTCATCGCCTACCAGGAGGGCCTTGCCCGCCCCGGCGACCGCATCGCCATCACCGCCGGCATCCCGCTGGGCACCCCCGGCGCCACCAACATGCTCCGCATCGCCTTCGTCCGCCAGGACGGCGCTGGCTCCAGCTGAGTTGAACGACACTGCCGAACGCCAAAGGGGCCCGATGGGCCCCTTTTCTTTCCCCGTCGAAAGCGTCCTGTATAGCGTATGGCCGACATTCTCCCCC
>JACDQI010000290.1 GCA_015657675.1 Devosia sp.
TCGAGAGGCGCGTCGACTTCGTCGAGCACGCAGATCGGCGCCGGATTGGTGAGGAACACCGCAAAGATGAGACTCATTGCCGTCAGCGCCTGCTCGCCGCCCGACAGCAGCGTCATCGTCGTCGGCTTCTTGCCCGGCGGCCGGGCGATGATCTCGAGCCCGGCTTCCAGCGGATCGTCACTCTCTACGAACTGCAGTTCCGCCGTGCCGCCGCCGAACAGCGTCGTGAACAGCTCCTGGAAATAGCCGTTCACCTTCTCGAACGCCTCGCTGAGCCGCTGCCGGCCTTCGCGGTTGAGGCTCTGGATGCCCCCGCGCAGCTTGGCAATCGCCGCGATGAGGTCGTCGCGGTCCTTGACCATCAGGTCGAGCTTTTCGCGGACCTCTTCGCTTTCTTTCTCGGCGGTGAGGTTGACCCCGCCCAGCCGCTCGCGCTCGAGCTTCAGCCGGTCGACCTGGCTTTCGACCTGCGCCTCGTTGGGCAGCGCCTGCTCGGGCTTGATTCCCGCCGCCTGCGCCGTCTGGCTGGCCTGGATCTGCAGCGTCTCGTTGACCTGCCGCTCGATCTGGTGCCGCTGCCCGGCCAAGCCCTTGATGCGCTCCTCAATCCGCCCGAGCTGCTCGCGCAGGCCACTCAAACCCTCGGCCGCCAGCCGCTGTGCCCGATCGGCATCGCGATACCGGTTCTGCGCCGCGCTCAGTTCGTCGCTCGCCGCCTGATGTTCAATCTTGGCCCGCGCGATGTCGCCATCGATCGCTTCGCGCCGCTCGACAAAGCTCTCCGGTGTTGCCGATGCCGCCGCCAGCTGCGCTGCGACTTCGGTTAGCCGCGCCTCCAGCGTCGCCACCTGGCTCGCCGCCGCGTCGCGCCGGCGCTGCCAGTTGGCCGTCTCGGTGGCGATCTGCGCCAGTCGACCGGCCCGCATCCGCGCCGCCGTCTCGAAGCTTCCGAGTGCCAGTCGTGCCTGGTCGGCCTTTTCGCGCGCCGCCGACAAAACCACCTGCTTCGCCTGCGTCCGCTGCGCGGCCTCGGCCTCGTCGCCGGCTTCCGCCAGCGCTTTGGCGGCCTCAGCCTCCGCCGCCTCGGCTTCGCCGAGGCTCGCGTCGAGCCGGGTCCGCGCCTCTTCCAGCGCGCCCTGCCGCGTCGTCAGCTCGCCGATGGCGCGCTGCGCCGCGTCCACCGCCGCCTGCGCAACGCCGATCTCGTGCTGCGCCCGGCGCCAGCCCTCGCGCTTTTCGCGCTCGACGCTGCGCGCCGTTTCCAGCGCAATCCCCAGTGCCGCCACATCAGCGCGCCGGCTGTTGCGCTCGGTCCGCACCTCGGAGAGCTCGGCCTCGAGTTCAGCCAACCGGTTCTTCTGCGCCAGGCGCTCGGCCGCCGCACTCGGCGCATCGGCGGCCGCCACGAGGCCATCCCAGCGCCACACGGCGCCGGCCTTGGTCACGAGGCGCTGCCCGGCTTTCAGGGCCTTCTGCAGGCGCGGACCGTCTTCGGCCGAAATCAGCCCGATCTGGTCGAGTCGGCGCTTCAGCAGGTCCGAGCCGGATACAACGCGCGACAGCGGCGTCACACCCTCGGGCAACGCAGGGTCGCCGGAACCGTCCAGCGGCCCGCTCCAGTGCAACGGCGCCCCGGCATCGGGCGACCCGTCGAGATCATCACCCAGTGCTGCGCCCAGCGCCGTCTCGTAGCCCGGATCGACCCGCAGTGCGTCGACGATGGAGGGCCACTTGGTGGTGCCGGCGCGCTTGAGCATCCGGTCGAGAGTCTGCGCTTCCGCGTCCAGCCGGTTGAGCCGCGTCTCGATAGCCTGCAGCGCCGGCCGCGCCCCGTCGGCCGCCGCCTGTGCCGCCTGCGTGGCGTTCTCGGCGGCAACGGCCGCCGTTTCCGCCGCCGCGGCCGCAGCTTGCGCCGCTTCTAGTGCCGCCCGCTTGCGGCTCAGCGTTTCGTCTGCCGCCAGCGCCTGCGCCACGCTCGCCGTCTCGCGCACCACATCGGCGATCTGCTGACGCAGCCGCGCCGTGCGATTGCGCGCCTCTTCGCTCGCCCGCTGCGCCTGCGCCCGACGCGCCCGGATCTGCGCCAGCGCATCGGCCGCCGCCCGCGCCTCGGCTTCAGCGGCTGTCACGGCGGCCTGCGCCGCCTCCGCCGCCTGTCGCGCCGTATCGAAGGCCTGCTGCTCGCCGGCCATCTCGGCTTCGAGTTTCGCCTTTTCGTCGAGATACGTGCCCAAAGCCTCGGCGCTTTCACCCGCCAAGGCCCGCTCGCGCGCCGCGTCGGCTTCGACCTGCTTCAGCCGGTCGGCCAGTTCGGCGCGCCGCGCCTCGGCCCGCCGCGCTTCCTCGGCCAGTTGTTCCGCCAGGATCGTCAGCCGCTGCAGCGCCGCGCCCTTGGCCGCCTCCGCATCACGCAGCGGCTGCACCGCCTTGTCGGCGAGGAACAGGACCTTTTGCGCTTCCAGCTCAAGGTGTTGCGCCTCGGCCAGCTGGTTGATCAGCCGGCCCTGGTCGGCCTCGGCTTCCTTCTCGGTCGCCCGCGCATGCACCCAGCGGATATGAAAGAGCGTCGCTTCCGTTCGCCTTATATCGCCCGACAGCGCGCGGTAACGGATGGCCAGCCGCGCCTGGCGCTTGAGCTGTTCGAGCTGCTGCTCGACCTGCGCAATAATGTCGTCGACTCGTTCGAGGTTCTGTTCAGCCGCCTTGAGCCGCAGTTCCGCCTCGTGCCGGCGCGAGTGCAGCCCGGAAATCCCGGCGGCTTCCTCCAGCAGCGCCCGGCGCTGCTGCGGCTTGGCGGCGATCAGTTCGCCGATCTGCCCCTGCCGCACCAGAGCGGGCGAATGCGCGCCGGTCGAGGCATCTGCGAAGAGCAACTGCACATCGCGGGCCCGGACTTCCTTGCCGTTGACGCGATAGACCGAGCCCTCCTCGCGCTCGATGCGGCGGGTGACCTCAAGAATATCGGCGGTATTGAGCGGGGCAGGGGCGGTGCGGTCCGAATTGTCCAGCACCAGCGTCACTTCGGCCGAGTTGCGCCCTGGCCGGCTCCCCGAACCGGCAAAGATCACGTCGTCCATGCCGGCGGCGCGCATTGCCTTGTACGAGCTTTCGCCCATCACCCAGCGCAGCGCTTCCACAAGGTTCGACTTGCCGCAGCCATTGGGGCCGACAACGCCTGACAGACCGGGTTCCAGGTGGAGCTCGGTGTGGTCGCAGAACGATTTGAAGCCGTGGAGCTTGAGGCGCGAGAACTTCATCCCGCGCCTCTAGCAGAATTGCGATCAACCGAGGAGTGGGTCGATCACCAGCTTGAGTTCTTCGAGCGTCTTGTCCCCAGTCAACTGCTTGCCGTTGACGTAGAAGGTCGGCGTGCCCTCGAGCTTGAACTCGTTGGCGGCCTGCTCCTGCATGGCCTTGAGCTTCAAGCTCCTGATTCGCCAGCGCGGCATCGAACGTTTCGTCAGTAAAGCCAAGCTGCTTGGCCACTTCGAGCAGCGCCTCGCGCGGCTTTTCGGCGACGCCCCAGGTGCCCTGGGTCTTGAAATAGGTCTCGATCACCTGGTGGTACTTCTCTTCGCCGGCCGCTTCCGCCAGGAGGAACACCACGGCGTCCTGCAGGTTACGGATGAACGGGCGCAGCACGAACTTCACCTTGCCGCTATCGACATAGTCGGTCTTGAACGCTGGCCAGACGTCGTTGTGGAAAGTCGCGCAGTGCGGGCAGGTCGGGGATGCGTATTCGATCACCGTCACCTTGGCGTCGGCACTACCCAACACCTTGTCGGGAATGGCGACATTGGCGAGCGCGGCGACGTCCTTGGTGGTGCCCTCCTGCGCCTGCGCTGCGCCAAGCCCGAACGTGGTGGCGAGCGTAGCCGAGGCGGCGAGAAGCAGCGTGTCGCGGCGGGTAAGTTTCACTGGTTGAACTCCGGTTCTGAATTTGCGGCGCACACTACACTTCGGCAAGGTGGCGGCAAGGGGGCAGCGTCATCAAGAGGCGGTGAAGCCGGCGTGTGCACAAAATCAGCCCTTCTTGCGGGTATAGAGGGCCTGTCCGAGCTGCCGCAGCGCATCGCGTAGGCCATCGTCTTCCACCTTTTCGACTGCCGAGCCAATGGCGTGCCGTGCTGGCTCGGTCAGGGGTACAGTGTCGTCCTTGGGCGCTGAATGGGGGCTGAACGGCTCGGCCGAGATGCGGCAATTGGCAACCAGAAGGTAGCCGAAATAGCGGTTGATCGATTGTGCGATCCGCTGTCCCTCGTGGCTCAGCGCCAGTGCGTGCCCCGGCGCGCAGCGGAGGTAGAGCGTCGCCCCGTCTGATCCGCGCTCGCCGCGCGGCCACACCAGCCGGTCCGGCACCGTCACGCTGTCATAAGGCTTTGGCGCCATCGCCGCCCAATGGGTGAGGATATCGCGGCTGGCAAAGCCGCGCTTGCGCATCGCCGGGTCCAGCGCGCCCTTCAAGGCTTCGGCAATGTCCACGGTGCGGTTGAGCCGCTTGGGCACCGCCTCCGCCTTGGGCTTTGCAGCCATGACGTCACATTCCTCTGCGCGGGTCGTTCACAACGGCCCGATCCGGCTTGCGCCGCTGCGCCAGCTCATCCATGTCTCTGAGCCTATCATGCCGCAAGCCCGTCCCGCACAAAACCCGTCTCCGCTCGATGCCGCCGCCGTGCTCGCCTGGTACGACCAGCACGCCCGCACGCTGCCCTGGCGCGTCAGCCCCGCCGATCGCGCCGCCGGCATCCGCCCCGATGCCTACTCGGTCTGGCTGAGCGAAGTCATGCTGCAGCAGACCACCGTGGCCGCCGTTACCGCCTATTTCCTGCGCTTCACCAGCCTCTGGCCCACCGTCGCCGATCTCGCCGCGGCGCCGCTCGATGCCGCCCTCAAGCAATGGGCCGGCCTCGGCTACTACGCCCGCGCCCGTAACCTCCATGCCTGTGCGCAGGCGGTGGTCGAACGGTTCGCCGGTGTCTTTCCCACCCATTCGGCGGAGTTGCTGACCCTGCCCGGCATCGGCCCCTACACCGCCGCCGCCATTGCCGCCATCACCAGCGATGAGACGATCGCGGTGGTCGACGGCAATGTCGACCGCGTTCTCGCCCGCTATCTGGCGCTGCCCGTGCCGGTGCGCGAGGCCAAGGACACCATCCGCGACACGGTGCAGGCCTCCGTGCCCGCCCGCGCCGGCGATTTCGCCCAAGCGCTGATGGATCTCGGCGCCACCATCTGTACCCCGCGCGCCGCCCTCTGCATGCTCTGCCCGCTGCAGCCCGGCTGCGCCGGCACCCGCCTGGATCCGCTGGTCTATCCCATCAAACCGGCAAAGCCCGAGCGCCCGGTGCGCTACGGACACGCCTTCGTCATGCGCGACGCCACCGGCGACGTCTACCTGCAGACCCGTGCCGACACCGGCCTTCTCGCCAAGATGACCGAAACGCCGGGAAGTCCCTGGTCAGGAGACAAGGCCGACCCCGCCTTCCCGCAAGCCGCCGACTGGCGTCCCTGCGGCCAGGTGATCCACATCTTCACCCATTTCCGCCTCGAGCTCGACGTCTGGTCCGCCACGGTCGATCCCAAGAGCCTCGATGGCGGCTGGTGGTCCTCCCCCACCGACCTCGGCGGCGAAGCCCTCCCCACCGTCTTCCGCAAGGTTCTGGCCGCCGCCGGGCTTTAGCCCCCCCACATTAGGCCTCATCCTGAGCCTGTCGAAGGACGAGGCCGTGGCACCATCGCCGCACCCGACCTCGTGGTTCGACAAGCTCACCATGAGGTCTCCTGTAGGCTGTTGGCCGACTGCCCCCCCAAAAAGACTGCCGCCGGTCCATGCATGGAACCGGCGGCGAAACGGCCTGACGCTAGGTTGGAGGTCTTCAGGCAGAAAGTCGTTCCATCTGCGCCCGGACTCCGGCGCGGAAAGTGTCGATCGGGGCGAGTCGCCCATCCAGTTCGGCATGCCAGAAAGTCCAGCCGTTGCAGGCCTCGGCCTTCTGCACCAGCGCGCCGACCTTGTGGATCGAGCCGGCATGCTCACCCGACACCAGCGAGCCATCGGCCCGCACCATGGCGGTAAACCGCATGCGCTCGTCATGCAGGAACGTACCGGGCTGGATCATGCCCATTTCGATCAGCGAGCCGAACGCCACGCGCGGCGCGCTGCGCTTGGTCTGGGTCGGCGCAATCGCCTCGGCGCTGTAGGGCCGCACGCTGGCAATGCGCTTGAGCGCCGCCGCGATATAGCTGTCTTCGCGCTCGATGCCGATGAAATGCCGCCCCAGCTTCTTGGCCACCGCACCGGTGGTGCCGGTGCCGAAGAACGGGTCGAGCACGACATCGCCCGGCTTGGTCGTGGCGCTCAGCACGCGATAGAGCAGGGCTTCCGGCTTTTGCGTCGGATGCACCTTTTCCCCGTCGCTGTCGGTCAGCCGCTCGGCGCCGGTGCAGATCGGGAACAGCCAGTCCGACCGCATCTGCGTGTCGTCGTTGGCAAGCTTGAGCGCTTCATAGTTGAAGGTGACGCGGCTCTTCTGGCTGCGCGCCGCCCAGATCAGCGTCTCGTGCGCATTGGTAAAGCGCGTGCCGCGGAAGTTGGGCATCGGGTTGGCCTTGCGCCACACCACGTCGTTCAGCAGCCAATAGTCGAGGTCCTGCAGCGTCGCGCCGACGCGGAAGATGTTGTGGTACGAGCCGATGACCCACAGCGCCCCATCGGGCTTGAGTACGCGCCGCGCCGCCAGCAGCCAGGCGCGTGTGAACACGTCGTAATGGCCAAAGCTCTCGAACTTGTCCCAGTCGTCGTCGACCGCATCCACCTTGGACTGGTCGGGGCGCGTCAGGCTTTGCTCGAGCTGCAGGTTATAGGGGGGATCGGCAAAGATCAGGTCGACCGAACCGGCCGGCAGGCTGTTCATGTGCTTGATGCAATCGCCCACCAGGATCGTGTCGATGGGCAGGGGAGCGTGCTCCGCAACGGCAGTCTCGTCCGGTTGACGCGCGGTACGCAACATACTCAAAACCCCAACGCAAAACTCACTCCCCGTTTGTAGGTTGCTAGGGTTAAGGCGGGGCTAAGCGTCAGGGTTAACAGAGGGTTAGCGCGCGATCTGTGCCTGATGCTGCAGCTTGGAGCCGAGCTTTCAGGCCACCGAGCGGAGGCGCAGGGCCTGGGCGCAGGGGGCAAAGTCCATACGGTGGTGGCGCCCCGGACCATGTTCGCTGAGCGCCGCCAAATGCAGCGGCGCAGCGTAGCCCTTGTGTCCGGCAAATCCGAAATGCGGCTCTTCGCAGTCCATGATCGCGCACATCCGGTCGCGCGTCACTTTCGCCAGGATCGACGCTGCCGCGATTGAAACGCTTTTGCCGTCGCCGCCGACGATGGTCTCGGTCCGGCAGGGCATGTCCTTGGGCGGCCGGTTGCCGTCGATCAGCACATGGTCGGCAGTAAGGGAGAGTCCGATCACCGCCTGCCGCATCGCCCAGAGCGTCGCGCCCAGAATATTGAGCCGCTCGATCACCAGCGGCGGCGCCATCACGATCGACACAGCCTGCGCCGCGCCGAGGATCTTGTCATAAAGTTCTTCGCGCTGCTCGGCGGTCAGCTTCTTGGAGTCGTCCAGTCCCTTTGGCACGCGCTTGGGGTTGAGCACCACGGCGCTCACCACCACCGGCCCGGCCAATGGCCCACGGCCGGCCTCGTCGACGCCTGCCACCACGGTCGCGCCATTGCGCAGCGCTCGCCTTTCAAAGGCGAGGTCCGGACCTTTGCTGTCTTTCGAATCGGTGGCCATGCCCAAGCATGCGAATGGCCCGGGGCAGTTCAAGTGCCTTGGACATAAGAACCGCCTGCCACCGAGAGTGAGGCGACCTACGGGCACCTTACCCTCACCACTGCTGTCACCCCAGCGAAGCTGGGGTCCATTTCTCCACCGGCGCAGGTGGAAAAGTGGATCCCAGCTTTCGCTGGGATGACACCTGTGGGTACGGGCAACATCCATACTCACCTCTCAGGCAGTTCCCCCGGCGCCAGGGTCGCGAAGGCGGTCGGCCGGCGCGGGGCCTGCTCACCAGCCCTCTGCGCCCGGCGCCGCCTTCGCGGCCGTGACGCCGCGAGAGTCTCTAGAACAGGTCGAGCTGCGCCGTTTCCAGCCGCGGCGGCACAAAGAAGTCGGTGCGCAGCGCCGGCAGCTTCTCAGTCAGTCCGTGCCGCTCGCGCGCTTTCTCCAGTCGCTGCTGCATCAGCACTGCATACGGACCCTCGCCGACAAAGCGGGTGCCGAAATTCGGGTCATTGTCCTTGCCGCCGCGAATGTCTCGTACGAGGCTCATCACGTGCCGCACCCGGTCGGGATAGTGCCGCAGCAGCCACTCGCGGAAAATGTCGCGTACCTCGCCCGGCAGCCGCAGCATGATCGCATACGCCGACTTCACCCCCTGCGCTGCCGCCGCATCGACGATCCGCTCCAGTTCCATGTCGTTGATCGCCGGCACGATCGGCGCCACCATCACGCCGGTGGGCACGCCCGCTTCGCTGAGCAGCCGCAGCGCTTCCAGCCGCTTTTCCGGCGACGATGCACGCGGCTCCATCTTGCGGCTGAGCTTGTGATCCATGCTGGTCACCGAAATGCCCACCCGGATCAGCCCTAGCTCTGCCATCGGCTGCAAAATGTCGAGGTCGCGCACCACTAGGGCCGACTTGGTGGTGATCGTCGCCGGATGCCGCGTCTCCAGCAGCACCTTGAGGATCTCCCGCGTCAGCTTGTGCTTGCGTTCGGACGGCTGGTAGGGGTCGGTATTGGTCCCCATGGCGATCGGCTTGGGCTTGTAGCGCTTGTCGGCCAATTCTCGCTTCAGTTGCTCGACCGCGTTGACCTTCACATAGATGTCGCGCTCGAACTCCAGCCCAGGCGAATGCCCGAGATAGGAATGCGTCGGTCGGGCAAAACAATACGAGCAGCCATGCTCGCAGCCGCGATAGGCATTGATTGACCGGTCAAAGCCGATATCCGGGCTGTCGTTGCGCGTGATAATCGTCCGCGCCCGCTCGACATGCTCGATGGTCTCAAAACCCTTGAGTTCCTCGACCTGACCCCAGCCGTCGTCCACCGCCTCGCGACTCTGCGTCTCGAACCGCCCGACGCGATTGCTCTGCGCCCCGCGCCCGCGATTGGCCTGTGAGTCGACCAGGCGGCGGCCGATCAGATCGGCATCCCGCGTCTGGCTCAGCTTCTCCAGCGCCTCGAAACTCGGTGCAACATGCATTGCCATCGTCTGTCTCCGCGGTACGCCGACTCGGCCGGCATCGTGAGAACAAAGCTAGCAGCGGAATGAGAACAAAGGAAGAACAAAAATGAGAACAGCTATCGGCAACTTGGACCCGCACCCACCCCACAAAACGTCATCCTCGGACTTGATCCGAGGACCCATCTCGACCGCGTGTTGGCGGCAACATGGGTGCTCGCGTCAAGCACGAGGATGACAGTGAATGAAGGAGGCGACGACGAGGATAGCCTAGCGCTCTGCCAGCCGCGGCATCAGCTCGACGAAGTTGCAGGGCTTGTGCCGATTATCCAACTGGGCGCGCAGAATGCCCTCCCAGGCATCGCGACAGGCGCCGCGCGAGCCGGGCAACACGAAGACGAACGTCTCGCCGATCAGACCGCCGGTAGCGCGCGACTGCAGCGTGCTGGTCCCCACGGTGGTCGATGAATACTGGTGGAACAGCACCGAGAACCCATCCATCCGCTTCTGGAAAAGCGGGTCGAGCGCCTCCGGCGTCACGTCCCGGCCGGAAAAGCCGGTGCCGCCAGTGGTAATGATCGCGTCGATCTCCGGGTTCACCACCCAGCCCATCACCGCGTTGCGGATCTGGTGGATGTCGTCGCGCACCACTGCCCGGTCAGCGCAGACATGACCGTCCGCTTCCATCAGCGACTTGAGCAACGCGCCCGCCGTATCCGTCTCCAGCGTCCGCGTGTCGGACACCGCCAGGACGGCAATCTTCAGCGGGGTGAAGGGCTTGTCGAGGTCGAACTCACTCTTGAACATCTTTATCCGCCGTCTTGTCGCTGGAGGGTTGATCGGCCGGGGCCGTTTCCGTTTTGGGCTTTTCGGCCTTGGCCGGTTTCTTCACCGTCTTGGGAATGTCCTCGACGATCACAGTCGGGTTGAGCGGCTCGGGCACGATGATGTCGGCCTCGTGCGGTCGCGAGGTGGCAGCGGTTCGCGGCAGGTTTTCCTGCGTTTCCTCCGAGCGCGGATCGAGATCGACCGAGCCCGGCGTCACGCCCTTTTCCGCGTTCATGGCGCGGAAGCGCACGCGGCCCTTGGCGTCGCGCACCGGCCGCACCTTCATGCGGAGGAACGCGGTGACGGCCAGTGCGCCGTGGAACGTTGCCGTGACAATGAAGAGACCCACCGGCGCCACGTTCTGCATCACCCACGAGGCGATGATCGGGCCGATGGCAAGGCCGACGCCGAGGATCAGCAGCATGCCGCCCGCCACGCGCGCGAACTCGCCGTCCTTGGCGAAGTCGTTCGCATGGGCCACGGCGATGGCATAGAGCGGGTAGGCGGTGAGCCCATAGAGCGCGAACAGGATATAGGTCAGGACGCTGCCGCCCGAGAGCAGCCCCGCCGTACTGATCAGCACCGTCAGCAGCCCGATGACGGCCGCCCCGCCGCTTAGAAACACAATGACCAGCCGCCGGTCCATCTTGTCGCTGAGCCGTCCGGCGGGGATCTGCGCTAGGGCGCCCAGGATCGCCGTCACCGAAAACAGCAGCGCAATGCCGGCGGCGTCGAGCCCGGTCTGGTAGCCATAGACCGGCGCCAGCGTGCCGAACGTGCCGTTGGCCATGCCGCAGGAAAAGCTGGCGATGACGGCGAGGGGCGAGGTCTTGTAGAGCAGTCGCACATCGAGCCGCGCCGATTTCAGCGGCCGCGGCTGCGGCGTCGAGGTCATGGCGCTGGGGAGAATTGCGCAGATGAAAGCGATGGCGCCCACCACAAACGGCACATAGCCCCCGGTGCCGGTGATCGACATCGCCAACTGCCCGATGGTCGAGGCCGCCATGTTGATGGTCACATAGACCGAAAAGATGGTGCCGCGGCTGCGGTTGTCCGCCACCTCGTTGAGCCAGCTCTCCACGATCATCGCCGCGCCCGCAAAGCAGAAGCCCGAAAAGGCCCGCAGCACGATCCAGCCGACATCGTTGACCCAGAGCAGGTTGAGCAGGATTGTCACGGTGCCGATCGCCGCCATGATCGAGAACGCCCGGATATGTCCGACCCGTTGCACCAGCATCGGTACGGTGATCGATCCGGCTACGAACCCCACCGACCAGCCGGTACCGATCAGGCCCAGCGCCAGCAGCGAAAACTGCTCTTCGGCGCCGCGCACCGAGAGCAGAAGGCCCTGCAGGCCGCCGCCGAACATCAGCAGCGCCGATCCGATGAACAGGGCATAGATCTTGAGAGCGGAGGACATGGCGCGGTGCGATTCCGATAGGCTGCGGGAGCAGGGCCCGCTTGCCCATCAACTCAGACCAAATTCGGGCCGATCCTTCAACCCGCTACAGAATTTTCCTGCATGGCACGTTTGAGGCTGAGCATATCCTGCCAGGCCATCGCCTTGGAGGCAGGCGTGCGCAAGAGATAGGCCGGATGCAGCGTCGGCAGGGCAGGGACCGTGACCGAGTTGATGCTCAGCGTCTTCCATTGCCCGCGCATCCGGGTAATCCCCAGGCTGGTCTCGAACAACGCCTGCGTCGGCACATTCCCCAGCGTCACCAACAGCTTGGGCGCCACGAGCTCCACCTGACGATGAAGGAAAGGCGCGCAGAGCGCCAGCTCCTCCGGTGTGGGGTTGCGATTGCCCGGTGGCCGCCAGGGCACCATGTTGGCGATATAGACCTTGGTGCGGTCGAGCCCGATCGCCGCCAGCATCCGGTCCAGCAGCTGCCCGCCGCGCCCGACGAACGGCTTACCCGTGAGGTCCTCCTGCTCGCCAGGGCCTTCCCCCACCAGCATGATCTCGGCGTCCGGATTGCCGTCCGCAAAACAGAGCTGCGTTGCTCGCTTCTTGAGCAGGCACCCGTCATAGGCATCCATCACCGCCCGCAACTCGTCCAGCGTTTGCGCACCGGCAGCCAACGCCCGGGTCTCGGACGGGTCCGCATTGAGCGATATCGTCACGGGCGGTGCGGCCGCCGGCTCCGCCGCGCGCGGCATGGCCGGTTGCGGCGTCGGGGCTACGGCCGGTCGACCACGCGGCGCCGCGGCCGATGCCGCGAAGCGGTCGACCGGTGTCTCGACGACGGCCAGGTCCACGCCCGCCGCCCGATACCAGTCGAGCGCCGCGAGCATTTCGGCGTCATTTAGCGGTCGATCTTCAGCCATGAGTTCTGTTATGTCACAGCCCTCCGCGCGCTGCCAGCGCGACCGATCCAACCACTCAGGGACGACATCGATTGGCCGAGGCCGGTGACCGCGAAACCCTCCCCACCGACATCGTGATCGTCGGCGCCGGCCCTGCTGGCCTCGCCGCCGCCATCCGGTTCAAGCAACGCCACCCCGATCTTGCTGTCACCGTGGTCGAGAAATCCGCCGAAATCGGTGGCCATATCCTCTCTGGCGCGGTGATGAACCCCGTCGGCCTCGACGAACTGATCCCCGACTGGCGCCAGCGCGGCGCCCCCGTCGGCCAGGACGTTACCCGCGACACCTTCCATTACCTCACCGCCACCGGCGATATCCCGCTGCCGGGCTTTCTGCTCCCGCCGCAGATGCACACGCCCAACGGCGTCATCATCAGCCTCGGCACCCTCTGCCGCTGGCTCGGGGAGCAGGCGGCAGAACTCGGCGTCGACATCTTCCCGATGACCGCCGCAGTCGATCTGCTCACCGGCCCTGATGGGGCAGTACGCGGCATTATCACCGGCGATCTCGGCGTCGATGCGGAGGGAAATCCCAAATCCGGCTTTGCCCGCGGCATCGCTCTGGAAGCAAAATACACCCTGATCGGCGAAGGCGCCCGGGGCTCGCTCGCCAAGGTGCTGATTGAGCGCTTCGGCCTTGTTGGCGACAGTCCGCAGAAATACGGCCTCGGCATCAAGGAGATCTGGGAACTCCCCGCCGATCGCCACGAGCCGGGTCGCGTCGACCACTATCTCGGCCACCCGCTGGACTTTTCCACCTCTGGCGGCGGCTTTGCCTATCACGCGGCCAACCGCCAGCTCTATGTCGGCTTTGTCACCCATCTCGACTATGCCAACCCGACGCTTTCGCCCTTTGGCGAGTTCCAGCGCTTCAAGACCCATCCCTCCATTGCCAGGCTGCTCGACGGCGCTCGCCGCGTCAGTTACGGCGCCCGCGCCCTGACTTCGGGCGGCCTGCAGTCGATCCCGACTCTGGCCTTCCCGGGTGGCGCGCTGATCGGCTGCGCTGCGGGTTTCATGAACGTCCCCGCCTTGAAAGCCATCCACAGCGCCATCCGCTCCGGCATGGCCGTTGCCGATGCCGTCGGCGAAGCGGTTGCCGCCGGTCGCGCCCATGACACGTTGGCCGATCTCAACGCCCGCGTCCTCGCCACCGGCATCGGCGCCGAGCTCGAGAAGGTGCGCAACGTCAAGCCGCTCTGGAGCCGCTTCGGACTTGGGCTCGGGGTCGTGCTTGGCGGCATCGACATGTGGGCCCAGGCGCTGCTGCGCTTTTCGCCCTTCGGCACGCTCAGCCACGCCAAGGCCGACGCCAATGCTCTAAAGCCCCTCGCCGAGGTCCGGCCGATCGCCTATCCCCGGCCGGACGGCAAGACCACCTTCGACCGCGCGGCCTCGGTGTTTCTCGCCAACATCGCCCATGATGAGGACCAGCCGGTCCATCTTCGCCTCGCCGATCCCGCCGTGCCGGTGCGCGACAATCTTCCGCGCTTTGGCGAGCCTGCACCGCTCTATTGCCCGGCCGGCGTCTACGAGCTGGCAGAGGAGGGGGGCGCTCCGGTGTTCCGCATCCATGCCGCCAACTGCGTTCACTGCAAGACCTGCGATATCAAGGATCCGGCCCGCAACATCACCTGGGTCCCGCCCGAGGGCGGCAGTGGCCCGAACTATGCCGGCATGTAGCAGCCTCACGAAACTGTGGCCCGCACTTGCGGCGCAGCCGCAAAATGGCCCATCTTTATGCGCTAATCGGTCCCAACCGACCCACCGGAGTGCCTGAGCCTGTGACCCTGATCTCGCGCTTGTTGTCCACCACCGTTCTGGTGACGGTCCTTGCCACGTCCGGCGCGGCCACTGCCGCAGAGACCTTCCTGCCACATCAGCCCAGTTCAGCCGGTAGCTATCTCGCCGGTCAGGCGGCGCTGCACGCCATGCAGACCGGTGCCGCCTCGCGCTACCTGCGCGACGCTCTTGAGGGTGACTATGACCATCCGCAGGTGGTCCAGACCGCGCTCATCGCCTTTGCTGCCGACGGACGTATCGCCGACGCCGCCAACGCCGCTCGCCACATGCTCGAAGTCGATCCCGGCAACGAGCTGGCTTTGCTGATCATCGCCACCGAGGAACTCAAGCAAGGCAAGTTCGACGACGTCATCTCCGGCCTCGACAAGCTTGGAAACGAAAGCTTTTCCGGCATCACCGGCGCCATCATCCGGGCCTGGGCTCTGGTGGGTGAGGGAAAGCTCGAGGATGGGCTCAAGAGCCTCGAACCGGTTGCCGCCAATGGCCTGGACGATTTCCTCGTCTTCCACCGCGCCCTGATGGCCGATGTCGCCGGCCAGCATGATCGCGCTATCGATCTGGTCGCCAAGGCTTACGAAACCGACCCCTACGTCGCCCGTATCGTCGAAGCCTATGCCCGCATGCTGGGCAATGCCGGTCGCTTCGACGAGGCCGAAGGTATCCTCAACAGCTTTGCCGGCGAGGGCCTGACCCATCCGCTGGTCGACAGCGTTCGCGTCACCATCCAAGCCAAGCAGGCGCCCGGACCATTTGCGGACAACGTCCAGACCGGCGCAGCCGAGATGTTCCACGGCATCGGCGTGGCACTCGCCCGCGAAGGCAACAACGAGCTGGCGCTCGTCTTCCTGCGCCTTGGCCTTTATCTCGATCCGCGCGCCGACATCATCGCCATGGTGCTCGGCCAGTTCCTCGATGACAGCGGCGAGCACACAGCCGCCAACGCGCTCTACGAAGCGGTTCCTGCCGGTTCGCCGATGAAGCCGACTGCGGTCGTTCGTATGGCCCAAAACATCGATTCCCTGGGCGATCGGGCCGAGGCTCTGCGCAGGCTGGGCAATATCGTCAACGCCAATCCCAACGACCTCGACGCCCTCTCGGTGCTTGGCGACCTGCAGCGCACCGACAAGCGCTATGCTGATGCGGCCAAAACTTACACCAAGGCCCTTGAAGTCACCCCGGGCGATCTGCCCGGCGACTGGCGCTTCTACTATGTGCGCGGCATCGCCTACGAGCGTAACAAGGAGTGGCCGAAGGCCGAGGCCGACTTCAAGAAGGCCCTCGAACTCCGCCCCGACCAGCCGCAGGTGCTGAACTATCTCGGCTATAGCTGGGTCGATCAGGGGGTCAACCTGGTCGAAGCCTTGCAGATGATCGAAAAGGCGGTCGCTGCTGCGCCCAATGACGGCTACATCATCGATAGCCTCGGTTGGGCCTATTACCGTCTCGGCCGCTATGAGGATGCCGTCGAAACGCTCGAGCAGGCCGTCATGCTCAAGCCCAACGATCCCGAGATCAACGACCACCTTGGCGATGCCTACTGGCGCGCTGGCCGCAAGCTGGAGGCCCGCTTCCAGTACAATGTGGCCGTCTCGGTGGACAAGGAAGGCACTGTGAAGGCCCGCGTGGAGAAAAAGCTCGCCTCGCCCAATCAGGGCCCTCTGGACGAGCCTGTAGTCCCGCAGGCCGCTGACGGCGAGCCCGCCGCACCACCGCCCAAGCCGGCCAACCAGGCAGTTCTCGACAAGCCAGCAGCCCCGGCTGCGGCGCCTCCTGCCCTTTAGGGTGGCCGTGCCAACCGCTTTTCCCGTCATCGAGACGGCGCCGGCCAAGGTCAACCTCGCGCTCCATGTCACCGGGCGCCGGGTTGACGGCTATCATGAACTCGAAAGTCTTGTCGTCTTCGCCGACGTCGCCGACGAGATCGTCGCCACGCCGGCCCGCCGCGATGCCTTGCGCGTCACCGGCCCCTTTGCCGATGCAGCCGGCAGCGGCGACAGCAATCTGGTCTCTCGCGCCGTCGCCGCCTTCCGCGCCCGCTGGCCGGACCGGGTCGACACTGGCCTTGAGATCGAATTGCGCAAGAACCTGCCCGTCGCCGCTGGTCTCGGTGGCGGTTCGGCCGATGCTGCGGCTGCGCTCCGTCTGCTGGCCGGGCTGGATCCTGAGCCGCTGCCACTCGCCGATCTGGCCGAACTGGCGCTTGGCCTCGGTGCTGACGTGCCGGTCTGCCTGCTCTCCCGACCCTGCGAAATCCGCGGCGTCGGCGAAATCCTCCATCCGCTGCAGGACTTTCCCGAGCTGCACATGGTGCTGGTCAATCCGTTGCGGCCGGTCGTGACCGCCGATGTCTTCCGCCGCCTGCAGAGCCGCACCAATCCGGGCATGCCGGCCCTGCCGACGCCACTGACCCGCCCGGCTCAACTGGGCATCTGGCTGGCCGAAACCCGCAACGACCTTGAGCCCCCGGCAATCGACCTCTTGCCGCTGATCGGGGATCTGATTGCCCGCATGGGCGCTGTCGATGGCTGCATGCTGGCGCGCATGTCGGGCTCGGGCGGCACGGTTTTCGGTCTCTTCGGCTCCAGCGCCCAAGCCCACAACGCCGCCCACGCCCTCCGCGCCCACTGGCCCACCTTCTGGGTCGCGGCTGCGCCGGTGATCTAGGCTTCAAGCCGTGGCCGAGGGTGGATCCCACTCCTGGGCCCCCCTGTTCCCCCACCCACCGTCATCCTAGCGTTTGACGGCGCGGGGGATGGAACGGGCAGGAACCACGAGGTCGCGGGCACCAAAGCTCCAAAAAACCGCTAGTACGCCCGCCCGACGTAGAAATCCGCGATATCGCTGAGCAGCGTGCGCATCTCGGATGCCGGCAGCGTCTCGAGCGCGGCGCGGGCCTTGCGCACATGGGCGTCAGCCTGCTCCACCGTGCGGTCGAGACTGCGGTGGCGATTGAAGATTGCGACCACCTGCGCCATCACGCCGTCCGGCGTCTCGTCCTTGCCCAGCGCCGCCGCGATGATATCGCGCTCCGCCGGGTTCGCATCGGCCAGCGCCAGGATCACCGGCAGTGTCATCTTGCCTTCGCGCAGGTCGTCGCCGGTATTCTTGCCCAGCGTGCCGGCCTCGCCGCGATAGTCGAGCACATCGTCGACCAGCTGGAAGGCCAGGCCCAGTTCCTCGCCATAGACGCGCAGAGCCTCGCGGCCTGCCGCATCCGCCCCGCCGGCCATGGCTCCGACTTCCGCCGCGGCGGCAAAGAGAGTGGCCGTCTTGGCGTGGATCACCTGACCGTAGTCGTCTGCCGTGGTCTCGAGGTCCCTGGCCTTGGCCAGCTGGAACACTTCGCCCTCGGCAATGATCGTCGCCGCCTTCGAGAGCACGCCCAGCGCGTTGATGTCGCCAGCTTCCACCATCATCATGAACGCCTGGCCGAGCAGGAAATCGCCCACCAGCACGCTGGCCTGGTTGCCCCAGATCATCCGCGCCGCCGGCCGGCCGCGCCGCAGGTCGCTCTCGTCGACCACGTCGTCGTGCAGCAGCGTTGCATTGTGCATGAATTCGACCGCAGCGGCGTAGTTGATCTCAGCGCCCGTGCCGCGTCCGAAGAGCTGCGCCGCCGCGACCGTGAGCATTGGCCGCAAGCGTTTGCCACCGGCCTCGATCAGGTAGCGCGCCAGCTTGGGGACCATGTCCACATGCGACTCGGCACGTTTGAGGATCAGGGCGTTGACCCGCTCCATACCGTCATGAGTGACGGTGAGCAGACGGTCCAATGCGCCCGCGCCGGCCGCTTGCTGGGTCGCCGCTGCTGACGAACTTGCCATAAAGTCCTCGTTTGGGCGGTGCATTCCGGACTATTGTCTCGTGTGCGACCGGCAACCTTGGGTGCGATGTCCCTAGACCAAGCGACGGATTTTGTAAAACAACAATCGTTGACCCAGGACGCCTTTCTGGGCGGCAGGCTCAATCTGTCGCAGCCCCGGCAAGGCTTCCGGGCCGGCCTCGATTCTGTACTGCTCGGCGCCGCCGTCGATCGTGGCAGCGCCAGCCTGCTCGATCTGGGGGCAGGGGTCGGCACGGCCGGCCTCGTTGCCCTGACCCTAAACCCCGGACTTGTGGGCACCTTGGCCGAGCGTGACCCGGCAGTTGCAGCGCTGGCGCAGGCCAATGTCGTCGCCAATGGCTTTGAGACCCGAGCCCGCGTCGCCGAAGTCGACATCACCGCCCGCGGCCTGACCCGCGTCAATGCGGGCCTGTTGCCGGACAGCTTTGGCACGGTGATTGCCAATCCGCCGTTCTTCGATCCGGCGCGCGGCACGGCCCCTGCCGCCGCCCGTGGCGCCGCCCGACACATGACGCCCGAAAGTCTCGACCTCTGGGTCAAGACCGCCGCATCCACTGCGTCGCCCGATGGGGAGATCATCTTCATCTATCCTGCCGAAGGCCTGCCGGTGCTGCTAGCGAGCTTTGCCGCCCGCTTCGGCGCCATCAGCGTGCTGCCGCTGGTGCCTCGCGACGGCGAAGCGGCAAGCCGCATCCTCATCCGAGGCATCAAGGGCTCGCGTGCGCCAACCCGGCTCCTCGCCTCGCGCACCCTGCATCTCGCCGAGGAACGGGGCTTTCAGCCGGCGTTCGACGCCATCTTTCAGGGGACAGGCCGGCTCGACTGGTAATTGCGCCCACTCTTGCCTAAGTCTGGTCGCGTACTTTCGATGGGGATTTGATGACCAACCGCTTTCTTCGCCCGATCAGCCGCTTGTTCGGCAAGGGCGCGCCAATCGTCCCAATCGTCCGCCTGCAGGGCGTCATCGCCTCCGACACGCGCCCCGGCCGGCTCAACATCGCCGGCGTCGCTCCGCTGTTGAAGCGGGCCTTCGCCATCAAATCGGCCCCGGCCGTCGCTATTGTGGTCAATTCGCCCGGCGGCTCGCCGGTGCAGTCGCGGCTGATCGCCAAGCGCATCCGTGACCTCGCTACCGAACACAACAAGCCCGTTCTGGTCTTCGTCGAAGACGCCGCAGCGTCCGGCGGCTATTTTATCGCGACCGCCGGCGACGAGATCATCGCTGATCCGTCGTCCATCGTCGGCTCGGTCGGCGTCATCATGGCCGGCTTCGGCTTTGTCGAGGCCATCGCCAAGCTCGGCGTCGAGCGCCGGGTCCACACCGCCGGCCGCAACAAATCGACCCTCGACCCCTTCCTCCCGGAAAAGGCCGAGGACGTCGACCGCATCAAGACATTGGAGCTCGACATCCATCAGGTCTTCATCGACTGGGTAAAGACGCGGCGGGCCGGCAAGCTCAAAGCCCCCGACGACACGCTCTTTACCGGCGAATTCTGGAGCGGTGTCCGGGGGCTGGACCTCGGCCTCGTCGATTCCATCGGCGATCTGCATCAGGTGCTGCGCGACCGTTTCGGCGCCGAGGTCATCCTGAAGCTTATCGAACCCAAGCGCGGCATGTTCGCTCTGCCCAATCTGGGCTTTTCTCTCGCCAATGACGCCGCTGCGGCGCTTGAGGATCGGGCCGTCTGGGCCCGTGTCGGCCTCTGACATGACCTACCTGATACTCCGCGTTGTCATCTTCCTGGGCATCGGCATTGCCATCTTCCTCGGCGTCCGCCGTATCTGGCGCGATTGGAAGGGCGAGTTCAAAGCCGTCGACAAGCAGAAGCGCGAGCGCGACCTGCAGGAGCGGGCTCGCCCGGACGTCGTCACCCTCAAGCGCGACAAGGACGGCAAGTTCCGGGCGCCCGAAGACAGACCCTGAGCCGCTACGCCGATTGACCGGCTGGCCCGCTGCCACTAGGTTCGCGCCGCAATTGAAGCCGGTGAGTACCAATGACCGACCGTCCCGCCCATATGGACCCCAAGAACTCCTTCCAGGGGCTCATCCTGACGCTGCAGCGCTTCTGGGCAGAGCAGGGTTGCGTCATCCTGCAGCCCTACGACATGCAGATGGGCGCCGGTACCTTCCACACCGCCACGACCCTGCGCGCTCTCGGCCCCAAGCCGTGGAAGGCCGCCTATGTGCA
>JACDQI010000291.1 GCA_015657675.1 Devosia sp.
GCCAAGATCACCAACGAGGTGCAGGCCGTCATGGCCTCGGGCAAGTACGATGGCGCCATCTGGACGCAGGGTTCGCCGCAGGTCGAAGAGACAGCCTATTGGTTCAACCTGCTGATCGACACCAAGCTGCCGATCGCCTGCAACGCCGCGCAGCGGCCGCAGGGCCAGATCAGCAATGATGGTCCGGCCAACATCGTCGACAGCGTCACGTACATCGAAAGCGGCATCTGGAAGGACGGCCATGGCGGCAATCGCGCCGGCACGGTTGTCATACAGGAGCAGCAGTTCTTTGCCGCACGCGAAGTCGCCAAGGTCGATGCACGTCCAGGCGGTTATGTGGCCACCGGCGGCCATGGCGGCATCATCGGCCAGGTGACCCACGGCGGCGTGCCGTACATGACCTACATCCCGGCCTATAAGCACACCGCGACCTCCGACGTGAACCTCACCAGGCTCCCCGCTTCGGTGAAGGCCACTCGCCTCGGCGCGAGCGGCATCGAGACCTACGATTTCGCTATCAAGGACAGCGCCGGCAACCTGCTTGCCGATGCCATTCCGGCGGTCTCGATCCTCAAGGAAGGCGGTTACTTCGCCGACAGTTTTGGCGATGATCCGGCGCAGGAGCCGGATCTGCTCATGCAGATCGATCTCAAGCTCAAGTGCGGACGCCTCGGCGGCTTTGTGGTCGAAGGGCTCGTACCCTACGGCATGGGCACGTCCGAGTTGCGCATGCGAATGCTCCGTCGCGCCAGCTACATGGGCCTGCCCATGGTGCGTGTCGGCCGCGGCGCGCAGGAGGGTTTTGCCGACCCCGATCCCTACTCGATCGCTGGCCTCAACCTCACCTCCACTAAGGCGCGTTTGCTGCTGATGGCGGCACTGATGAAGCTCGGTCATCTGCCGGCGGCGCGTGACCCTGATCATCCAACGGCTGACGAGGTCGCGGCCACCCGCGCCGCCCTCGCCGCCTATCAGCAGATCTTCAACACCCACTAGGGAGGCAGGCGTGCTGCGATTGCACGGCATCATTGGCCAGTCCGAGGATCCGGCCTATCGCGGCCTCCTGCACGATCTCGAACATGCGGGCGGCATCGAGCTGCTGTTCGTGCCGCCTGCTGATGCCAGCCGCAAGCGCTTTCGCCTCGCCACCGATCGCGGCACCGACTGCGCCATTAGCCTCGATCGCGACGAGGCACTTACCGATGGCGCGCTGCTCTACATCGACCCAGGCCGCGCCATCATCGCCCGCTTCGGCGAGCAGGCCGTATGGCGGCTGCAACCGACCGATGCCGAGGCGGCGCTCAAGCTCGGCTGGAACGCCGGCAATCTGCACTGGCGCGTCCGCTTCGAGGACGATTGCCTGGTGGTCCTCCTCGATGGACCGCTGCACGATTATCGCGCCCGCATCCTGCCGCTGCTCGACGACGGCAGTGTCAGCGAGATCACCCATGTTTGACACTGCCGCCGCCCTTGCGCTCCTCCAGTATGGCGACAGTGCCTATCCGGCAGGCGGCTTTGCCTTCTCCTGGGGTATCGAGGGGCTCGCAGCCGACGGCTGGCTCGCTGAAGCCGCCGCGCTCGATGGGCTCATCGCCGATCATCTGAGCTTCCGCTGGTCCAGCATGGACCGGCCGCTCCTCTGCCGCGCCTACGCAGCCGAAACGCTTGACGCCGTCGCCACCGTCGATCGCCTCGCCGAGGCCATGACTCCATCGGCACAACTGCGCGATGGCTCTCACCGCGCCGGCAAGGCGCTGCTCGGCATCGCTGTTCGCCTCGGCGGTCCGCTGTCGGTCAGCTATCGCCCGTATGTCTCCGCCGACATTCGCCTCGGCCATTTGCCGATCATCCAGGCCCTCGCCTTTCGCGATGCCGGCCTCGATCTCGCGGCAGCCCAACTGCTGTCCGGCTGGACGCTCGTCACTGGCCTCGTCAGCGCCGCCGTGCGGCTCGGCAGCATCGGTCACGTCGAGGCGCAGCAGGCGCTCAGCGCCGCACGTCCGGTCCTTGTGGACCTGCTGGAGGCCGACCTGCCTGCCGACCTGCAGCCGTCGAGCTTTACGCCGCTCATCGATATTGCCGTCACCCGCGGCCGTCGCGCCACGTCCGCATGTTTGCAACCTGACAGGAGGCCTCGCGATGAACCTGACGCCCACCGAGATGGATCGTCTCACCATCTTCACCGCGGCCGAGATGGCGCGGCGCAACAAGGCACTCGGCATCCGCCTCAGCCACCCCGAGGCCATCGCGCTGCTCACCGACGAGGTGATGCTCGCGGCGCGTCGCGACATGCCCTACGCGCAGATCCGTGACATGGCGAGCCGGCTCCTCACCACCGACGATGTCGAGCCCGGTGTCGCCGAAATGATCCCCATGGTCTACATCGAATGCGCCTTCGCCGAGGGCACCAAGCTCCTCGTTCTCTTCGAGCCGATCAGCATCGGTAACCTGCCGCTGACCGAGACCAGCTATCCGGGCGAGATCTTCACCCCAGATGGCGACATCACCTTCTTCGAGGATGGTCCGTCGGTCACCATCGATGTCGTCAACACTGCCGATCGCGACGTGCAGGTGCGGAGCCACACCCACTTCTTCGAGACCAACCGCCAGCTCGAGTTCGATCGCGACAAGTCCTGGGGCATGAAGCTCGACCGTCCCGCCGGCATGGGGGTCCGCTTCGAGCCGGGCGTCGTCAAATCGGTGCGCCTCGTCCCCATCGCCGGCGGACGTGTCGTGCAGGGTCAGGCCGGCCTCGTCAATGGCCATCTCGATGCCGAGGGCGCCAAGCAGCGTGGCCTCACCGAAGCCCGCACCCGCGGCTACAAGGGAGCATGACGCAATGACCACCCTCTCGCGCGCTGCCTATGCCCGCCTCTACGGCCCCACCAAGGGCGACGTCATCCGCCTTGCCGATACCGAACTGCTGGTCGAGATCGAGCACGACTATGCCATCCACGGGCACGAACTGGTCGTCGGCGCCGGCAAGAACCTCCGCGACGGCGAGGGCATCGATCCCTACGCCCGGCCCAGCGACGGCATTCTCGACATCGTCATCTACAGCGCCACCATCATCGATGCGGTGACCGGTATCATCAAGGCCGACATCGGCCTCCGCGATGGTCGCATTGTTGGCATCGGAAAGGCAGGCAACCCGCACACCATGCCGGGTATCACACCCAACATGCTGGTCGGCAGCACCACCCAGCAGATCCCGGGCAACAACTTCATCGTCACCGCCGGAGCGATCGAAAGCCACGCCCATATCGGCTCTCCTGAACAGTCCGAACATGCACTCGCAGGTGGCACCACCACGCTCGTTGGTGGTGGTCCGCTCGATGTCGGCAGCGGCACCACCCGCAGCTTCGGCTTGCTGCTGCAGGGGATGGAAAGCTCGCCGGTCAACTACGCGTTGTTCGGCCGCGGCAGCACCAGTCCCGAGGCGGTCGAGGAGTCCGTGGCCGGGGGCGCTGCTGCCATAAAGATTCACGAGGACTGGGGCGCTGCCCCGGCGGTGATCGATGGCTCGCTGATCGCCGCCGACAGGCACGACTTTGCGGTGCATCTGCACACCGACACGATCAACGAATTCCTCTTTGCCGAAGACACGATGGCGTCCTGCGCCGATCGCACCATCCACATGTACCACGTGGAAGGGGCAGGAGGGGGCCATGCGCCGGACCTGCTGAAAGTCTGCTCCTACGAAAACGTCATTCCGTCATCCACCAACCCCACCAACCCCTACACGCAATATGCGATGGAGGAGGGGCTGCCGATGGCAATGATCGCGCACAACCTCAACTACAACACACCGGAAGACCTGATCTTCGGCGAAGCGCGCGTGCGCGCCGGCACCGTCGCCGCCGAAGACTTCCTGCACGACATGGGTGCCATCTCGATTTTCGGCACTGACACGCAGGGCATGGGGCGCCTCGCCGAAAACGTCGCCAAGTGCTGGCAGCTGGCTTCGGTGATGAAGGAGCGTGTCGGGCGCCTGCCCGAAGAGACCACTGCCCGCGCCGACAACGAGCGGGTCAAACGCTACATCGCCAAGCTCACCATCAACCCGGCCATCGCCGTCGGTATCGACGACCATGTCGGTTCCATCGAGGTCGGCAAAATCGCCGATCTCGTCCTCTGGCCGCGCGCCTCGTTCGGCGTGAAACCCTGGACGGTCATCAAGAACGGCGCCATCACCTGGCAGGCGATGGGTGACGGCAATGGGAGCCTTGGCCTCGCCGAACCGCAGGTGCAGAAGACCATGTGGGGTGGCCTCGGCCTTGCCACGACGCGGGTCAGTTTCAACTTCATGTCCAAGCTCGCCATCGAGGCCGGCGTCGCCGATCGCCTGGGACTGAGCAAGACCACCCTACCCATCAAGTCCGTCCGTCAGTTGCGCAAGAAGCACATGCTGCGCAATGCGGCTCTCCCCTGGATCGAAGTGGACCCGCAGACCTTCGAAGTCCGCGCCGACGGCAAGCTCCTGATGTGTGAACCGGCGACCCGTGTGCCGCTGATGCGGAGGTATATGCTGCGATGAACCAGCTCGCTCCCAACCCCACGCCCACCCCGCACTATCGGCGCCGCGCGTGTCGGCATCGGTGGTCCCGTCGGCTCGGGCAAGACCGCCATGGTCGAACGCCTGATCCCGGCCCTGATGGCGCGCGGCATCGACATCGCCGTGATCACCAACGATCTCGTCACCGCCGAGGACGCCGAACGTGTGCGCCGCACCGGCCTGATCGATCCAGCTCGCGTCTCCGCGGTCGAGGCGGGCGCATGTCCGCATACGGTAATCCGCGAGGACCCGACCCTCAACATCGAGGCTGCCGACGATCTCGAGCGCCGCTTCCCCGGCGTCGAACTGATCCTCATCGAGTCGGGTGGCGACAATCTCGCCTCCACCTTCTCGCGCGATCTCACCGACTTCTGGATGTTCGTCATCGACGTCGCGGGCGGCGACGACATTCCCCGCAAGCGTGGACCCGGCGTCATCCGCTCGGACCTGCTGGTCATCAACAAGACCGACCTCGCGCCGCATGTCGGCGTCGATCTCCCGCGTATGCACGCAGAAGCGCTCAACGTGCGCAGCCAGCGACCCGTACTGCTCACCAACTGTCGGCGCGGCGAAGGGATCGACGCGGTCGTCGACTTGCTCGAACGCGAGGTCCTGTTCCGCCGGTGACCGCCCACGAACCGCTCACCGATCTAGGGCAACTGGACCTTCGCTTCGTCCGCCGCGGCGACAGCACTGTGCTCGACCGGCGCATCTTTTCCTGGCCCTATGTCATCGCCAGGACTTTCGCGCTGGCCGAGGACCTGCCGCATCAGCGCACCGTGATCCTGCAGACCGCTGGCGGCGCCATTCATGGTGGCGACACTCTGCGACAGCGCCTGCAACTGGATGCGGGTGCCGCCGCCGAACTGCTGACCCAGGGTGCAGGCGCCGTCCATCGTGCACATCCGGGCGAGACGACGCGGGAGACCATCGAGCTTGCAGTCGCCGATGGTGCCTGGCTCGACTACCTGCCGCAGCCGCGCATCCTCTTTCCCGACGCAGCGCTCGTGCAGCGTCTCGACATCGATCTCGCGCCTTCGGCCATTGCCTTTGTCGCCGACGCCTTCACCCTCCACGATCCGCTTGGCGCCGAACGGTTCTTCCGGAGTCTACAATCCAACATCACGGTACGTCGCGACGGCGAACCGGTCTTCATCGACCGGGCGGACATCGCCGGCATGCCGCGCCACTTCGCTCATCATAGCTGCCACGGCAGCCTGCTGATCCTAGCGCCACGCGATCCCTCGATCCTTGAAGGTTGGGCGCTCGAGCTTTCAGCGGCCTTGCAGGCTCAGGAGGGGCTTTACGCCGCCGCCAGCCTGCTGCCGGCCGGCATTGGCATCGGCCTGCGCTTTGCCGCCACCGAACTGCGCCACCTGCGCGGTGCCACCGATCTCGCCCGCCAGGTCGTCCGTCGTCGGCTTTTGTGATCGCCCCAGCGGCGTCAAGAACCGCGACAGCCGCGTCCATTGGCGCTAGAACACGGTCCTCAACCCCAAAGCGCGGAGGACTGAACAATGGCAGACACGGTCACCACGCCCCGTACCGCTACCAAGAAGCAGGTGGCGCGACCGCCACTCTTCAAAGTCATTCTCGTCAACGACGACTTCACGCCCCGCGAATTCGTGGTCCGCATCCTCAAGGCTGAGTTCCGCATGGACGAGGGCGCGGCGAGCCGCGTCATGCTGACTGCGCACCAGAAGGGCTCCTGCGTGGTGGCGGTCTTCACCAAGGAGATCGCCGAGACCAAGGCGACGCGGGCCACCGAGATCGCGCGGGATCAGGGTTTTCCGCTACTGTTTACCACCGAGCCCGAAGAATAATTGCGGCGTGTAACAAATGTGGTTCCCCCGCCTGGCGCTTCGGTGGCATGGCCGGCTTCTCGCGGACGCTCCCTGTCTGCGCCAACACAGCCCGCAGTTCGGGTTCGAGGGATCAGTGCAAACGAGCGATGCGCGGCGTCAGGCGCTGGTATTGGACGATGAGTATCTCATTGCCGTCGAAGTCGAAGCCATCCTTGCCGATGCCGGCTACGAGGTTTTGAGCGCCGTCACGGTGGCCGAAGCACGCGACTTTGTGTCGGGCAATCCCGTGCATGTCGCCGTGCTCGACTTTCGCATGGAACAGGCTGCGCACGACCTCGCACACTACCTGCGCAACCAGGGGGTCCCGGTGATCTTCTGCACCGGTGCACTGGCCGACGAGGTGCACGCTGTGTTCCCTGCCGCGCCAGTTGTTTCCAAGCCGTTTGAGGCCACAACGCTTCTGAGCGTCGTCACCACCGTGCTGGACTAGCGCGGCTCGCGTGTCAGGTGCAGGTAGAGCGGGTCGAACTCCGCCAACTCGACCAGCCCCTGCCAGTTGAGCACTCTGATTTCCTGCATCTTCCACTCGATCAGTTCGCGCGCCCGCAACTCCTGGATCACCCGGTTGGTGTGCACTGTGGAAAGTCCAAGGGTATCGCCCAGATCCGCCTGGGTAACCGGCACGGTCAGCGTTTCCCCGACCCTTCCGCTCTCGAACGTCAGGCGCATGAAGAGCTCGCACAGCAAGTGTGCCGTGCGGTTGAGGGCAGGGTAGGCACCCATCGTCACCAGCCACTGCCGGTGGATCGAGGCATCGATGAGCGTCAACAGCCAGAGCAGTCGTCCAAGGTGCGGCAGCCGCTCGGTGATCCGCTCCAGCCCATCATGCGGCGCATAGGACACCACGCAGGGCGACAGGCACCCCACCGAATGATCCATCTGCTTGACGAGGAAACTGTGCAGGTCGACGAAGTCGCCCGGCACATGGATCGCCGTAATCTGTCGCTTGCCGTTCTCCAGGGTGCTGTAGCGGCACGTAAGGCCCGACAGTACCAGCGTGCTTCGTCCAGGTCTGTCCCCCGCGCGCACGATGTCCGAACCAGCCGGCAGAGCCTTGGCTTCAGTCAAGACGTCGCGAAGGGCGGCGCGCTCCTCGTCGCTGACGCTGTCGCGCATCGCCAGCCGGCGAAACAGCGGCTCCAGCCCAGGAGAAAGCGTCTGTATCATGATGCGGCCTTGGCTCGTCTTCTAAGCAGTCATGGCTAGCGGTCTGCACCAGCCCCGTCCAGATCATTTGCTTATGTCGCGCGCTTGCTTTGGCAAACGCGAGTGTGGTCCAACGGGGCGTGGATAGAGGATTCGCAGAGCCTGGGCCTGCACCAACGCGCGAGCCGCTTGAGGTTCTGCGCGACGTCTTCGGCCATGCCGGTTTCCGTGGCCAGCAGGAGGCCGTCGTCCGCCACGTCGCCTACGGCGGCGATGCCGTGGTGCTCTTTCCTACCGGCGCCGGTAAGTCGATCTGCTACCAGGTCCCGGCCATCTGCCGTCGCGGCGTAGCGATCGTCGTCTCCCCGCTCATCGCCCTGATGCGCGATCAGGTCGAGGCGCTGCGCCAGGCCGGTATTTCGGCCGCCGCGCTCAACTCCTCGCTGACGCCCGAAGACGCGCGGCAGGTCCGCGATCAGATCCGTTCAGGTGAGCTCAAGCTGCTCTATGTCGCTCCCGAGCGGCTGACCACGCCTGGCTTCCAGCACCTGATCCAGGATGTCGAGATCAGCCTCTTTGCGATTGATGAGGCGCACTGCGTCAGCCAGTGGGGCCACGACTTTCGCCCGGAATATCGCGAGCTCTCCTCCATCGCGGTCAATTTTCCCGGCGTGCCGCGTATTGCGCTGACCGCCACGGCCGATCCGGTGACCCGCGCCGACATCATCGAACGGCTCGGCCTCGCCGATGCCGCCGTGTTCGAGACGAGCTTTGACCGCCCCAACATCTCCTACGCAATCGTCGAGCGCGACAAGCCGCGCGAGCAGCTGCTTGAGTTCCTCGGCAAACACAAGGGCGAGAGCGGCATCGTCTATTGTCTCTCCCGCAAGAAGGTCGAGGACATTGCCGAGTGGCTTGATGGCAAGGGCATTCGCGCCTTGCCCTACCACGCTGGCATGAATGCAGCGGCCCGCGCCGCCAACCAGGATGCGTTCCTCACCGAGGACAGCCTCTGCCTCGTTGCCACGGTGGCCTTCGGCATGGGCATCGACAAACCCGATGTACGCTACGTCGCCCATCTCGATATGCCAGCCTCGGTCGAGGCCTACTATCAGGAAACCGGCCGTGCCGGACGCGACGGCCAGCCCGCCGAGGCCTGGATGTGCTACGGCATGGCGGACGTCGTGCAGCGCCGCCGCATGATCGACGAAGGTAGCGCCCCCGATGAGATCAAACGCGTAGAGCACGGCAAGCTCTCGGCGTTGCTTGGCATCTGCGAGACCGCGGAGTGCCGCCGCAAGGCAATCCTGTCCCATTTCGGCGAGAGCCATCCAGGCAATTGCGGCAACTGCGACACCTGCATTTCTCCCGTTGCCACCTGGGACGGTACAGATGCCGCAGTGAAGGCTCTCGCGGCCGTCTACCGCACTGGCCAGCGCTTTGGCGCCCAGCACGTCATCGATGTGCTCACCGGAAAATCCACCGAACGCACCCAGAAGTTTGGCCACGACAACCAGCCCGTGTTCGGTGCCGGCAAGGACATCGAGCCGCGGGTCTGGCAATCGGTGTTTCGTCAACTGACCGCCGCTGGCTACATCTTTGTCGACCAGTCGGCCCACGGCGCGCTGAAACTCTCGGAGGCCGCTCGTCCAGTGTTCAAGGGCGAACAGCGCGTCACGCTGCGCCGGGATCGCCCACGTCGCGCCGCCGAGGTGCGCCGCTCCTTGCAGCGCTCAATCGAGCTGCCAGATGGCGCCCAGGCTTTGTTCGATGCGCTCCGCGCCGAGCGGTCGCGCCTTGCCAAGGCACAGGGCGTGCCACCCTATGTGGTGTTCCAGGATGTGTCGCTGCGTGCCATGGCGACTGAACGGCCGCAATCGCTAGACGACATGATGGGCATGCCCGGCGTCGGCCAGGCCAAGCTCGAACGCTACGGCGCGATCTTCCTGGCGGTGATCCGCGCTAGCTGACTGCCTTAAGCATGTCGAGCAGCGAGCCGTCGAAGTTCGCAACTTCCTCGACTTTTTTGGCCGCCACAGAGACGCCAAACTCGTGCCAGCCGACCAGCATGACGATGCCCCCCACCTTGTCTTCAGCCGCCATCCAGCGGGTGATCACCGCTTGGCAGTCCATCTTGTTGCCAGTGGTCGGGTTGACAAAGTTGCGCTTGGTCCGCACCACGGTGCCGGCCAGTGCCCGCTGGTTTTCCTCGCGGAGCGCCGGCGGCATCTCCGGAAAGAGGTCGTAGAGCTTTTTGCCCACCGCGTCGGTGCGTTCCATCAGCTTGTGGCACTTGAGCCAGTAGGAGGAGCACTCGAGCAGCGTCAGGCGCTCGTCGAAGATGGCGATCGGCGCTGGCATTGCGCTCACCACGTCCTGCAGCAGGCGGTTGCGGCTGATGGCAAATGCCTCGCGGTGCGCTTCCTTGGTGATGTTGCGGCTAAGGCCGAAGAGTTCGGTCACCCGCCCGTCCTGCACGCGGAGGTCACCGACGCTTTCGATCACCCGTTCTTCGCCGTCGGCGCCCGTGGTCCGTAGCACGGCATGGAAGGCCCGCGTTTCCTGCAGTGTCGAAGCGATCAGCGACAGCAGCTTGCCCCGGTCGTCTGGGTGGTAGAGCTGCACCATGAATTCGAGCGGCAGGCTTTCTGGGCTGTAAGGCACGCCAAAGACCTCGCAGGCCTGTGGCGACATCTGCACTTCACCCGGAAAGATCACCTTCCATTGCCCGAAGCCAAACTGTTCGCTCATCAGGCTGCTGACCGCACCTGCATCCACCAGGTCCGGCTGGGGTGGCGACAACACCGACGAAGGCCGGGTCGTATGGATCAGTTGCTTGGAAAAGATAGGCATCGGCGCTCGGGAGGAAAGCTGGCACTGGCGCGAGAGTGGCGCGGCATTGTTAAGATCGCCTCACCGTTTCAGGTATGAACTCATCACTTTTCCCAGTTTTCCTCATTCGCATATGAGGTGCGGCGGGATGGCCGCAACCGACAGCCTTGGCCATCGCGGTGGCGGGACAACCCGCTGGGCTGTGGAAAACTGCGGTTCAGAAACAAAACAGCCGCCTCTCGGGCGGCTGCTTAGAACAATTTGTGCTCTTGAGCACTTACTTGGCTTTTCGGCCCAGACCGTTATCCTTCGCGAGGCGCGAACGGGTTTCGGAGTAGTTGGGCGCCACCATCGGGTAGTCGGCGGGAAGGCCCCACTTTTCCCGATACTGCTCGGGCGAGAGGTCGTAGTGAGTGCGCAGATGCCTCTTCAACGACTTGAATTTCTTACCATCTTCCAAGCAGATCAAATAGTCAGGGGCTATCGACTTCTTCACCGGCACCGCGGGCTTCAGTTCGGTTGGAACAACCGGGCCGCTGTTGCTGCGCAGATTCTTGAGTGCATTATGCACGTCTGCAATCAGCTTGGGGAGATCAGAGACGCTCAGCGCGTTGTGACCAACATAGGCGGACACGATATCCGCGCTCAACTCTACCAGTTCATGGTCGGCAACGGCGTGCGCGCCTCCGGAGGTCCCTGGCGACCCAATCTGCATAGCCAAAGTAAAGCCCTTCCTTAGTCTGCTTCGCGTGTCGTCTGCCCCACATCTGGTTGGCAGCGACAATGTTTCCTGTTAGCGCCGGTCCCGCGCACATTCTGCGTTATCGAAATGGCCCTATTCCGAGCCAAGCGTTATGCGACCGTTATGTGTTCTGGTATTTTTCCTTTACTTAGTCAAGTTCGCTCCTTCTATTGTTTCTAAACGTGATTTGAGAATTCTCGGGTGCCATGCGGGAAACACCAATGTTGCACCTTCTGGGCACGCCACAATTGCGGCTGCCGGATGGGTCCACTGTAGAACTGCGCCAGAAGGCTTTCGCACTCGCTGCTCTGCTGCACATCGAGTATGGCGGCAAGGCCCGGCGGCAGGCTGTTGCCGATCGCCTTTGGGAGACTGCCAGCAGCGCCCAGGCCAGCACCAACTTGCGGCAGGTTTTACTAAACACCCGGGGCCAGCAGACGCGCCACGGCATCGAGCTGTTTGAGGCGGACGCCACCTATATTGGTCTGGGGCATTCCGTCCGGCTCGATCTGGTCGAAATACTGCGCCTCCGTACCGTCGTCGATCCGGATGAGTTTTTGCGCCTTGTGGGGCTCTATCGGGGCGGTTTCCTGGATGGTCTCACTGGCTCAGCTGATGAATTGTCCCGCTGGATCGAGACCGAGCGGACACGCATCGAGAACCAGTTCATCGCCAATGCCTGCACCACCGCGCTTCGGATTGGCGGAGCCGCTGCCGATCAGGCTCTGGCGCGACTGGCCGAGGTCCAGCCCTATTCCGACCAAGTGTGTCAGACCCAGATGCGGCTGACGCGCGCCAGTGGCGACGAGTTCGCCGTCGCGACGATCTTTTCGGCCTTCCGCAACCGGGTCTGGAAGGCGTTGCGCGCCGAGCCCGAGCCCGAGACAGCCGCCCTGGTGGTGCCGCCCGCTCCCACCGTTGCGGCAGTTCCCGCCAATCGGAATGCCCGCATGGATGCCCGCACCGTGCTCGGCGCAGAGCGCGCGCGGGTGCCGCGCATCGTGCTGCTGCCGCCGTTGCAGGAGTTTGGCCGTAACGACACACCCCGTCACCTCGCACCGGCGCTGATAGAAGACGTCACCATCAGTCTCTGCCGCCTGCGCTCGTTCACGGTGATCGCGCCGCATTCAGCCTGGCAGTTCGATCCGTTCTCAGCCATCGACGAGATCCGCTCGCACCAGATCGATTATGCCGTTGAGAGCCGTGTCGCTGTCGACCGCGCTGCTGATGCGTCGGGGCAGTTGGCGCTCGCCGTACGCCTGATCCGGACGCCGGCCGCGAGATCGTTTGGACCGACAAGTTCAAGTTCGCTGTCGCCGAGGCGCCACAGCGCTATCGCGACCTGGTCAACGGTATTGCGGGCAGCCTTGCCGATCGCGTCGAGACCGCCGAGCTTGCCGCCGAGCGCACCACCAGGGACCCGACCGCCTATTCGCACTATCTCTCGGGTCGACAGGACTTGCGGACATTCGATCTGCCGCGTGTCCGCAAGGCACGTAAGTCGTTCCGAGTGTCCTCCGAACTGGCCCCTGAACTGGCCATGGCGGAAAGTTCGATGGCGCGCAGCTACGTCATCGAGTGGGTGCTGCGGTCAGGCGCCGACCACGCTTTGCTCGACAAAGCCAAGCTGCACGCCGAGCGCGCCATTGCCCTCGATCCCTTCGACGGCAATGGCTATCGCGAACTCGGGCGGGCTGCGCTCTTCGTCGGGGAACTCGACGAGAGTCTGCGCCAGTTCGAGAGGGCCGAGCAATACGCGCCCAATCATGCCGACGTGTTGGCCGACTATGCCGACACGCTCACCCACAATTCTGATTTTCCAGCGGCGCGCCAACGCATTGAAGCGGCGCTTCTGCTCAACCCCATTCCGCCCGACGAGTACTGGTGGACACTGGGCGGGATTAACTATTTTCAGGGCCTTTGGCAGGACGCCATGGCTGCGCTGCAGCGCATGAAGAATCAGGAGCCAGCGCTGCGGCTCCTGGCGGCGGCAGCCGCCATGGAAGGCGACAAGGAACTTGCGCGCCAGTACCGGCTCCGGGCTCTCTCTTTGCAGCCGGATTTCACCATCGCCAACTGGGCGCGGCGCCTGCCGATGCGGGATCCTGCTGACGTCGATCTCTACATTGAGGGCCTGCGCAGGGCAGGTTTCAAATGAGAGGCAACAGGAGGCAGAAGCCATGCGTTACGTCATCATCGGACAGAAGAATTCCAACGACCTGCTTGTCGTCGATACCCAGACCATGACCGTTTCTTCGGTCGACGCGGCATCGACCGCGCTCAAGAATACAGACGATCTGCGGGCCTCCGGCTCGCTCAAGGGCGTCGACTTTGCCATCGCGGCAGATACCCGAGACGTGGCCTCAGGCCGTTGGTTCTACGCCTGATAACCATCTGAATCTAAATCACATCGCGAACTCCGGTACCGGCGGCAACGCCGGTACCAACGTACTCGGACAGGCTGCGAAGCCCGTCCGAGACGGTGGCCCTCATGCGTCCGTTCATGCCGCGCTACGGCATCACCCGACTGGCTCGCCAGACCGGGCTGGATGTGCTGGGTATTCCATGTTTCGCGGCCATCCGACCCAACGCCCGGACCCTCTCGGTCAATATGGGCAAGGGCGTCGACGATGCCGCAGCCATGGCCTCCGCCGTGATGGAAGCGATCGAATACGCCATCGCCGAAGGCCCTGAAGTCAAAGCGATCCACGCCACCGCCAGTGCTATCCGTCAGTCCGGACGAACCATGTTCGACGTCTCGCCCTGGCTGGCGCAGGGCCAGACCGTCCCCGATGACCTTGAACTGAGCTGGCTAGAGGGCAGGGACCTGTTTTCCGGTGCCAGCGTATTCGCCCCGCGAGACGCCCTGATCATCGGCGGCGCCGAAACGCTCGCCGACATCAGCCAGTCCACTAATGGCCTCGCCTCAGGTAACTCACTGGAGGAGGCGACCTTTCATGCTCTCTGTGAACTGGTCGAGCGCGATGCCACCACGCTCTGGATCTTCAAGTCCGATGCTGCAGCTGGCGCAACGCGCATCGAGCCCAGCGCATTTACCGATCCGCTCGTCGATGACCTCGCTCGGACCGTGCGGGATGCGGGTTTCAACCTCACGCTTTTCGACCAGACCACGGCCATTGGCCTTCCGGTCATCTTCGCACTGCTCTCCCCAGCTGGCGAGGCCACGACCCGTTACTTCGACCTTGCGGCCGGCTGCGGTTGTCACCCTGTAGCGGCCCGTGCCGCCATTCGCGCCATCACCGAGGCTGCGCAGACCCGTGTCTCGAACATTGCCGGCGCGCGGGATGACTTTGACCCTGCCGAGTATCACCAGCGGCTCAGTACCTCTCTGCAATCGCTGCTAACGCTTGCGGGCGCGGAGCCGCGACGGCCACCCGCCGGGTTGCCATGGCACCTCGCTGCAGGCACTCTTTGCCCATGCAAAGGGACAGCTTGTGGCTGCCGGCATCACCCGCATCGCGGCCTTTCCACTCGGCGGCGACGAGGCGGGCATCGCCGTCGTCCGCCTCCTCGCCCATGGGCTTGAGGACAGATCAACCAACCGGCACTGGCGCCCCGGCCCGCGCGCCACAGGAGCCATGCTTGGACTATGGTGAAAGTAATCTTCGTCGGCCCCAGCCTGGCCGGTACCGACTACGCGCCAGGCAACATCGACATCCGTCCACCCGCCGCCCACGGCGACATGGTGCGCGCCGTACTCGACGGTGCCACAGCCGTTGGCCTCGTCGATGGATTGTTCGATGCCGTCGCAGCTGTCTGGCACAAGGAAATCCTCTTTGCCCTGGCGCGCGGCGTAACGGTACTGGGCGCCGCGTCGATGGGAGCATTGCGTGCCGCCGAATGCGCCCGCTTCGGCATGCAGCCGGTTGGCGCCATTGCCCGCAGCTATCTTTCGGGCGCGCGTGACGACGACGCCGATGTCGGCCTCGTCCACGCGCCAGCAGAGCTCGGCTGGCTGCCCCTCACCGAGCCCATTGTCGACATCGAGGCAACTCTGGCGCATCTCGGGCGCCTCGACCTCCTGCGTCCCGGCGAAGCGAGCGCCGTACTTTCCCATGCCCGCAGCATCCACTTTTCCGAGCGGAGCCTCGAACACCTGGTGCCAGCAGCGCTGGCCGAGCGTCGTGAGGCCCTGCTGGACGCCTACGAGAGCCATTGCGTCCGGCAGAAGCGGCGCGACGCCTTAGAACTCGTCGCGCAGCTCGCCCAATTGCCGGATAGTCGAGGGCAGGAGGCATCCTTCGTCCTTGCCGAAAGCCCGATGTGGCGCCGTCGCCTGGGCCAGATTCAGGCTGAAGGCTACATCACGGCCGCATAACGGCCCATCGAGTTTACTAAACAAGTCTCCGAAGCTGGAGGAAAAAGGCTGGCCGCGCTGACCGATGGACCTCGTCGGGAAGCGTGGCTGTCAGGATGGCGAACACGTCGGAGCGGAAGTTTCGGGGCCGCTCCGGATGGCCCTCGGCCACATCCTGGAATCGGAGAGATCGGATGGTCGGCGCCTGCTGTTCGCGGCACCGGCCATCTCCCTCATCCGCTCAGGCCGTCGCCCACTCGCCCTTGCGCATCACCGGCACGCGGCTGCCGTCGGCCTTGATACCGTCGATGTCGATCTTGTCTGAACCGATCATCCAGTCGATGTGAATCAGGCTCTTGTTACCGCCCTGGGCCTGGATCTGCTCGGGGGTCAGCGACTTGCCGTTGATGAAGCAGTCGGCATAGCACTGCCCCAACGCGATATGGCTGGCGGCATTTTCGTCGAACAGCGTGTTGTAGAACAGGATGCCCGACTGGCTGATCGGCGACGAGTGCGGCACCAGTGCCACCTCGCCGATGCGCCGACCGCCCTCGTCGGTGTCCATCACCTTGTTGAGCACGTCCTCGCCCTTGGTCGCCTTGGCTTCGACAATTCTCCCGCCTTCGAACTTCACCCGAATGCCATCGATCAGCGTGCCATTGTGGCTGAGCGGCTTGGTGCTCGACACATAGCCTTCCACCCGCAAAGCGTGTGGGGTGGTAAATACCTCCTCGGTCGGGATGTTCGGGTTGCAGGTAATGCCGTTCTTGCTCTGGCTGGCGCCGCCCTTCCACTGGTGCCCATCGGCAAGCCCGATCGTCACATCCGTGCCCGGGCCGGTATAGGCGAGCGACGCAAAGGCATGCGCGTTGAGCCAACTCCAGCGCTTCTTGAGGTTGGCATTGTGCTCTTTCCACGCCGAGATCGGATCGGCCAAATCGACGCGGCTGGCCGCGAAGATGGCGTTGGCGAGCTTTTCGATCGCTACGTCCTCGGCGTCGTCGGGAAACACCTGCTTTGCCCAGGCCGGGCTGGGGTAGGCGACGATGTTCCAGTTCACATCAAAGCCGGTGATCTTTTCGAGCGCCGGCTTGTAGGCCATCGAGTTGGCCTTGTTGGCGCGTGCCACCTTGGCCGGATCCTGCCCAGCGAGCATCATCGGGTTGTCGCCGGCAATGGCGAGCCGCGCCGCGTTGCGCGAGAACGCCGAAGCCATGCCTTCGTAGAGCCAGTTGGCTGCCTTGTCGAAACTCGCGGCATTGGCATGCCGGTAGCGCGCCAGGATCACCTCTTCGTCCGAAATGATCGGCGTCACCACGCCGGCCCCGGCCTTGTAAGCATGCTCGGCAATCTTGCGGATCAACGGCAGCGCTGTGGACGGCCCGGTCAGCACCAAGTCCTGCCCCTCGGCGAGTTGCAACCCAACCCGGATCGCCACCTCCGCGAGCTTGTCGAGTTTGACGGGGTCGATGGGCGTTCGGGTCATGTTCGGGGGACCTTGCTGGGATGGGTGTTCCGCCCATACCTAGCGATCCCGGCCCGCGGTTTCCAGTCCGCCCTTAGGCGGTCTGTTGCGGTCCCTAACCTTCGATACTGGCTGCCTTGCCTGGCTCGCGCGGCGCCATGCGGTTGAAGGCGTCGAGCGCTGCGATCTTGTAGGCTTCCGCCAGGGTCGGATAGTTGAAGGCGTTCTCGACGAAATAGTCGACCGTGCCTTTGAGGTTAAGCACGGCCTGGCCGATATGGACGAGCTCGGTCGCCCCCTCGCCAATGATATGCGCGCCCAGGAGCCGCCGGGTCTTCAGCGAAAAGATCAGCTTCATCATGCCGCTCTGCAGCCCCATGATATGCCCGCGCGACGTCTCCCGGAAACGGGCAATGCCGCACTCGTAGGGGATGCTCTTTTCCTTCACCTGCTGCTCGGTCAGGCCCACTGTGGAGATTTCTGGCACCGCATAGATGCCATACGGGAAGTACTCCGGCGCCGGCGGCATCGGCGCGCCGAACGCGTGGCATGCGGCGATGCGGCCCTGTTCCATCGCGGTCGAGGCAAGCGAGGGAAAGCCGATCACGTCGCCCGCCGCATAGATGTTGGGCACATTGGTCTGGAAGGTCTTTTGGTCCACCTTCAGCCGGCCGCGATCATCCGCTTCGATGCCGCAGGTCTCGAGTCCGAGCCCCGCCGTCGCGCCCACTCGACCCGCCGCGTAAAGCAGCATCTCGGTGCGGATTTTGCGACCATCGCTCAGCGTCGACACCGCCCAGCCCTGGGCATCGAGGTCGACAGCGTCCACGGTGACGCCCAGCCGCAGCTGCATGCCGCGCTTGCGAAGCTCGTGCACGAACTCCTCGATGATCTCGCGATCGATGAACTCCAGGAACTGCTCGCGCGGCTCCACCAGTGTCACCGGCACGTCCATGGCCGAGTAGATCGTCGCATACTCGAGCCCGATCACCCCGGCGCCGACCACCGTCAGGCTCTTGGGTACGCGCGGGTCGGCGGCGATGTTGTCGCTGTCAAACACGCTCGTCTCATTGAAAGGGATGTGCTTCGGGCGGTATGGCGAGGTGCCCACCGCGATCACCACATTCTCCGCCTCGAAATTGCTCTCCGATTCCTCGCTGTGCTTGACCGCCAGCTGGTGCGGATTGACGAACCGCGCCTTGCCGGCGACCGTGCGCACGCCATTGCGCGCGAACTGGTGTTCGAGCACGTCGATCTCGTGGTCGAGCGTCATCCGCAGCCGGGCGCCCAGATCCTTGCCTTCGATGTCCTTTTTGACCCGGTAGGCAAGGCCGTAAAAGCCCCGCTCACGCCAGCCGGAGAGGTTGAGCACCGTTTCGCGGAGCGTCTTGGAAGGAATGGTGCCCGTATGCACCGACACACCGCCGACCCGCAGTCGGTTCTCCACCACCAGCACGGATTTGCCCAGCTTGGCCGCCTGGATTGCCGCCCGGCGACCCGCCGGCCCAGAGCCGATGACGATGAGATCGAACTTTTCCATAGTGACGCTGCCCCAGAACCAGAACCTCAGTCTGGCACAGCGCCCTTAATCTTGCGTGACGACCCACGCATGGCAGCTTTGCGCGTGCCTCGTGAAAGGGCCTAGTAGACTTCCGGCACATAGAGCTCCGGCGGCACCGGGTGGCGGACATAATCCTCGTGCCGCACACGGGGCGGCAAAGCGATCTCTGGCTTGGGCACGTCTCCGTACTGCACCTGGTTCAGGAGGTGCGCAATCATGTTGAGCCGCGCCCGCTTCTTGTCCACCGCCTGCACCACCCACCAGGGCGACTCGGCGGTGTGCGTGCGGTCAAACATCTCTTCCTTGGCCCGCGTATAGTCTTCCCAGTGCACCCGGCTTTCAAGATCCATGGGCGAGAGCTTCCACTGCTTGAGCGGATCATGGATGCGCATCTTGAAGCGGAATTCCTGCTCCTCGTCGGTGATCGAAAACCAGTATTTGACGACGATAATGCCCGAGCGCACCAGCATGCGCTCGAACTCGGGCACCGAGCGGAAGAACTCCTCGAGCTCTTCGGGCGTACAAAAGCCCATCACCCGTTCAACGCCCGCGCGGTTGTACCAGGAGCGGTCGAATAGCACCATTTCACCGGCCGCGGGCAGATGCGGCACGTAGCGCTGAAAGTACCACTGGCCCTTTTCCTTTTCAGTCGGCGCCGATAGCGCAACCACCCGGCAGGTGCGCGGATTGAGCCGCTGCGTCACCCGCTTGATCGCACCGCCCTTGCCGGCACTGTCGCGTCCCTCGAAGATCACCAGCATCTTGAGCTTTTTGTGCTGCACCCAGTCCTGTAGCCGCACCAGTTCGTGCTGCAGGCGGAACAGCTCGCGGAAATAGTCGCGTCGGTCGATCGTATCCGCTGCCGGTCCGGACATGCCCTCGGCGACCAGCTCGTCGAGCCGGTCATCCTCGAGCTGCATCTCCAGCTCTTCGTCAAAATCGTCGGCAATCGCCTGCTTGATCCGGTCCAGATCTTCGTCCATGTCCGCCCCCTTGCGCGCGCCGCGCGACAAGGAAGCGACGGAGATGACAGCCGTATGACAGTTGCCCGGGGGCGCAGACGCCGGCCCTACGCGCCCTTGGACAGCAGCCGGAAATCGGGTAGCTCGCGCAGCAGCTTTTCAGGCCCGGCGGGTGAGTAGACGACAAAGAGCTGCATCGGGCCTTTGCCGGTATTGAGCGTCGAGTGAAACCGGCTTTCGGGCACGAACACCGTGCAGCCCGCGCTGACCTTCTGCACCACCGGCACGCCGTCCGGTGTTTCCACCATCTGCTCGCCTTCGCCCGAGATCACGAAGATGATCTCTTCCGATCCGGGATGGTTGTGCCGGCTGTGTCCCTGGCCGCTCGGCAGGTCGACCACGCCGCCTGAAAAGGTTTTGGCGCCATTGACCTCCGGCGCCACCGTCAGCGCCAGTTGCCCCCAGTCGAAACCGAACTTCTGCACGTCTTTGGGATAGACGAAATTGTTCTCAGCCATCGTTTGCTCCTTTTGGTGCGAGTAGAGAGTAGCCAATAGCGAGTAGGGTTGATGGCCAACCGCCGACGCCTGAACAAACTCGCTACTCGCTACTCGCTACTTCAGCTTCAGCCCCTTGAACCCTTCGACCTGGCCCTTGATCGCCACCTCGACCGGCAGGCGCTCCATCGAGCTGGCACCGTAGAACCCGTGCACGCCGCTGCAGTTGTCGAGGATGTAGCGCGCGTCATCCGGCATCGCGATCGGGCCGCCATGGCAGATCACCAATACATCCTTGCGCACCTTGCGTGCTGCCGCTGCGATGGCATCAATCTCGACGACACACTGGTCGAGCGATTTTGCCGACGTCGCGCCGATTGCGCCACCAGTCGTTACCCCCATATGCGCCACCACGATATCGGCGCCCGCCTTGGTCATCGCCGTCGCTTCGTCAGGGTTGAACACATAGGGGGTGGTGAGCAGGTCGATGGCATGGGCCTTTGCGATCATGTCGACCTCGAGGCCGTAGCCCATGCCGGTCTCCTCAAAGCTCACCCGCATCACGCCATCAAAGAGCCCGATGGTGGGAAAGTTCTGCACGCCGGAGAACCCCATCGCCTTGAGCTCGGCGAGGAACTGCGGCATCAGCACGAACGGATCGGTGCCGTTCACCCCGGCCAGCACCGGCGTGTGCTTGACCACCGGCAGCACTTCCACTGCCATTTCCTTGACGATGTCATTGGCGTTGCCATAGGCGAGCAGTCCCGCCGATGAGCCGCGGCCCGCCATCCGATAGCGACCCGAATTATAGATCACGATCAGATCGATGCCGCCGGCTTCTTCCGATTTGGCGGACAGGCCGGTGCCTGCGCCGCCGCCAACGATGGGGCGCTTGTCGGCCACCATCTGGTGAAACTTCTTGAGGATCTCGGCGCGTGCAATGGAAGCCATAAGCAGATCTTTCAGTTGGCAATTTCTGTGAATGCCGTCACGGCGGCGGCGGCAAATCTCGGATCGTTGATATGCAACGGCATGCGCATGATCTTGCGGTTGGGGGCAGGGCGCAGCGTCCGCTCAAGCGCTTCAAAAAGCGCGGCGTCGGCCTCCGGCAGCCAGAAAGGCCCGCCCTCGATATCGAGCGCCGAGACGCCCTTTTCGGGAATGAGAAAGCGGATGGGCCCGCTGCAGAGATCGAGCTTGCCACCGATCCATTCGCCGATGGCGCGGCACTCGTCGACGCTCGTACGCATCAGCGTCACATTGGCATTGTGGTTGTAGAAGGTGCGATTGGCAAAGCGTTCAGGCACCGTCTCGGGCGCCCAAAAGTTGACCATGTCGCAGGCGCCCAGAGACCCCACGTAGGGCACCTTGGTGCGCGCGATGCAGTCCAGACGGTCTTCGCCTGCGGCCAGCACGCCGCCGACCAGGAGGTCGCAGACCTCGGTCGTGGTGATATCGAGCACGCCGGTGATCAACCCGCTGTCGACCAGCATCTCCATCGTCTTGCCACCAGTGCCGGTTGCATGGAACACGAGAGGCTCGTAGGTCGCCTTCAGGGCCTCGACCATTGCGGTCACCGCAGGTGTGGTCACCCCGAACATGGTGAGGCCGAGGGCCCGTTTGCCGTCCGCTACGCGCGGCGGATGAAGGCTCATCGCCACGATGGCCTGCGCCGCATTGCCCAGGATCACCCGGCTGATCCGGTTGAGCCCTGCCATGTCGGTGATCGAGGGCATCATGATGATGTCGCTCACGCCCACATAGGGTCCGACATCGCCCGAGGCGAGCGTCGAGACCATGATCTTGGGCAGCCCGATGCCCAGCTTCCGCATACCGGCAGTGACAATCGACGTGCCGCCGCCGCCTCCGATGCCGATCATGCCGGCAATGTCGGTGCGCGTGGTGACGAACCGCTCGAACGCCCGCATCATCCCGGCCACGGCAGGTCCGCGTTCGGTACTTTCAAGGATGCCCGGCTCGCCGTGCGCGGCCACTTCGCGGGCGCTGACATCCACTGGGATCGTGGCGCCTTTGATGCCGACATCAACAACTACCGGCGTCGCGCCCAGCTGCGCGATCAGCCCGCGCAGATGCGCCAACTCCTCGCCCTTGGTGTCGGCGGTGCCCACCACGTAGATGCGTGCCATGCTCTCCCCTCGCACCACTGGCGACCTCAGGTCTGCCAGAGATGTGTCGTCGGTCCGCGCGCCTTTTCGGCTGCTCCGGATGCCGCCTCCATGAGCCATCATAGGCAGAGCTGGCGCGCCATTGCAAAGCATTTTGAGATGTGCGTATCATTTCGGAATGGCCGTATCAGAACAACAGCAGAATATCGCCATCGACCCGCCGCGCGGCCCTCGCGCCCGGACGCGCAAGCTCATGCTCGAGACTGCGGTAGCGTTGATGCAGGCCGGCCAGACCCCATCGGTCAGCGATGTCGCCGAGGCGGCCGAAGTTTCCCGCGCCACCGCCTATCGCTATTTCCCGAGCCAGGCCGCACTGGTCCATGCCGTGGTCGATGCAGGCCTCGGCCCTATTCTCGAATGGCGCTCTGACTCCGACGACGCCGAGACGCGTGTCAGGGATCTGCTGGCCGTCTCCATGCCGCGCATCGCCGAGTTCCAGGCGACCTTTCGCGCCTCGCTGAAACTCTCGCTCGAGCAGTGGGCGCAGCGCCGTGCCGGCACGCTTGGCAATGAACCCGCCTTCAAGCGTGGGCATCGCGTCGACGTCCTGCAGGCCGCTATCGCGCCACTTCGAGATACACTCGGTGAGGCCGGCTTCCGCCGTCTCGCGCAAGCCTTGTCGCTCAGTTACGGCCTTGAACTGCTGCTCGTGCTCCAGGACATCTGGGGTCTGGAGTTCGACGAAGCCCAGGATGTGGCCCAGTGGACGACCGGTGCGCTGATCCGGGCCGCCATAGCAGAGGCCCCGCCGAGGAAAACCCGGGAAACAAAATCAACCGGACGGAGGCGATCTGAGCAATAATGCTAGCATGTTAGCTTGACGCGGACGCATGAACTGGTGAATTCTGGTTCTCGCGTCAGAGGTGAGAGGAGACTTCTGCGTCATTGGAGGGGTGCGGCTGACGAGCCTGAGGAACGTTCGTCAGCCATGCGCGAGGAACCGGTTGGAGGACCCGTTCGCCGCGCAATCTTTCCTCCCATCTCACCCGTCGAATTCGGCGGGCTCGCGAGGCGCGGTCATCGCGCCGCGGGCTGCCGGCGCTCCATGGAGGTGGGGCGGCAAGGCCATCCGGCCGGGCCAAGGGACGAACGACCAAACCAGTCGCGCTAAGGGAGGAACCACTATGCGCAATCTATCCAAGGGCATTCTGGCCGGTGTTGGCCTGATGCTGATGTCGAGCACATCCGTGCTCGCACAGGAGCTGACTATTCTCTGGGCTGAATGGGACCCGGCGAACTATCTGCAGGAACTCGTCAACGATTATCAGGCCGAAACCGGCGTCACCGTCACGGTCGAAACCGTGCCGTGGCCGGACTTCCAGACCAAGGCCTTCACCGAGTTCAATGCCCAGGGTTCCGCCTACGATCTCGTCGTTGGCGACAGCCAGTGGCTGGGCGCCGGCTCGACCGGTGGCCACTATGTCGAGCTGACGGACTTTGTCGCCAAGCACAATCTGACCACCACCATGGCTCCGGCCACCATGCAGTTCTACTCGGAATATCCGGGTGGCTCGGGCAAGTACTGGTCGGTGCCGCTGGAAGGCGACGCGGTCGGTTGGGCCTATCGCAAGGATTGGTTCGAAGATCCGACCGAGATGGCAAACTTCAAGGCCAAGTACGGCTACGATCTGGGCGTGCCCAAGGACCTCAAGCAGCTCGTCGACATCGCTGAGTTCTTCCACCGTCCGGCCGAAAATCGCTATGGCGCTGCGGTCTATACGCAGGTCCCCGGCGACGCCATCACGATGGGCGTTGAAACCTTCATCTTCTCGTATGGCGGGTCGCTCGGTGACTACGCCAATTACAAGGTGACTGGCCTGCTGAACTCGGCAGAGTCGGCCGAAGGTCTCGAGGACTACAAGAAGCTCTACGGCTTTGGCCCTCCGGGTTGGGGCAATGCGTTCTTCGCCGAAGTGAACACGGCGATCGCGCAGGGCCAGGTGGCAATGGGCATGAATTTCTTCGCGTTCTTCCCGTCGCTGCTCAATGAGGCGACCAATCCGCAGGCCGCCAACATGGGCTTCTTCGCAAACCCGCCCGGCCCGCGTGGTCATGACTTTGCCGCCCTCGGCGGCCAGGGCATCTCGCTGGTCTCCTACAGCCAGAACCAGGAAGAGGCGATGAAGTTCCTCGAATGGCTGGTCAAGGATGAGACGCAGAAGAAGTGGGCTGAACTGGGCGGCTACACGGCCGCTGCGGCAATCCTTGAGTCCGAGGAGTTCCAGAACGCGACGCCGTACAACAAGGCCTTCTACGAGACCATGTTCAAGGTCCGCGATTTCTGGGCACTGCCCGAATATGCCGAGCTGCTCGATGAGGGCCAGCAGGCCTTCTACGACTATGTCGTGAACGGCAATGGCACCGCTCAGGAGGCGCTCGACAAGCTCGCCGTCACCTGGGTCGACAGCCTCAAGGCCGCCGGCTACCCGGCCGAATAATCCAACGACGACGACCCGGGGAGGGGAGCCATCTCCTTCCCGGGCCATTTCTAACGGGGGATATTGCCTTGACGAATATGATGACGACGCTCAGTCCAAATTCGCGCGCGCGTCGCGCGGCTGGAGCGACATCACCATCAGGAACCTGTTTGTCATTCCGACGGTGGCGTTCCTCATCATTTTCAACGTGTTTCCGCTGCTCTATTCGCTGGGCTTTTCGTTCACGGACTTCCGTGCGTCCAGCAAGGCGGCAGTCAATTTTGTTGGGCTCAAGAACTACACTGACATTCTCGCCGATCCGGTGATCTGGCGGAGCTTTTCCACCACGCTGTGGTACGTGATCGTCTCGGTTTCGGGGCAGTTTGTCGTCGGGTTCGGGCTGGCGCTGATGCTCAATCGGCCGATCCCCGGCAAGGGGTTTTTGACGACGCTCCTGCTGCTGCCCATGATGCTTTCGCCGGTCGTGGTAGGCCTGTTCTGGAAACTCATCTACGACCCGTCGTGGGGCATCCTCAATTACGCGCTGGGCCTTGGCAAAACCGCCTGGCTGACCGATGCGAATCTCGCGCTCTACGCGGTCGCCATCACCGATATCTGGATGTGGTCGCCCTTCGTAATGCTGCTCTCGCTCGCCGGCCTCAGCGCCGTGCCGAAGCATCTCTACGAAGCCGCCTCGATCGATCGCGCCAGCAAGTTCTACACCTTCTTCCGCATCACCCTGCCACTGGTGGCGCCGATCCTCCTAATCGCCGTCATTTTCCGCACCATGGAGGCCTTCAAGACCTTCGATATCGCCTTCGTCATGACCGGCCAGCCGCAAGCGGAGCTGATCTCATCGCGGCTCTACAAGATGGCATTCGCACAGTGGCAAACGGGGCCCGCTTCGGCGCTCGCTTACATCGTGCTGATCATGGTGCTGTGCATCACCAACATCTACGTCAAGTATCTCAACAAGGCTAAGGAGCGCTAGAATGGCTGTCGTTTCAACGCGCTCCGGACGGCTCGGCAATCGCATTGCCATTGCGATTGTGATCGTCATCACGCTCATCTTCCTGTCGCCGATCTACTGGATCACCACGACGGCCTTCAAGCCGCTCGTGCAGGCAACCTCGGTGCCGCCCAGCATCGTATTCGAGCCCCAGATCACGCCGTTCGTGAAGCTGTTCACCAAGCGAGCGCAGCTGACTGCGCCGGTCGCGCCCGAAGTCTACGAGGCAGCGCCGTGGTGGGAACGGCTGGTGCTGGACGGTGGCGAACGCCTCGCCCGAGACGGCAAGGGCAACGTCGTCTTTTCGGCCTATCCAGATCGCTTCATCAACTCGCTGATCATTGCCATCACGTCGACAATCCTTGCGGTGTCGCTCGGTACGGTCACGGCTTACGGCTTCTCGCGTTTTCGGGTGAAGGGCGAGGCCGACCTGCTGTTCTTCATTCTGTCGACGCGCATGCTGCCACCCATCGTCGTCGCCATTCCGATGTTCCTGATGTACCGGGCGGTTGGTCTGAACGACACCCATATCGGCCTAATCATCCTCTACACCGCCTTCAACGTCTCGTTCGCTGTCTGGCTGATGAAAGGCTTCATGGACGAGATCCCGAAGGAGTACGAAGAGGCTGCCCTCGTCGACGGCTATACGCGCATGCAGGCCTTCTTCAAGATCGTCCTGCCCGAGGCGGCAACCGGCATCGCGGCCACTGCAGTGTTCTGTTTCATAACGGCCTGGAACGAATACGCCTTCGCGCTGATCCTCACGAACCGCCGCGCCCAGACAGCGCCGCCCTTCATTCCCAGCCAGATCGGCACGGGCCTGCAGGACTGGACCGTCATTGCTGCCGGTACGGTGCTGTTCCTGATCCCGGTCGCGATTTTCACCTTCTTGCTGCGCAACCATCTGCTGCGCGGCATGAGCTTCGGAGCGATCCGCAAATGACCGCTGATCAGTCCCAGATCAAGCACGAAAAGCAGCAGGCGTTTCGCCGCTTCAATGCGCGCATCCTTGAGCCCGGCTCAATGATCTTCATGCTGGTCGGCATACTGTGCCTCTGCCAACCGTGGGTGGAGTTTCTGCATCAGTACTCCGTGCTGATCATGCTGATCGGCCTCATCGGTTTCAATGTTGCCGTGCACATCCCACCCCCCGACGGTCCCAAGGTCGACGAGGACGATACAGGTGCGGTCTCCATCTCGGCCGCTGTCAGGGGGAACACACATGGCTGAGATTGAACTTCGCCATATCGACAAGCACTTCGGCCCTGTCCACGTCATCCGCGACGTCAACCTCACTATCAAGGACCGCGAGTTCGTTGTGTTCCTGGGCCCATCCGGTTGCGGCAAGACCACTACGCTGCGGGCCATTGCAGGCCTTGAGGAGATCGATAGCGGTGAAATCCTGCTCGACGGCAAGCCGATCCAGAACCTGCGCGCTGCCGACCGCGACATCGCCTTCGTTTTCCAGAATTACGCGCTTTATCCGCATTTCACCGTCTACGAGAACCTGGCCTTCCCCCTGCGTGCCGTCGGCACTTCGGCGGTAGAGATCGACAAGACCGTGCGCTCGGTCGGCGGGTCGCTGGGGATCAGCCACCTTCTCAAGATGCGTCCTTCGGCGCTCTCGGGTGGTGACATGCAGCGTGTTGCGATTGGCCGCGCGCTGGTGCGTCGACCCAAGGCACTGCTGCTCGACGAACCTATCGGCTCGCTCGATGCCAAGCTGCGCGAAACCATGCGCGTCGAACTCAAGCGCCTGCACTACGAGAACGGCTCGACCTCGATCTACGTGACGCACGATCAGGTCGAGGCCATGTCGCTGGCTGACCGCATCGTCGTCATGAACGAGGGCATCCTGCAGCAGTAGGTAGCCCCACCGAGGTCTACCTCTACCCGGCAAATCTGTTCGTTGCCCAGTTCATCGGCTCGCCTGTGATGAACATAACGGGCACCAGCATTTCCCAGGATTCGGGGAAGGTGAAGGTTGCGGTCGATTCAGCAAGCTTCGAGTTGCCGGGTGAACTGATCGGCATGCTTGAGGCCAAGAAGGCAGGCAGCGAGTTGTCCTTGGGCGTTCGCCCCGAAGGCGTCCTGATCAGTCACCAGCAGCAGGCAGGCTATCAGCCTGTCGAGGCCCACATCATCCAGCCTTATGGCGGCTTCGACATTGTCGACCTCAAGGTCGGCGAAAAGGTGCTGCGGGCGCGCACCACCTCCGGCTATGTCGCCAAGGCCGGCGAAAAAGTCTGGGCCCGCATCGATCCGGCGCAGGCGCATTTCTTCGACACCAAGTCGGGCGCTTCGCTCGACATCCGACTCGGCGAGTAACATGGCCCGTATCCGTCTAGAGAACATCAGCAAGAGCTTTGCTAACCACGCCGCCGTCAAGGACCTCAGTCTGGATGTGAAGGACGGCGAATTCTTCGTGCTGCTTGGCCCAACAGGTGCAGGCAAGACCACCACCCTGCGCATCATTGCAGGTCTCGAAAAGCCGAGCGGTGGCGCAGTCCATATCAACGATGCAAACGTCAACGACTGGGGTCCGGCCGAACGGGATGTGGCGCTGGTGCTCCAGCAGTACTCGCTCTATCCGCGCCTGACTGTCCGCGACAATCTCGCCTTCCCGCTGCGCTCACGCGTTCGCAATATGGCGCCGGCCGATATCGAAAAACGCATCGAGTACGCGGCGCGCACCTTGCGCATCCAGCACCTGCTCGACCGCAAGACCGACCGGCTTTCGGGCGGCGAAATGCAGCGCGTCTCCATCGGTCGCGCCATCGTGCGCGAGCCGCAGGTCTTTCTGATGGACGAGCCGCTCTCGGCCCTCGATGCCAAGCTGCGCGAGTCGCTACGGTCCGAACTCAAGGACCTGCAGATGCGGCTTGGCGCCACTTTCATTTTCGTCACTCACGACCAGGTCGAAGCCATGACCATGGGCGACCGCATCGGCATTCTCAACCAGGGCCGGCTGGTCCAGGTCGGTACCCCACAGGAGGTCTACTCCAACCCGCGCGACACCTTCGTCGCCAGCTTTGTCGGCGCGCCCGCCATCAACCTGCTGCCGGGTCGCCTTGCCGGCAACGCTGCGGTGATATCGGCCAAGGACTTCGAGCTGCCGCTCACTGGCCGGCCGGAAGGCGAGGGCGCTTACACCTTTGGCATCCGCCCCGAGAACGTCACGGTGGAATCCGGCGCGCCAGTTGAGGCCCGCATTCACGATATCGAAAACCACGGCATCGAAAAAATCGTTACCCTGCGTGTCGGCGAAAACTTCGTTCGCGCAACTGTTCCTGCCCGCGTCAATGTCGCGCTCGAGGACGCGGTGCGCTTCGGCTGGAACCCCGACAAGGTGATGCTTTTCGATGCCACCACCGGCCTCAACCTCCGCCACAAGGCGGCATAGGACTTGTGGCCAACAGGTGCCACACACGCGAACTAAACCTTCCCCAACTTCGGGGGAGGCGGGGACGGGAGATCCCCACGAACCAGAGCAACAACATCGACTAGGGAGGACGTCATGGCCGCACATACCAACACCTTTCCGAAACTCCACAACGCCATGTGGCCGGGTGTGGTGGGCAAGGGTTCCGGCGATGGCGAACCGATCATTGGTCTCGACACTTTGCTCGATCTGACCGCCAAGGCGGAGTACGAGGGCCAGAAGTTCGATGGCGTCGATCTCTGGCTGGCCGATCCGCATATCTCCATCGACAGCGACCGTGACGAGGTCAAGCGCAAGGCCGACCACATCTCGAGCTACGGGCTCAAGATCGGCTCCTTCGTAGCTCCCATCTGGGGCGGCGCGGGCGGTGGCTCGGCGATGGGCGATGCCGAAGAGCGCAAGCGCTTCCTCACTCAGGTCCGCAAGGCTTGCGTGATCGGCAAGCAGATGCGCGAACTCGGCGTCCGCCCGACCGGCGGCGTCCGCGTCGACAGCTCGACGGGCGTCGAGGCCTGGGACAAGGATCCAGAGGGTAACACCAAGCTGATCGCCGAGACCTTCCGTGAAGCCGGCAAAATCGCCCAGGACCATGGCGAGTACATCGTCGCCGAAGGCGAGATCTGCTGGGGCGGCATGCATTCCTGGCGTGAGAACGTCAAACTTCTCGAGATGGTCAACATGCCGGGTATCGTCGGCTACCAGGCCGACATGGCGCACTCCATGCTGTTCGTGCTTGGCGCCAACGCCGAAAAGGACCGTATTCTCCCCAAGGACTTTAAGTGGTCCGATACCGCTGCGCTCGACGCCGCCTACCACAAGGTCGCCGATGCGCTCCGCCCCTGGACCCTCGACTTCCACGTCGCCCAGAACGATGGCACGACCTTCGGCTCGGGCGACCATGAAAAGACCGGCCGCCACTGCCAGATCGACGACCCCAATGGCCGTCTCGATGTCGTCAAGCACGCCGGCTACTGGCTGCGCAATGACAAGGGCGATCTGACCCGGCGCATGGCCCACATCTGTTGGGACGGCTGCATGTTCCCCAACGCGGTCATGCAGACCCAGTCGACCTGGAACAAGATTCTCGGCGCCATGGTCCAGGTCCGCGACGCTCACGGCTGGCGGGAATAGGCAGAGATCGAAGGGAACACCAAAATGACCAAGCAGCTCAATATCGGCATGGTTGGCTATGGCTTCATGGCCCGTGCCCATTCCAATGCCTGGGCCAATGTCGCCCACTTCTTCGACACCGGCTATCGCCCCGTGCTCAAGGCGCCGCCGCCCGCAACGACAGCAAGCTGCGTCGCTTCGCCGACCAGTGGGGCTATGAGAGCGTCGAGTCCGATTGGCGGGTACTCGTCGAGCGCAAGGATATCGACGCCATCGACATCTGCGTCCCCAACGACCTGCATGCCGAGATCGCCATCGCTGCCGCGAAGGCCGGCAAAATGGTGCTGTCGGAAAAGCCGCTGGCCCGCACCGCCGCCGAGGCTCTGCCGATGGTCGAGGCGGTCGAAAAGGCCGGCGTCGCCAACATGGTCTGGTACAACTATCGCCGCGTGCCGGCCGTCACGCTGATCCATCAGATGGTCGCTGCCGGCAAGCTGGGGAAGATCTTCCACTACCGGGCAAAGTTCCTGCAGGACTGGACCATCTCGCCCGACGTGCCGCAGGGCGGCGCTGCCACCTGGCGGCTTGATGTCGAGGCCGCCGGCTCCGGCGTCACCGGCGACCTGCTCGCCCACTGCCTTGATACGGCCATCTGGATCAATGGCGGCATTTCTTCGCTCACCGCCATGACCGAAACCTTCATCAAGGAACGCACGCACGCCGCGACCGGCCAGAAGCAGCCGGTCGGTATCGACGACGCCGCAGCCGTGCTCACCCGCTTCGCCAATGGCTCGCTCGGCACGTTTGAGAGCACCCGCTACGCCCGCGGCCACAAGGCCGGCTACACGCTCGAGATCAATGGCGAGAAGGGCTCGCTTGCCTGGGACCTGCACGACCTCAACCGCGTGCAGTATTTCGATCATGGCCTCGAGGGTGCCCAGCGCGGCTGGACCAACATCCTCGTCACCGATGGCGACCATCCCTATCTCGGCAAGTGGTGGGTTCCCGGCCTGATCATCGGCTACGAGCACTCCTTCACCCACCAGGTGGCGGACTTCCTCGAGGGGCTCAAGACCGGCAAGCCGGCATCGCCAACCTTCCGCGAAGCGCTCGAGACCAACCGCATCTGCGATGCCATCATCGCCTCGGGCAAATCCGGCGCCTGGGTAAATCTCTAGCTCCTGTCGCCCGGAGGGCGTCTCGCATGAAACTCGGCTTCAACATGCTGCTCTGGGCCACCCACGTCACCGACGCGCACTGGCCCATCATCGAAAAGCTCCGTGCCACCGGCTATGACGGCGTCGAGATTCCGCTCTTTGAGGGCGATGTCGGCCACTACGAGAAGCTCGGTCGCCGCCTCGCCGCGGCCGGCATCTTTTGCAGCGGCATCGGCGTCATGCCCGGCGGCGGCAAGAATGCCCTTTCCCCCGATAAGGCCGAGCGCGACGCCGCGCTCGCCCACATCAAATGGCTGATCGATTGCACCGCTGCGCTGGGTGGCGACATCGCCGCCGGTCCCTTCCATCAGCCGCTGGGAGAATTCTCGGGCGCCGGTCCCACAGCCGACGAAGTCGCCCGGTGCGTTGAAGTCCACAAGGCGGCAGCCCAATACGCCGCCCGCCAGGGCATCACGCTAGCGGTCGAGCCGCTAAACCGGTTCGAGTGCTACTTTCTCAACACCGCCGGCCAGGCGGCTGAACTGGTCAAGCGCGTTGACGAGCCCAACTACGGCTACCTCTACGACACCTTCCACTTCAATATCGAAGAGAACTCCATCACCGACGTCATCCCGGCCACCATCGGCCAGATCAGCCACGTCCACATCTCCGAGAACAATCGCGGCGTTCCCGGCGCTGGCCACATCGATTTTCAGTCCGTGTTCAAGGCGCTGAAATCGTCCGGCTGGGATGGCTGGATGACCATCGAGGCTTTTGGCTCGGCACTCCCCGATCTCGCTGCTGCGACCAAGATCTGGCGCCCGCTCTTTGCCCGCCCCGAAGACGTCTACGAAAAGGGTTATGCCCTGATGCGGTCGGGATGGGCCCGCGCCTGAGGATCAGGCGACATTCTCCAGGTACCACCGATAGGTCTCGGCAATCCCGTCGCGAAGTCCGACCTTCGGACGCCAGCCCATGTCGCGGAGCTTGCTGCCGTCCATCAGCTTGCGCGGTGTTCCGTCCGGCTTGCCCGGATCGGTGACGATCTCGCCGTCAAAGCCCACCACCTCGGCGATCAGCTGGGCGAGGCCCAGGATCGAGATCTCTTCCTCTGAGCCGACATTGACGTGCTCGGCGCCGGAATAGTCCTTGAGCAGGAACACCAGCGCATCGGCGCAATCGTCGACATGCAGGAACTCGCGCAGTGCCGATCCGGTGCCCCAGATCTGCATGCTCTTCGCCCCCGCAAGCTTCGCCTCATGCGCCTTGCGCAGCAGTGCCGGCAGCACATGGCTCGACTGCAGGTCGAAATTGTCGTGCGGGCCGTAAAGGTTCGTCGGCATGGCGGAAATGAAGTCGGCACCGTGTTGCCGCCGATAGGCCTGCGCGAGCTTGATGCCGGCAATCTTGGCCACCGCGTACCATTCGTTGGTCGGCTCCAGCGGCCCGGTGAGCAGGCTATCCTCGCGCATCGGCTGCGGCGCCAGCCGCGGATAGATGCAGCTCGAACCGAGGAACAGCAGCTTTTCCACGTCGGCCCGGTGCGACGCCTCGACAAGGTTCGCCTCGATCATCAGGTTGTCGTAGAGAAAATCCGCCGGCAGGCTGTCGTTGGCGAGAATACCGCCCACCTTGGCGGCCGCCACGATCACTGCATCCGGCTTCTGCGCCGCCACCCAGGCCTCGACCTCGGCCTGCCGCTTGAGGTCGACATCGGCGCGACCGGCGGTCAGTACGGTGCAGTTCTCGCGCGCCAGCCGGCGCACCAGCGCTGCACCCACCATGCCGCGGTGGCCCGCCACATAGATGCGTTTTCCGGTGAGGTCGTAGCTCGTCATGCCGAAGTCTCCAGCGTCGCCCTCATCTAGTCGGACGCCGCCAAAAGCGCAAATCCCCTAGATCACCTTGTGCCGCATCTCTGGCAGCAGCACCGTCAGAAGCCCCGCGAATGGCAGGAATGAGCAGAGCCAGAACACGTATTCGATGCTGGTGACGTCAGCCAGCGCCCCCAAAGCGGCCGCCGCAATGCCGCCCGCCCCAAAGGCAAAGCCGAAGAAAATCCCGGCGATCATCCCGACGCGGCCCGGCATCAGCTCCTGCGCAAACACCACGATGGCCGAGAAGGCCGACGAAAAGATCAGCCCGATGATTATGGTGAGGATGATCGTCCAGGTGAGGTCCGCATAGGGCAGGGCGAGCGTGAACGGCAGCACCCCGAGGATCGAGAACCAGATGACGAACTTGGCGCCGAACCGGTCGCCGATTGGCCCACCCATGAACACGCCCACTGCCGAGGCGCCCAGATAGACGAAGAGCAGCAGCTGCGCGTCCTGCACGCCGACCCCGAACTTGTCGATCAGGAAGAACGTGTAATAGCTCGAAAGCCCCGCCATATAGGCGTTCTTGGTCAGCGTCAGGATGGTCAGCACGGTGAGCGCGACGAGCGTCGTCCGCCGGTCGAAGGGCAGGACCAGGCTGGCGGGCGCGCGTCCGGCATTGGCCCGACGATGCGCCGCATACCAGGCACCGACGCGCCAGAGGATAAAGATCCCGACCAGCGATCCCGCCGCGAACCAGCTGACGCTTGCTTGCCCGTGCTGCAGTACCACGAAGGCCGCCAGCAGCGGTCCGATGGCCGAGCCGACATTGCCGCCCACCTGGAATAGCGACTGCGCCAGGCCATGCCGTCCGCCCGATGCCAGGCGCGCCACCCGGCTGGATTCGGGATGAAAGATCGCCGACCCCAACCCGACAAAGGCCGAACCGAGCAGCAGCAGCCCGTAGCTATGCGCAAACCCGAGGATGATCAGCCCGACGAGACTGCAGCCCATGCCCACCGGCAGTGAATAGGGCAGGGGCCGTTTGTCGGTGTACATCCCGATGGCCGGCTGCAGGAGTGAGGCGGTCACCTGGAAGGTGAAGGTCAAGAGCCCGATCTGCACGAAATCCAGCCCGTAATTATCCTTCAGGATCGGGTAGATCGCCGTCAGCAGCGACTGCATCACGTCGTTGATCATGTGACAGACCGATACCGCAAGAATGATCGGCAGCGTCGTCTTGGCGACGAGCGGTGGGGCGGCGGCAGCGTTGGACACTGGGAAGACTCCGGAAGGCAGGACTGCATTGCAGGCTGACACAAACTAACATGTCAGTTCCCCTGCGTCAGGGCCGTCGGTAGCAAAATCCGTCCAGTCGGCGTGCTTTTCGTCCGGTTGCTGTGCTGCAAAAGCCCTTGCACCGCCACTACTCGGCATGGCTAATGTCGGCGCGTTTTGTGAGAGGATTTCTATGCCGACCATCGTTCCGGTCATTCTTGCTGGCGGCCAGGGCACGCGCCTGTGGCCCATGTCGCGTTCGGCGCGGCCCAAGCAGTTCCTTGTGCTGACCGGCGACGAGAGTTCCTTCCAGCAGACGCTGCGCCGCGTCAGCGATGCCGAGCGCTACGTCGCGCCGATCATTGTCACCAATGCCGACTATCGCTTCCTCGTCGCCGAACAGGCGCAGGAACTGGGCATCGTGCCGGCCGGCGTGCTGCTCGAGCCGGTGGCGCGCAACACCACGGCCGCCATTGCCGCCGCCGCCTTCTACGCACGCGAAAAGTTCGGCGCCGATGCCCTGATCCATGTCCTCTCGTCCGACCACGTGGTCGAGACCGATACCAATTACTGGTGGTCTGTCAGCGCCGCGGCCACCGCCGCGCATGAGGGCCGCCTTGTGACGTTCGGCGTCACGCCGACCTCGCCCGAGACCGGCTACGGCTATATCGAGGCCGGCGCCGAGACCAGCAACGGCGTCCATGCCGTCGCCCGCTTCGTCGAAAAGCCCGATCTCGCCAATGCCCAGCGCATGCTCGATGCCGGCGGCTATTTCTGGAATACCGGCATGTTCATGCTGGGCGTTGCGGCGTTCCTCGCCGAACTGCAGGCCCTTTCGCCCGACGCTTACAGCGCCGCCGAAGGCGCCGTCGCGGCTGCCAAGGCCGATCTCGATTTCGTCCGCCTCGATGCCGAGGCCTTTGCCCAGGCGCCCAACATCTCGGTGGACTATGCGGTCTTCGAAAAGACCACGCTGGTCTCGCTGATCCCGGTGACTTTTGCCTGGTCCGACGTCGGCAGCTGGGACTCGGTCTGGAAGGTCTCGCCCAAGGACGCAGCGCACAACGTCACCAACGGCAATGCGACGCTCTCCAACACTCGGAACTCGCTGGTGCTCACTGACCGTGCGCATGTCGCTGTCGAAGGCCTCGACAATGTCGCGGTGATCGCTACCGAAGACGCGGTCTATGTGGGAAAACTCTCGGAATCCCAGAAGGTCGGGCCGCTGGTCAAGCTCCTGCGCACGCGTCCGGAAACGGCGGTTTCCACCGAAGTGCACAAGACCGCCTATCGTCCTTGGGGCGGCTATTCCTCGATCCTCAACGGCGACCGCTTCCAGGTGAAGCGCCTCTTCGTCAAGCCGGGCAAGCGCCTGAGCCTGCAAAAGCACCATCACCGCGCGGAGCATTGGGTCGTCGTCCGCGGCACCGCCGAAGTCACCCGCGACAACGAGGTGATGATGCTGAGCGAGAACGAATCCATCTACCTGCCCCTCGGCTGCACCCACCGGCTCTCCAACCCCGGCAAGATTCTGCTCGAACTGATCGAAGTCCAGACCGGCTCGTACCTGGGCGAAGACGACATCATTCGCATCGAGGACGAGTTCGGTCGGGCTTAGGCTCAGTGCCACGCCCTCGTGGTTCGACAAGGTCACCATGAGGGCTTTTGAGGGAACCGCGGGCCCATCCGAGGACCTCATGGTGAGCCTGTCGAACCACGAGGTCCGGGCAAGCTAAGCGGACGCACCTGTTTGCGTCAAAGATCTGCGTTAGCTACCTCCTCGCCCCTTGTGAGGAGCGGGTGGGTGGGGTTGGGACATGCACCGGCCAAACGGGTGTGGCTCCTCGTACCCTCCCTGGCCGCGACCAACGCACTCTCGCGCGTAAGTCTGGCTTTCTCTCCCTCGAGGGGAGAGAGGACCCAACCGCCTCAGCTACCGTCCCATCCAGATTTCGAGCGATCCCGCCTGGATCAAAGGGTTATCTTCGGGCACGAAGGTACGGTCGATCACTTTCCACTCGTTGAGGAGGGCGACGAGCGCCACCGCTGCATCTTTGTCTGCAGGTGCATAGCGGACCACTGAGAGGCCATCCGCCTTGGTGGTGCGTTCTCCGCCCCCATCGACGCCTTGAACCTCCCAGCCGGCGGCGCGGAGCTGTTTCATGAAAGTGCGGACGGCGTCACGTGTAATCGCTCCGGCGAACTGGACATAGACCGGCTGGAGGAACGGTTGGGCAGTTCGCACAGATCCGGCGGACCTGCCTTCCGAGGTGCCAAGACCCATGGTCGCCTGGGGAAGCAAAGGACCAAAGTTGGGCTGAGTGCTGCACCCACACTCGATTCCTGCAGTCAAAACTGCCCCAGGCGCCAGTGGGTTGTTGCTTCCGTCCTCACTTGCGGCGCTTCTGTCCGCACCCTCCCGGCAATCGGGCAGGTTGACTATGCACGCCAACCTTTGATCCTCTGGGAAGGCGAAGCTCAGCCCAGCCGCACCCGCATATGCCACGCCGAAAATAATCGCGCAGGAGGCAACGAGGGGCATCAGAAACTTGTGCGTCGCGATGTAGGCCAACACGACGATCAGAAACCCGATTCCAACCGTCCACAGTGCGACTGGACCAGCATTGTTGATGACACTGGGGTCTGAAAAAACCTTTGCTGCGAAGATGAGCACGGACGCACCGGCCAGAATGACTCCGGCGGCAGCTGGGTTCTTCTTGGCCAGGTCCTTCATGAGCATTTGAAAGTGTTCGAGTTCGGGCATTGTCAGCACCTCCATCGGCAATCGAAGGCTCTGCCTTCCCTTCCCGCCAGATCGGATGATTACGCACCCCTGTTGACATCCCGTTTCACTGTGCTACATAACTAATACACCAATAGGGCGTAGACATGACCCAGTTCAACGATGCCCAACCGATCTTCGTGCAGATCAGGCAAAGGATCATCGAGATGATTTTGAAGCGTTCCGTCGCCGAGGGCGACGCCTTGCCGTCTGTGCGGCAGATTTCGGCTGACCTTTCGGTCAATCCGCTGACCGTCACCAAGGCCTACCAGTCACTGGTGGATCTGGGCGTGGTCGAAAGCCGCCGCGGCATGGGCATGTACGTCAATGTCGGGGCGCGCGAAAAACTGCTTGCCCATGAGCGGCAGAAATTCCTCGAGGAAGACTGGCCGCGCATCCGCCAGCAGATCAAGGCCCTCGAACTCGATCCGGCGCAACTCCTCAACTCAGGCAGTGACAATGAATGATCTGGCTCAAACCAGCCTTGCTCCGATCGTCTCGGCGCGCGGCCTCCGCAAGCACTTCGGCAAGACCGAGATCCTCCACGGTCTCGATTTCGACATTCCCGCCGGTCGCATCTATGGCCTCGTCGGCCACAATGGTGCCGGCAAGACCACCACGCTCAATGCCATCCTTGGGCTGACCTCCTACGAGGGCACCGTCCGCGTGCTGGGGGAGGATCCGTTCGCCCGCCGCGCCGCGCTGATGGAGAATGTCGCCTTCATCTCAGACGTTGCCAGTCTGCCGCGGTTCCTGCGGGTGCGTGAGCTGTTTGCGCTGCTCACCAACATCCATCCGCGCTTTTCGCCCGAGAAGGCCCGCAGCTTTCTCGAGGGCACAGACGTCAAGATGGAAGCCAGGATCAAGAACCTCTCCAAGGGCATGATCGCGCAGCTGCATCTGGCGGTGGTGATGGCGATCGATGCCAAGCTGCTGGTGCTGGATGAGCCGACGCTCGGCCTCGACATCACCTATCGCAAGCGCTTCTACCGGCGCCTGCTCGAAGACTACATGACCGAGGAACGCACGCTCCTGATCACCACCACCAGGTGGACGAGATCGAGTTCATGCTCTCCGACATCATGTTCATCCGCGAGGGCGAGCTGATCCTGCATATGCAGATGGAGACGGTTTCGACCAAGTTCAGCCAGCTGCTCGCCGACCCCGAGCACGATGCTGCCGCCCAGGCGCTCGGTCCGGTCTTTTCCGAGACCCGCTTCGGCCAGACCGTCTACGTCTATGACGGGGTCGACCGGGAACGGCTCGAGCCGCTCGGCAAGGTTTCGACGCCCACTCTCAGCGATCTCTTTGTTGCGCTGATGCAGCGCCCCGCCACTGCCGGAGCCCGTTGATGCGCACCATAACTGCCCTTATCCAGCGCGAGTATCTTGAGCACCGCGGCGCCTTTCTTTATGCGCCCGGCATCATCCTGGCTCTGCTCACCATTGTCCTTGCCGCAGCAACCAGCTTTGACCCGCTATCCC
>JACDQI010000002.1 GCA_015657675.1 Devosia sp.
AGCGGCTGAGTATTGGGGCACCCGCCTCGTGGTTCGACAGGCTCACCATGAGGCTTGGGGAGGTCGGCGGCTCATTCGCTGATCTCACTTGGCTCGCAAGATCGCCGTCTTGCGCTAGACTTGCTGGACCAGACCGGCCGCAAGAGCCGGCGGGATCGTCAAAATGGGAGAAAAACATGTCGCCGTTCAATGGGCTCGGCTCCAATCTTTCCAACCTCTACCGGCTGAGTTCGGCCAAGACGCGCTCGATCTCGCCGGAGAACTTTACCGGCGAGAAGGGCAAGGGTGGCATGGCCACCGAAGGGACGGGCAAGATTCACGCCCGCGGCCTGGGCAAAGACGGCAGCGGCCTTGGCGTGAAGGTGTCACCCTCGATCCGCATCGAGCCTGGCGAGAAACGTGTGCTTGGCGAAATCAGGGGCTCAGGCGCCATCCAGCAGATCTGGCTGACGACGGCGAACCTGCGCTGGCGCGACCTGATCCTGCGCATCTGGTGGGACGACCAGGAGCATCCTTCGGTCGAGGCGCCCATCGGCGATTTCTTCTGCTCGGGCTGGAACCAGTTCGCGCAGATCAACTCGCTGGCCGTGTGCGTCAATCCGGGCCGGCCTTCAACTGCTACTGGGAGATGCCATTCCGCAAGGCGGCGCGGATCGAAATCGAGAACCGCGACCCGGAGAGCTGGGGCATCATCTACTACCAGATCAACTATACCCTGACAGACGTGCCGGAGGACGCGGCCTACTTCCACGCGCAGTTCCGCCGCACCAACCCACTGCCGTTCGGACAGGACTACACCATTCTCGACGGGGTGGCGGGGCACGGCCACTATGTCGGCACCTACATGGCCTGGGGCGTCAACAATTCGAGTTGGTGGGGCGAAGGCGAGATCAAGTTCTTCATGGATGGGGATGGGGAGTTCCCCACCATCTGCGGCACCGGCACCGAGGATTACTTCTGCGGCGCCTACAACTTTGACGGCGGCGTCGTGGACGACACGATGGAGAGCCGCTACCGCGAGTTCTCCACGCCCTACTCAGGCCTGCCTCAGGTCTTGCGGCCCGACGGCACCTACCGCAGCCAGCAGCGCTTCGGCATGTACCGCTGGCACCTGAGCGATCCCATCCGCTTCGAGAGCGATCTGCGCGTGACGATTCAGGCTCTCGGCTGGCGCACGGAAAAGACCGACCGCCGCTATCTGCCGCTGCAGGACGACATCGCCTCGGTGGCCTTCTGGTACCAGACGCTGCCAACAGGGCCGTTCCCCGAGCTCAAGGATCGCGACTACCTCGAGGTGATCTGAGGTGTGCTAGGCCGCGGAGCCCGATGTGGAGCGCCACGATGCCGGCGAGCATGGCACCGGCGAGGGCCGGAGCGCGCCAGTCGCCGGTGCTGACGCGCACCCCGATCAGCCCGATGCAGACCAGCGCGCCGAGTGCCGGCACCCAGCGGGGCACTTCGAACTTGCCCCTGGCTTCGTCCTTTCGGCCCTGCAGGAAGAACAGCGCCCCGTTGACGATGGCAAACACCACCAGCAGCATCAGCACCGTGGCCGAAGCCAGCTCGGCAATGCTGCCGAAAAAGGCGAGCGGCAGCAGCACGGCCAGCAGGACCACGGTTGCCATATGGGGCGTCTGCGTGCGCGGATGCACCTCGCTCAACGCCTTGGGCAGCAGCCCCTGGCTGGCCATGCCGTAGACCATGCGCGAACTGGTGACGTAGTTGACGAGCGCGGTATTGCCGACGGCAAACAGGGTAATGCCGGTCAGCACCAGCGCCGGGAAGGCCGGTGCGGCCCGCGCCATGACCTCGGCCAGCGGGGCAGGCGCGTCGGCGAGCTCCTGCCAGGGCACGACGGATACGGCGGTGATGGCGACCGCCACATAGATCAGCGCGCCCAGGAACATGGCCGAGACGAGAGCGAGGGGGATGGTGCGCTGCGGATCCCGGCACTCCTCGGCGACATTGAGCGTGTCTTCAAAGCCGATAAAGGCAAAGAACGTCAGCACGGCCCCCTGGATGACCAGCACCAAGATGCCGTCCCCGCCGATTCCCGCCGGGGTTTCGAGCAGATCGACCGAACCCCAGAACGGAATGCCGACGGCAATGACGAGCAGCAGGCCGGTGGCTTCGATCACCGTGCAGATGACATTGACCCACATCGACTCCCTTATGCCGCGCAGCACCAGCCCGGTGACGATCAGCAGAAAGCCGATGGCGATGGCCCAGACCGGAAGCAGCGGCAGGCCGATCAGCGCCGCGAGATTGACCGCGAAAACCTGGGACTGCGTCGCGATCGAGGTGAGGCCCGAGCAGACCACGGCGAGGCCCACCACGAAACTGAGCAGCGGCATGCCAAAGGCTCGCTCGGTGACATAGGCGGCGCCGCCGGCCCGCGGATAGCGCGAGCCCAGCGACGCGTACGACAATGCCGTCAGCAGCGCCGCCACCATGGCGACGAGAAAGGCCAGCCAGACGGCATTGCCGGTCTGGCCGGCCGCCTGGCCGATCAGGCCGTAAATGCCCGACCCGAGCATGCTCCCCAGACCGTAAAGCGTCAGCTGGAATGGGCCGATCGTCCGGCGCAGCGTGGCCATGGGGAGTCTCCGGAAGGGAAAGCGGGACGATGCGGTAGTCTAGTCTATCAGAGCGCGCTGCAGCAGCAGCATTCCAGCCACTCTTGCCTCGCCCGGTCGAACCGCTCACATAGGGCGGTCGCCGGAGAGCCGTGTCATGCCCGAACTGCCCGAAGTGGAAACCGTGCGCCGGGGGCTGGCGCCGCTGGTCGAAGGCGCGCGCATCCGCAAGGTAACCCTCAATCGCAAGGACCTACGTTTTCCGTTCCCCGAGGGCTTTGCCGAGGCGCTGACCGGCGCCACCATCGAGACGACGGCGCGGCGCGCAAAGTACCTGCTGTTTCGGCTTTCGACCGGCAAGACCTGGCTGAGCCACCTCGGCATGACCGGCAGCTTCCGCTTTGCCGAGATCACGTTCAAGGAACCGAGCCGCTACTACGAGCCGACCATCGATGAAAAGCACGACCATGTCGTGCTCGAACTCGAGACGCCCAAGGATGGGGTGCTAAACCTCATCTATTCGGACGCCAGGCGTTTCGGCTTCATGGATCTGTTCGCCCGCGACGAGGACTCGTCATACCTCGAAGGTCTCGGGCCTGAGCCGCTGGGCAACAGCTTCAATGCCGAAGAGATGGCCGAGCGCTTCAAAGGCAAGAAGGCGCCGATGAAAGCAGCGTTGCTCGACCAGCGCGTCGTGGCGGGATTGGGCAATATCTATGTCAGCGAGGCGCTGCACCGCGCCCACATCCTCCCGACCCTGCCGGCGGCAAAACTGGTGCTGAAGACGGGGAAGCCCTCGCAGCGGCTGGAACTGCTGGCCGACGGCGTCCGCACTGTGCTGATCGAGGCCATCGAGGCCGGCGGCTCGACGCTGCGCGATTTTCGCGCCACCGACGGCAGCTCGGGCTATTTTCAGCATCGCTTTGCCGTCTATGACCGCGAGGGCGAGCCCTGTCCGACGCCGCAGTGCCGCGGTATCATCAAGCGCATCCTGCAGTCGGGGCGCTCGACCTTCTACTGCCCGGTCTGCCAGCGTTGAGGCGAACTGGGCCTTGGGGCCCGGCCCGCCTGAATCCAGTTGACGCCCGGGGCCTTGCGCACTATACAGCGCCCAACTTGGCGGCCCGTATTGCCGCCGATTTCATTTCATGCCCGATCGATTGCGCCGCGTTAAGGCGGTGAGATCGGTTGAAGCAAAGAGGACTGACATGGCCAATACTCCCTCGGCGAAAAAGGCAACGCGCAAGATCGCGGCCCGCACCGAAGTCAACAAGTCGCGCCGTTCGCGCATGCGCACCTTCATCCGCAAGGTCGAGGAAGCCATTGCCGCCGGTGACCACAAGGTCGCTGTCGAGGCCCTCAAGGCCGCCCAGCCCGAGATCGCTCGTGCCTCCCAGAAGGGCATCGTGCATGCCAACGTGGCAGCCCGTAAGGTGAGCCGCCTCAACCACCGCATCAAGGGTCTGACCGCTACCGCCTAAAGGCAGCGGACCACCCCCGAGTAGACGACCGAAGGCTCCCGCTCAGGGGGGCCTTTTTTGTTTGTCCGCGCACCCTGCGGTGGCGTGACGGAAGTTGGCCAGTGTGACCGCTTTGTAACAGCTCTGCGACAGAACGACCTGGACGCGCCCAGTTCACAATCTTTGCGATGAAGTGTCGCAGTTTCAGACACTTAGTCGATGCCGTCTGACGTTTTTGGCGCGGGCGAGTGGAAACAAATCTCTAAAACTGCCCCTTGCGCGCCTCCCTCCGTGACGCTCCCGCGACACCCCTAAATGACGATTCAGCCATGAGTCTCAGCGCCTTATTTTCATCTGCCCGGCCGGGTCCGGGTGGAAGGTTTTTGCGAACTGGCGAGTCAAGTAGGATTCAGTAAATAACCCCCGTTGCGGCCCAAAATTCCTCTCTCTAAGATGGCTCCATCAGCTGAGGAAACGGGGCAAAAGAACCCCCGACCAAGGGTGATATAATGAGGTGGCATAGACCATCGGGTTTGGTTGTGGTGCGGCGTGGACGCAGCCGACTGCCCCGGAGGGTACAAAGGCTACGTAGTAAAAAGTTGCGGTCAAGGTAGTCATCCGGCCCCTTCCAAAGGGCGGGATTGTCCGGGTCTGAAAAGCCGGAATCAAGATCAGAACGGGGAGTGAAATTCGCAACGTCAGTTGCGGACGAGTGTCGGTTTTGTCTCCAATTCTGGAGGCAGGGCCGTTGGAACAGAGTGGCGATGGTTCGGGACAGGGCCACGCCTTAGGCGGCAAACGGGGCTAAATTTTAATGGCGAGAAACGCGGCGGCGGGTCGTGCTTGGCAGGATGGGGCAATCCATCAGGACGGTAGTGAGGGCGAAAAAGGAGCGGTGACGATCATGGGCAATTCAGGAAAGCCCGTGATGAGTTCCGACGTGTTTGCCCGCGTCCGCGCGCG
>JACDQI010000292.1 GCA_015657675.1 Devosia sp.
CAGACGACGTGGTTGATCGAGGTGCAGATCGAGTGGCGATAGCCCTTGTAAAAGATCGTTGCCGGAATGGCGCCGTGGTCGTGGGCGAATTCATAGGCGAGCCGGTCGAGTGCGGCAGTCGTGACGCCTGGCCGAACCTCGTCCACCAGCAGATCGAGTGCCTCGGCCGTCAGCCGTCCAGCCTTGCGCATGCCGGCGAACCCGGCTTCACCATGCAGGGGGATGACCCCCGTGGTGCGGCGATGCTTGGCCTGGGCGTCGACATAGGTGGTCATAGGCGTTTCCTTGGGTTGCCCCAAAGCTAGTGTGCCTCGCCCCGGAATGGAAGAGTTTTGGGCAATCGTCCGCCGATCCAGTTGTGGCAAACCGGGCGGTTTGCTTGACCTTTGGGGCGCAGCCGGGCATTGCATTGCCCTTCCAACTCCGGGCGCCCGCATGTCCTCGTCTGACGTCATTACCGCCGGCCTTGTCGTCATCGGCGACGAAATCCTGTCGGGCCGGACCAAGGACATCAATATCGCGACGACGGCCGCGTTCTGTACCGATCTTGGGATCGAACTGACCGAAGTGCGCGTCGTCTCCGATGTGACCGAGGCGATCGTCGAGGCGGTCAATGCGCTGCGCGCTCGTTACACCTACGTCTTCACCACCGGTGGAATCGGCCCCACGCATGACGACATCACGGCCGATGCCGTTGCCGCTGCTTTCGGCGTCGCTCTTCCGATCAACCCAGAAGCGCGCGCCATGCTCGAAGCGCGCTGGAAGGAAATGGGCACCGAGGTCAACGAGGCCCGGCTGCGCATGGCGAGGATCCCGGAAGGTGCGTCGCTGATCGTCAACTCCGTCAGTGCCGCACCGGGGTTTCGGATCGGCAATGTGCACGTGATGGCCGGCGTGCCCAAGATCATGCAGGCGATGCTCGAGGCTATTGCGCCGAAGCTCAAGACCGGCCGCAAGATGGTCTCGGTGACCATCCGCTGCGGGGTGGGCGAGGGCAGTATCGGCGCCGCCTTCGGGCAGCTGCAGGAAGAATTCCCCGACGTGCGGATGGGCAGCTACCCGCAGATGGGCCAGACCACGGCGATGACAGAGCTCGTTTTGCGTTCCGCCGACGAAGCTCGGCTGGCCGAAGCTGCCACAAAAGTCAGGGAGATGGTCGCCGCCGCGCACAAGGCTGCCGGCCTGCCACCGCCCGCCGATCCCTATTGAGAGGCGCCGACCCGACGCGCGCCCAGGAGAACCGAAGTGAACCAGACCGCTCAAAAATCCTTTCCCGTCACCTGGGACCAGTTTCATCGCGACAGCCGGGCGCTGGCCTGGCGGCTGCAGGCGCTGGGACCGTTCGATGCGCTGGTGGCGATCACTCGCGGCGGTCTTGTGCCGGCGGCAATCGTTGCGCGTGAGCTCAACATCCGCGTCGTCGAGAGTGTCGCGGTCAAGAGCTATGACCATCAGAACCAGAGCGGCATCAAGGTGCTCAAGCCGATCACCCAGGACCTGCTCGACAAGGCGCGGGCTGGCAGCAA
>JACDQI010000293.1 GCA_015657675.1 Devosia sp.
GATCTCCGGCACGCTGCCGCCGCTCTCAGAGGCCGAATGGGTCGCCGATTTCGAAGCGTACAAGCAGATCCCGCAATACCAGTTCGTCAACAAGGGCATGAGCCTGGACGAATTCAAGTTCATCTTCTTCTGGGAATGGGCACATCGTTTCCTCGGCCGCGTCATCGGCGTCGCCTTCGCCATTCCCTTCCTCGTCTTCTTCGCCCAGCGTCGTTTCTCCTGGAACCTCGCCGCCCCCCTCGCCGGGCTCTTTGTTCTGGGCGGCTTCCAGGGGGCGCTGGGCTGGTGGATGGTCTCGTCTGGCCTGTCCGAGCGCGTCGACGTCTCGCAGTATCGGCTGGCAACCCACCTGGGCGCCGCTGCCTTCCTCTTCATGGCCCTGATCTGGGTCGCCCGTCGCCTCGAACCGCGACCCATGTCGCCCGAGCGGCCGCGCTGGCCCATCGTGCTGCTGCTGGTGCTTGTCTATCTGCAGCTGGTGATCGGCGCCTTCGTTGCCGGCCTTGATGCCGGGTTGGGCTACAGAACCTGGCCGCTGATGGATGGCGCCCTGATCCCGGCCGGTCTTGATGCCATGCAGCCCGGCTGGCGCAATCTCTTCGAGAACGCCCTCACCGTGCAGTTCATCCATCGCGGCACCGCCTATCTGCTCGCGCTCTATACGCTCTACCTGCTTTGGCGCCAGGCGAGGCAGGGCGGTTTCATCGGCGTCCACGGCTGGCTGCCGCGCATTGCGCTGCTCATCGGTCTGCAGATTGTTCTCGGCATCGCCACGCTGCTGGCCGCCGTGCCGATTTCACTGGCCCTGGGCCATCAGGCGCTTGCCTTCATGCTCTGCGGTGCCATCGTTGCCTATCTTGCTGATATGACAGGGAAAACAGCACGGTAAAATGATACCGTAGTGCGGTATATAAATACCGCAATCATAACGCATTGAAATCGTTGTAGTTTAACGCCGCTGTTGACAGTCCGTCCGGACCTCGGTACATGGCGCGCACCAAACTACAGGGAATTCAGAACATGAGCACGTACTCGGCCAAGCCGAGCGAGATCGAGAAGAAGTGGATCTTGATCGACGCGACCGATCTGGTGGTGGGGCGTCTCGCTTCCATCATCGCGCTGCGCCTGCGCGGCAAGCACAAGCCGACCTACACGCCGAACATGGACATGGGCGACAACGTTGTTGTCATCAATGCCTCCAAGGTCAAGCTGACGGGCAAGAAGCTCGATCAGAGCCGCTTCTACTGGCACACCGGCTATCCCGGCGGCATCAAGGATCGCACCCAGCGTGAGCTCCTCAATGGCCGCTTCCCCGAGCGCGTGCTCGAGAACGCCGTGCGCCGTATGATCCCGGGCGGCCCGCTCGGTCGTGCCCAGCTCAAGAACCTCAAGGTCTACGCCGGTGGCGAGCACCCCCATGAGGCCCAGCAGCCGGCCAAGCTCGACGTCGCCTCGTTCAACTCCAAGAATGTGAGGGCCAAGTAATGGCCGAGACCGTCAACTCCCTCGAAGATCTGGGCAGCGTCGTCACTGCATCGCAGCCGGCCGCTCCGGTGCACGTGCAAAAGCTCGATGCGCAGGGCCGTGCCTATGCAACCGGCAAGCGTAAGAACGCCATTGCCCGCGTCTGGATCAAGCCGGGCAACGGCAAGATCACCGTCAACGGCAAGGACTTCTCCGCCTTCTTCGCCCGTCCGGTGCTCCAGATGGTGCTCCAGCAGCCCATCGTCGCCGCCTCGCGCAAGGACCAGTACGACATCGTCGCCAGCGTTGCTGGTGGTGGTCTCTCCGGTCAGGCCGGTGCTGTCCGTCACGGCATCTCCAAGGCCCTCACCTATTTCGAGCCCGAGCTCCGCGCCGTGCTCAAGAAGGGTGGCTTCCTGACCCGCGACAGCCGCGTCGTCGAACGCAAGAAGTACGGCAAGGCCAAGGCCCGTCGTTCCTTCCAGTTCTCCAAGCGCTAATCCGCTTCGGACCATCGAATTCCCGAAAGGGCCGGATCACTCCGGCCCTTTCTTGTTTTCCTCCCCCCGCTTGCGGGGGAGGGGGACCGCCGGAGGCGGTGGAGGGGAGGGCAGCCACTGGAGCCCC
>JACDQI010000294.1 GCA_015657675.1 Devosia sp.
CCGCAAAAACTCCGTCCTCGAGGGCTGGGGCACGGCGATCACGCTGATCTCGGTCTGGGTCATCCTGCTGATTGCGACCGGTCTCTACCGGCCGGATTTCTTCGCGCACCAGACACTTCTCGCCATTGCCTTCACCATGTCGATCGTCGGCGTGCTGGCCATTGGCCAGGGCATCATCGGCATCTCAGGCGGCTTCATCGACCTCAGCCAGCCCGCCGGCCTTATCCTCTGCAGCCTCGCCGCCGTGCGCCTCTCGGAGGCCGGCCTGCCGCTGGCGCTGGTATTTGCCGGGGCGATCCTCACCGGCATCATCTGGGGCGCCTTCAACGCATCGATCGTGGTGCTGGCCAAGCTCAATCCCGTCATCGTGACGCTCGCCACGAACTTCATCGGCCTTGCCGCACTCTACCTGGTGTTCCAGCTGGCGCAGGTGCCCAACGACAGCGAGATCTACCTGATGGGCCGTGCCAACTTTCTTGGCCTACCGGTGATCTGGTGGCCGATGCTGGTGCTGATCGTGCTGGTCGGCTTTTTCATGCGCTACACGCGCTTCGGGCGCCGGGCCACCGCCGTCGGCGGCAATCGTTTCGCGGCGCAGGCGCGTGGCATCTCGCTCAAGCGCATGCGCTTTGCCACCTTCATGGCGGCCGGCGGCTTTGTGGGCTTTGCGGCGGTGCTGTTCGCCTCGGCGGCAGGGCCATTCAATCCCAGCTCGGCCAACACGCTGCAGCTCAACGTCATCGCCGCGGTGATCCTTGCCGGCATTTCGCTGGCCGGCGGACGCGGAAACTTCTGGATGCTGCTGCTCAGCGTCGGCTTCCTCTCGACCATCCCCACGTCACTGGTGTTCTTCGGGCTCTCCTCCGATACCCAGTCCATCTTCCAAGGCGCCCTGCTGATGATCGCGGTGGCGATCGACGGCTATCGGGCGCGCAAGGGCACGCCATGACCGACGCCGCTGCAACCCCCGCCTATGTGGTTCCGCACCATCCGATCCGACAGGCGCTGACCGGCTCGGTGGCGAGCATCGCCTTCACGCTGATCGCAGTGATCGCGGTCGGGCTGATCTGGATCGGCCCGAAGTTTGTGTCCTTCGGCAATATCTCGATTATCGGCACCTTCCTCATCGTGCCGCTGATCGTCGGCGCCTTCTCGGGCTTTGCGCTGCTGGCCGGGGTGGTCGATCTCTCCATTGGCTCGATCGTGGGCATTTCGGCAGCGATCTTTGCCCTCCTGATCACCCAGGGCTGGCCGCTCTGGCTCGCGGCGGTCGTGACGCTGGCGATCTGCCTCGTCATCGGCGCCGTCAATGCCATCGCCATCGTGCGCTACGGCGCCGATCCGATTGCGGCGACGCTGGGCATGCTGGTGGCTTTGCGCGGCATCGACTGGGTGCTGGTGGGCAATCAGCGGATGATCTCGGCTTTCAATATCGAGTACTTCACCCTCATCAACAGCCAAGTGTTCGGCCTGCCGCTGTTCTTCCTCATCGCCATCGGCATCACGCTGATCGCAGCCCTCGTGGTCGCCAAGACGCGGCTGGGGCGTCATGTGCAGGCGGTCGGCGGCGATGACCGCGCCGCAGCGCGCGCCGGCATTTCGGTCAAGGGCGTGCGCACGCTGGCGCTCATGCTCAGTGCCTTCGGTGCGGGGCTGGGCGGTCTCATCTTTGTCGGTCAGTTGGGCAGTGCTGCCGGCGCGACCGGGCTGGGGCTCGAGTTTCAGGTCTATGCCGCGCTGATGATCGGCGGCTATTCGATCCTGCGCGGCGGCGTCGGCAATCCGCTCGGCGGCGCGTTGGGCTTGATGGCGGTCGCCGGGGTCGCCAATATCCTCGATCTGGGGCGGATCAGCCCTTACTACGTCAATATCATTGTCGGCCTGCTGCTGCTGGCAGCGGTGCTGCTCGACCGCCTGCGTGGCGGCGACGCCTACGAATAACCGCAACCTCCAGGGAACCCGCGCCGTGAAGATCTCGGACATTACCATCAAGACGTTCCGCACCACTGCCGACCGCTTCGACGTCGGCCACGCGCGGCCCATGCCGGACACCGAGCTGCTGCAGACGGTGCTGACCATCCACACCGATGAAGGCGTGGTCGGCAACTATTTCGGCGGCGGCTCGCATGGCGACGCCGAAGGCCTCAACGTCGTCGACCAGCAGCAGATCCTCTGGCGCATCAAGGACCTGCTACTCGGGCAGGACCCGATGGACCGGGAGATGATCTGGAAGTGGATGTGGGTCGCCAACGTTCAGGAGAACGTGGCGTCAGTGATCGACAACGCGCTCTGGGACCTGGCTGGCAACTACGCCAAGCTGCCGGTCTACAAGCTGATGGGCGGAGCGCGCGACAAGGTGAAGGCCTATGCCTCGACCTACCCCAATATCGGCAAGCCGCATGTCTATGCCGAGCACGCACTGCAGTGCAAAACGAAGGCTACATCGCCTACAAGATCCATCCGCACTATTTCTGGAATCCCGAGACCGGAACGCCGACGCCGGGTCGTCCGTCCAACATCAAGGCCGACATCGAGACCATCCATCTGGTGCGCGAGGCCGTCGGTCCAGACTACGTGCTGATGTACGACCCCTGGGGCACTTACATGAGCCTCGAGGAAGCCATCAAGGTCGGCCGCGAGCTCGAGAAGGACAACTACTACTGGTACGAGCACCCGATGCCGGAATACCGGGTCGAGAGCTATGTGCGCCTCTCGCGCGAACTCTCCATCCCGATCCTCTCGCCCGAGATCGTCGCCGGCGGCGTCTTCTCACGCGCTGAATGGATCCTGCGCGGTGCGGGCGACATGAGCCGCATCGACGTGGTACGCGGCGGCATCACCGGGGCGCGCAAGACGGCGATCGTTGCCGAGGCCTATGGCTTGCGCTGCGAAATGCACATGGCCGGCTGGGGCAACCTGCAGGTCTGCGGCGCCACCTCGGAGGATACGTCGGAGTATTACGAGAAGGGCCTGCTGGCCCCGGGCGTCGACTACGACAAGCCGCATCCCTACCTCAAGCACATCGTCGACAAGATAGATGCCGATGGCTATGTGCACCTGCCAAAAGGCCCAGGCATGGGCTACGAGATCGAGTGGGACTACATCAACGACAACCTGGTCGAGCCGCTGGCGACGATCAAGAAAACCCACTGGTAGGCAGAAAGACGAGGCGACCGCATGTCCGCGATTACCCGCGCCATCCAGGCGATGGACCTCCTGGCCCGCAAGGGACCGTTGGGGGTGCGCGCGGTCGCCAGTCAGCTCGGCCTTCCCTTGGGATCAGTGCATCGACTGCTGCTCGATCTCGAAGAAGAGGGTGTCGCTGAACGCACGCCGGATGGGGAGTGGGAACTGTCGTTCCGCCTCCTCGAGATCACTGGTGTACAGCTCGAACGTATCGCCCTCCCCGCCTTGGCTCGGCCGTTTGCCGAGCATATGGCGGAAAAGACCAAAGAGACCATCAACATCAACCTGCTGAGCGGCGGCCACGGCATCTGCATCGACAAGGTGCGCGGCAGCGAGGGCATGCAACTCGACCTGCGTATCGGTTCGCGCGGCCCGCTCTATTGCGGTGGTGCGGGCAAGGCGATGCTGGCCTTCATGCGCCCGGCGGACCAGGCACGTGTGCTCGCGGCGCCGATGCCGGCGCTGACACCCAAGACCATCACCGACCCCGACCGGCTGAAGACCGAGCTCGATCGGATCCGCGAGCGTGGCTACTCCATCGACGACCAGGAAGTGGTGATGGGCGTCTATTGCGTTTCCGTCCCCATCCTCGACGCATCGGGCAAGCCCGTCGGCGCGATCAGCATCACCGGCACTTCGGTGAAGGCCCCCGGCTCCGGCGTGCGGCCGCTGGTGGACATGCTCAACGAGGCCTGTGGCCATGTGAGCCGGCGGCTGGGTTATCGCGGCGAGTATCCGCTTGTCGGCGCAGCGCTGGTGGAGGCCTGAGACCATGACCATACGCGTCGCCTGGACGATGAAGCTCAAGCCCGGCAACGAGGCGATCTACAAAAAGAAGCACGACGAGATCTGGCCCGAGATGCTCGAGCTGATGGCGCGCGGCGGCACCCGCAACTTCTCCATCTTCCGGCAGGGCCTGACCCTCTTTGCCTACCAGGAGCGCGACACCCCAGGCGATCCGAACGCGCCGATCGATCCCATCGTCTGGAAGTGGTGGGAGATGATGGCGCCCTACATGGAAACCAACCCGGATTTCTCCCCGGTGCAGGAACCACTCGAAGAAGTCTTCCACGCCGACTGACGGCCCCCGTTTTGACCGACCAGAGAGTTTTGATGTCCCTCCCCCTGCTGCATGGCGTCGTGCCCATTCTCATCACTCCCTTCGACATGGAGGGGCGGATCGACGAGGAGAGCCTCGAACGGCTGGTCGATTTCAACGTCGCGGCGGGCGTGCATGGCCTTGGCGTGGCGCTGGGCAGCGAGATCTTCAAGTTCAACGAGGCCGAGCGGGCCCAGGTCACTGCACGCGTCATCGCCGCCGTGCGGGGTCGTGTGCCCGTGGTCATCAACAGCGGCGCGGCCGGCACCGATCTCGCCGTCCACTATTCGCGCGCCGCCGAAGCGGCCGGCGCCAACGCGCTGATGATCATTCCGCCGACCTTCATGCCGGCCAGCGCTGACGAAATTTTCGACTACTACGTCGCCATCGACCGACAAGTCGGCATCCCGATCATTCTGCAGGACGTGCCGCAGGGGCCGGTGCCGCCGGGTCTGGCGCTGCGCATCGCCGACGCCTGCAAGAATGTCACCTACATCAAGGTCGAGACGCTGCCGGTCACCGGCAAGGTAGCAGCGATGTCGGCCGTCGCGGGCGATCGCCTCACCATCTTCGGTGGCGCGGGCGGCAGCTACTTTATCGAGGAGATGCGGCGCGGTGCATTGGGCACCATGCCCTTCTGCAGCCAGCCGGCTGATTTCGTCGCCGTCTGGAACGCCTATCGCGCCGGCGACGAGATTCTGGCACGCACGCATTTCGATCGCACCATCATGGCGGTCAACCGCCTCGGCAATCAGGGTGGCGACATCTTCTATGCCATCCACAAGCAGCTGCTGGTGCGCTTGGGGGTGATCCGCACCGCCTTCGTCCGCAGCCCCACCACGGCGATCGATCCGATCACGCAGCGGGAGATCGACGAGCTGCTCTCGGCCCTCGTGCCGAAAGCGCGTGCCTTCGGCAAATAACCTCAGCCGCCGGCGTCCCCGAGTTCCTCGTGGATGCCGGCGATGATCTCGCTGCGCTGTTCGGCGGATTTGCCGGCGAGCGCCGCGTAGGTCACCGCGAGCAGGCGGATGGCGCTGCCGATGGTGGTGTGCGACGGCCCGAGGCCGAAGCTGGCGACATGGCAGGGGAGCACGACGCGGGAGAAGCGTTGCGCTTCGACCGCGTAGTTGCGGTCGGCAATGGTGACGACGTTCATCCGGCTGGTTTCGGCGTAGCTCAGGATCGCCGGCAGGATGGTGGGGCGCGGCGGCAGGGTAATCAGCAGCAGTGCGTCCTTGGGCCCGGTCATGGCAAGGTCCTCGGCCCAGGACCCCTGGTTGATGCCCAGGATCATCACCGAATGGCGCAGCCGTGACAGCAGCAGGCGCGCATAGCGGGCAAAGCCCTCTTCGGCGCCCATGCCCAGCACCCAGACGCGCGGCGCGTCCTTGAGCACCTCAGCGGCCTCGCGCACGCGGTCGGAGCGCAGTTCCTCAAAAGTCTTGGTCAGGTTGCGCAACTCGAGTTCGAGATGCGTGCCGATGGCCTTGCCCAGCGCAATCTGGTCCGAGCCGGTGACCGAGAGGCCATAGGGCTCGGAGCGGTTGCGTTCCTCGCGCGCCTGCTGCTTGACCTCGTTGAAGTCGGCATAGCCCAGGTGCTGGAAGAACCGCGCCGCCGTGGCCTTGGAGACGCCGGCCATTTCGGCAATCTCGGTGGCCGAATGGGTGAGGATATCGTCGTCGCGGTCGAGCATCAGCTGGGCGAGCTTCTTCTCCCCGGCGGTCAGCCGGCTGAAACGGTCCTGGATACGCAGCACCAGCCCTGACGCCATCGGTCGATTCGTTGCTCCCTTGGTCGCCGATAAAAAAGACTATCAGCCGGCTTGCAACAATGAAACATGTGTTTCATGATCATGAAACAATGAAACACGAGCGAAGGGCGTCGCGGTGTCGACCTCACGGGTGGTGCGGCAGAGAATCTGGGAAAAGCTGGCGCATGTCGCCCGCCCGGATACCCGTTTCCACCTCAACTTCGCCGAGGTGATTCCGGATTTCGAGGGCGCCGATGCCGCGATGGACCAGATCGAGGCGCTGCCCGCCTACCGGCAGAGCAAGCTGGCCTTCGTCACCCCGGACAATAGCCTCGTCGAACTGCGGCGACGCATGATTGCGGCCGGCAAACCCTTCGTGGTCTCCACCTACAATATCCACCGCGGCTTCCGGCTGATGGCGCCTGGCAGTGTGCCCAAGGGGCTCGAACTCTACGCCGCCTGGCTCGACGGCATCGAGCATTTCGGCACGCCGATCACGCTCGAAGACATCAGCAAGCTCGGTCGCATCGATTTCATGGCCACCGGCGCCTCAGCCGTCTCCATCGACGGCATCCGTTTCGGCAAAGGTCACGGCTTCTTCGACCTCGAGTGGGGCATGTTCACCGATATCGGCCTTGCCGATGACACTACGCCCGTGGTCGCCGCCGTGCATGACGTGCAGGTCGTCGACGAGAAGCTGCCCGCGAGCGAGACCGACATCGTGGTCGACCTCATCGCCACCCCGTCCCGGATGATCGAGGTGGCGCGGCATGGCCGCCGGCGCGCGGCATCAAGTGGGACCTCATCACTGCAGACCGAATTGCGGCGACACCGCCGCTCAAGGAACTCGCGCGCATGCGGGGCATCGCGTGATCAACCCTCATGACAGGAGTGCAACATCATGAAGCTGAACCTCAATCGACGTAACTTCCTTGCGCTGGCGGCCGCCGGCGCAACCCTGCCGCTCACCACGCGGCTGGCGATGGCGCAAGCGACCCCCTTTAACTTCCAGGCGAGCTGGATCAACGATGCTGAGTTCGCCGGCTACTTCTTGGCCATCGACAAGGGCTACTACAAGGACGAAGGGCTCGACGTTACCTATCTCTCCGGCGGCCCGGACGTGATCCCGGAATCCTCGCTGATCGCCGGCAAGGCCGACCTGACGCTGACCACGCCCGACACCACCATCAAGGCCATTGTCGAGCAGGGCGCGCCGTTCAAGATCATCGGCGCGCAGTACCAGAAGAACCCGATCGGCATCGTCTCGCTGGCTTCTAACCCGATCAAGACGCCGCAGGACCTCGTCGGCAAGACGCTGGCCGTGCCGCCGGTCAACGTCATCTCGGTCGAAGCCATGCTCAAGATCTCGGGCGTCGACCGCGCTGCGGTCAACATTGTGCCTTACGCCTACGACCCGACGCCGCTGATCAAGGGCGAGATCGACGCCTCGCTCGATTTCACCACCAACGTGCCCTTCACCATCCAGCAGGCTGGCGTCGAGGCCACCTCGTTCCTGCTCTATGATTTCGGCTTTACGATCTTTAACGACACCGTGGTCGTGACCACCGATACGCTCGCCGCCAAGCGCAAGGAAATCGTCTCGTTCCTGCGCGCATCGCGCAAGGGCTGGGAAGAGAACCTCAAGGATACAACCGTCTACCCGCCGACCTTTGCCGAGACCTGGTTCAAGGGTACCGGCCGCTCAATCGAGAACGAGGTGTACTTCAACACCGCGCAGAAGCCGCTGATGGAAGCAGCGGGCGGGATCTTCTCGATGAGCGAAGAGGACATCGCCAAGAACATCGAGGCGCTGGCCGCCGTCGGCATCGCGGCGACGCGCGAGATGTTCGACACCACCGTGCTCGAAGAGATCTGACGCATGGCTTCCGGCATCCGGCTCGAGGCCGTCAGCCGCACGTTCACGTCCCGTGGACAGGCGACCGAGGCGCTTCGCGGCGTCTCGCTCGACTGCGCTCCGGGCTCGTTCACGGCGCTGATCGGTCCCTCGGGCTGCGGCAAGTCGACGATCCTGCGGCTCTGCCTCGGGCTCGACACGGCCGATGCCGGCACCCTCGCGGTGGGCGATTTCTCGCCCACCGAGGCAACCCGCCAGGGGCTCACGGGAGTGGCGTTCCAGGACGCAGCGCTACTCCCGTGGCGATCGGTGGAAAAGAACATCGCGCTGCCCCTCGACGTGCTGGGACTCCCAATTGCCGACTATCGCGCGCGCATCGCCGAGCTCATCGCGCTGGTGGGCCTGACCGGCTATGAGAAGGCCCTGCCCTCCGAACTCTCGGGCGGCATGCGGCAGCGCGTCGCCATAGCGCGAGCGCTGGTGACGACGCCCAAGGTTCTCTTCCTCGACGAGCCGTTCGGCGCCCTCGACCAGATCCTGCGCCGGCAGATGAACATCGAGCTGCAGCGCATCTGGATGGAAACGCAGGCCACGACGCTGCTGGTGACGCATGGCATCGACGAGGCCGTGTTCCTCGCCGACCGCGTCGTGGTGATGGCGAGCCGCCCCGGCCGCATCGCCAAGATCATCGAGATCGACCTTCCCCGCCCCCGCGACCCGGCGCTCTTCAACGCCGAACATTTTCACGCGCTGGAACGGCAAGTGTCGGAGGCGCTGGATGGGCATTAAATCGATGCTTGCGCGAAGGCCCCCTCACCCGGAAGGCTTCGCCTTCCGACCTCCCCCCCAAAGGGAGAGGTGGTGGAGTGGCCTCGCCAGCGCTTCTGCTTCACCTCTCCCTGGGGGGAGAGGTCGGCGCGCAGCGCCGGCTGAGGGGGCCTTCCTTAGCGTCGCGCGGGACCGCGCATGACCCGCCTCCGTCCCCTCCTCAACCTCGCGATCATCCTCATCGTCTGGGAGATCGTCGGGCAGTTCCAGCTGGTGGCCAGCGGCGCGCTGCCGGCGCCAAGCGCGGTGCTGCTGCGGCTCATTACCGACTGGTCGGACTATCCGCTGCATATCGGCGCGACGCTCTATGGCGCCGGTGTCGGCTTCGTCATCGGCAATCTGGTGGCGGTCGCGGCGGGTGTGCTCTTTGCGCTCTATCCGGTGAGCGCGCGTGTTGCGCGTGGGCTCAACGTGGCGATCTTCGCGCTGCCGCCGATCGCCATCTCGCCGATCCTTGTCCTCACCCTTTCCGACATGGCGCCGCGTATCGTTTTGGCGGCGCTTGGCTGCTACTTCGTCACCATGACGGCCACCGTCGTCGGGCTGACGCAGGCCGATGCGCGCGCCGTCGACGTGGTCCGCGCCTATGGCGGCGGCAAGTGGGCGGCGCTGCGGTTCGTGCAGTGGCGCAATGCGCTGCCGACAATCCTCTCTGGCCTGCGGATTGCCGCGCCAAACGCCGTGCTCGGCTCGATCCTCGCCGAGTTCGGCGGCGGCGGACGCTGGGGGCTCGGGGTGTATCTGCTCGGTTCGCTCGGCCGGGCCGAACCCGATCGCCTGTGGGGCATCGGGCTGGTGGCGACCGCCATTGCGGCGCTCGCCTATTTCGCCTTCGCGGCGCTGTCGCATTTTGTCACTCGCGGCACGCAGGCAGTAACAGTGCCCAGCGCTGTGCTCAGCTCCGGCGACAAGCCGCGACCGGCCTGGCAGCAGGCGCTGATCATTGCGGCCTCGGTGGCGCTCCCCTTTGCACTCTGGTGGGTGCTGCTGGCGCTGCTGCGCGTGCCCACGATGATCGCCAAGACCCCGCCCGGGCTCTTCGACTATCTCTTCCTCCTCCCCAGCGCACCGATCGCGCAGGGCAAGCTCCTCGCGGCCCTCGCCCAAACCCTGCCGATGACCCTGGTGGGCATGGTCTGCGGCCTTGCCCTCGCCTTTGCGCTGGCGCTCTCTTCGCAGATCTGGCCGGCCATCGTGCGGGCCTTCATGCCGGTGGCACTGGTCACCCAGACGATGCCGCTGGTGGCACTGACGCCGCTGCTCGTCCTGATGCTGGGGCGCGGCCCCGCAGTAATCCTCTGGATTACCATCTCGGTCACTTTCTTTCCCGCCTTCGTCACCATGGCGCAGGGCCTGCTGCAGGTACCGCGCGCCGCGCTCGATGTGCCGAAAGCCTATGGTGCAGGCATCTTCAAGCAGTTGCGCCTCGTCTCGGTGCCGGCGTCCCTGCCTTACCTCTTTGCCGCGACGCGCCTCACCGTACCGCGCGCGCTGCTCGGGGTGATGATTGCCGAGTGGCTGGCGACGGGCACGGGGCTCGGGAACCTGCTCAACCAGTCGCGCGGCTATCTCGATTACGGGATGATCTGGGCCGTTGCGGTGATCTCGGTGCTGATCTCGGTGATGTTCTACCAGATCGTGGTGGCGGTCGAACGCCGGACGCTGGGCCGGCTCGGCATGGCCAGCGCGGAATGATGTTTTGGGAGTTGATGCAATGAACGACGTGGTGGCTGAGCACAAATCGGAAGTGCGCGAGCGGGTGTGGAGCGAGCTGCGCAAGGTCGCCGTGCCGGACAGTCGCTTCCACTTCGATTTCGGCGAGTTCATCGCCGACTTCGAGGGCGGCGAGGCGGCCGTGCAGCGGCTTATCGACCACCGCTACTACCAAGAGGCGAACTTCGTCTTCATCACGCCAGACAACTGCCTCGACCGGCTGCGTCTCAAGGCGCTGCAGGACGGCAAGACCGTGCTGATGACCACATATTCGATCAAGCGTGGCTTCTGGCTGCTCGACCCCAAGACCATCGCGCCGGAACTCTATCTCTATGCCTCCACACTCGATGGCATGGAGCGGGTGGCACGACCGGTCGACCTCGAAGCCATCCGGGCGCTGCCGCCAATCGACTACATGGTCACCGGCACCGGCGCCATCAACATGGAAGGCGTGCGCTTCGGCAAGGGCCACGGCTTCTTCGATGCTGAATGGGGCATGCTCTACCAGCTCGGCCGCGTCACTACCGCGACCCCCACGGCCGCCGTGGTGCATGACTGCCAGGTGCTCGACGAGAAGCTGACGCCAGCCGTGTTCGACACCGTGGCAGACGTCGTCTTCACCCCCACCCGCACCATCGAGGTTTCTGGCCCGCACAAGCCGACCGTCGGCATTCTCTGGGACGTACTCGACCCCCACATGTTCGAGACCATCCCTCCGCTGCAACAGCTCAAGGCGATGGGGCTCTAGTCGCCAAGCTCAGCACTCGGGCAGACTGAGGCTGAGGGGGCGTGGAACCTGATGAGCCCGTCGATCGCCTCCGCCACCAGCAGTATCTCGGGCACCTCGGCCTCAACTGTGCCACCCAGTCCGGCACCCGGTGCGACGACCGTGAGCCCATGTGCTCATCCTCGCATGCCTTGCGGGCAGCTCGTTGCGTGCGTTGTTGAACTAGCTTGCTGCATCCAGCGGCCGGTGCGCGGCGTCGGCGGGCGCTGCCAGCCGGTGCGCCGCGATGGCCAACATGGCCTGGTGTTGGCTGAGATGGATCTGGCCGCTCAGATGAGCCAGGAATTCCGTACCGAGCAGCCGATCCATCACGGGACCTTTTACCTCGGAAAGATGCAGGCGGACTTTGAGATCGCTCAAACGCGCATGAATGGCTTCGAGACTTTCGAGCGCGGACATGTCGATGGCGTTGACAGCTGAACACATCAGCACGATGTCGGTCAGCCCCGGATTGGCGGCGACCTGGTTGATGACCAGGTCTTCAAGATAGCGGGCATTGGCGAAGTAAAGGCTCTCGTCGATGCGGATGGAGAGCACGCCTGGCACGGTCTCGACCTTGTGGCGCTTGACGTTGCGATAGTGCTCGGTACCGGGCACCAGGCCCACCACGGCCGCATGCGGCTGCGACGAGCGATAGAGGAATACCAGGATCGAGGCGCCGACGCCCAGCGAAATGCCGGTCTCGACCCCGAGCAGCAGCGTGCCGACCAGGGTGATCGCGACAGCCGCAAAGTCGGCCTTGGAATAGGTCCAGGCCCGCTTGAGCATGGAAAAGTCGACCAGCGTGAGCACCGCGATCACGATTGTGGCCGCCAGGGTCGCCTTGGGCAGGATGGCGAGGAACGGCGTCAGCAGCAGCGTGGCGCTGGCAATGCCGATGGCGGTGAAGGCGCCTGCCGCGGGGGTTGCGGCGCCGGCATCGAAGTTGACCACCGAGCGGGCAAAGCCGCCGGTCACCGGATAGCCGCCCCCGATCGCGGCGGCGATATTGGAGGCACCCAGTCCGATGAGTTCCTGGTTGGGCGTGATGCGCTCGCGTCGCTTGGCGGCCAGGGTCTGCGCCACCGAGATCGACTCGACGAAACCCACGATCGAGATGATCAGCGCGGGCAGCGCCAGTTGCTGGATGATTGCGAAGTCGAAACTGGGGAGCGACAGCATGGGCAGGCCCTGCGGCACCTGCCCCACCAGCGCCACGCCCTTGGACCCCAGGTCCATCAGCGCCGACCAGGCCATGGTGAGGAACACCACCAGCACCGGTCCGGCGCGTACGATGACCGTGGCGAGGCCCTTGGGGACGCCGAAGCGCTTGAGCCAGTTCTTGAGATCAAGCCGGATCCAGAGCAGTAGGGCCAGCGCCACGCCACCGACGGCAGCGGTATCGAGATTGATCTCGCCGATATGCTCGATGATCGACCCGATCAGCTGCGGCAGCGCATGGCCTTCGGTCTTGATGCCGAGCAGGCCACCCACCTGACTGGTGGCAATGATCAGGCCCGAGGCGGTGATGAAGCCCGAGATCACCGGGTGGGAAAGGAAGTTGGCGATAAAGCCGAGCCGCAACATGCCCATCAGCACGAGCATGACGCCCGAGAGCAGCGCGAGCATGATGGCGGCGCTGGCGTAGTCGATGGTGCCCTGCGTGGCGACGCGGCCCACTGCGGCGGCGGTCATCAACGAGACCACCGCCACCGGGCCGACGGCCAGCGCCGAGGAGGTCCCGAAGACCGCATAGGCGATCAGCGGCAGCACCGAGGCATAGAGACCCACTTCCGGCGGCAGCCCGGCCAGCAGCGCATAGGCGAGCGATTGCGGGATCAGCATGATGGTCACGATGACCGCCGCGATCAGGTCGCTGCTCAGCGTCTGCCGGTTGTAGCGCCGACCCCAGTCGAGAATGGGGAAATAGGTCTTGAGGCTCATAGGTCCGGGCTACCTTCAGCGGCTCAGCGTGGCATAAAGGCTGCCGGCGCGGGCGCCGAGCGGCAATAGCCGAGCATGGGCTTGGGCATGGTCTCCCAGGCGTCATCGGAAACGGATCACCTGGCCTTCGCCAAGCATGCCCGAGACCGGGATATGGGTGATCGCCAGGCCGAGGGTCTCGGCGGCCCGCGCCACGTCGACGAAGTTGGGCTGGCCCGGCTCCTCGTCATCGGGGCGGGCGCAGACGATCGACTTGAAGCCTGCATCGGCGACCGCCTGCATCTGCTCGGGGGTGATCTGGCCGGTCACGGCGAAACTGTCGTCGACTTTGCGGAGGTTCATGATGTTGGCCTTGGCTTGAACTGCGTTTGGAAACCTGGAAGCTGCACCTCCCCGCCTTGGGGGACGGGGAGGCACGGGCACCGACCGGAGGTTGGTCTAGAGCCCGTTGACGGGAACCTTGAGGAAGGTCTTGCCGCTCTCGTCCTTGGGCGGCAGCTGGCCGGCCCGCATGTTGACCTGCAGCGACGGAATGATCAGCCGGGGCATGGCGAGCGTGGCGTCGCGCGCCTCACGCATTTTGACGAAGGTGTCCTCGTCGGTGCCGCGACCGACATGGATGTTGTGGTCGATCTCGTCGCCCACTGTGGTCTCCCACTGGATGTCGCGGCCGTTCGGGCCGTAATCGTGGCACATGAACAGCCGGGTTTCGCGCGGCAGTGACAACACGCGCTGGATCGAACGGTAGAGCGTGCGGGCATCACCGCCGGGGAAGTCGCGCGCGCCGAGCCACCGTCGGGCATGAACAGCGTATC
>JACDQI010000295.1 GCA_015657675.1 Devosia sp.
AAAAGAAAGGGCTGGCTGAAGCCCGGCGGCACGATCGTCGAGGCACGGCCGGCAATACCGGTATCGGCCTCTCTATGGTCGCCGACGCACTGGGCTATAAGTCCGTGATCGTCATCCCCGAAACCCAGAGCCAGGAAAAGAAGGACGCCCTCACGCTCCTTGGCGCCCAGCTCATCCAGGTGCCGGCCAAGCCCTACAAGAACCCCAACAACTACATCAAGATTTCCGGCCGCCTCGCCGAAAAGCTGGCACGCGAGCTGCCGAACGGCGCCATCTGGGCCAACCAGTTCGACAACGTCGCCAACCGCCAGGCCCATATCGACTCGACCGGCCCGGAGATCTGGGCGCAGACCGAGGGCAAGGTCGATGGCTTCATCTGCGCTGTCGGCTCCGGCGGCACACTGGCCGGCGTCGCCACTGCGCTGCGTTCCAAAAACCCCAACATCAAGATCGGTCTCGCCGACCCTGAAGGCGCCGCGCTTTACGAGTACTACGCCAATGGCGCACTCAAGTCGCGGGTAACTCGATCACCGAGGGCATCGGCCAGGGCCGCATCACCGCCAATCTCGAAGGTCTGACGGTCGACCACCCCTACCAGATCCCCGACAGCGAGGCCCTGCCCTACGTCTTCGACCTGCTCGAACATGAAGGCATCTGCCTCGGCGGCTCGTCCGGCATCAACATCGCCGGCGCGGTCCGCCTCGCGCGCGACCTCGGACCGGGCCAAGACCATCGTCACCATCCTCTGCGACTACGGCAACCGCTACCAGTCCAAGCTCTTCAACCCGGAGTTCCTGCGGTCCAAGAACCTGCCCGTCCCGCACTGGCTGGAGAATACCCCCGCCCTGGACTGGCAGTCGGTTCTCGAAGCCGAACCGACAGCATGACAACCTTCGTCTTCCGCGACGATCCTTACGTCACGACCCTCTCCGCAAACGTCACTGGGGTCACGCCGGCGGGCGGCATCGTGCTCGACCGCACCATCTTTTATGCAGCCTCCGGTGGCCAGCCCGCTGACGCCGGTCGCATCGACTGGGAAACCGGTTCGGTGATGCTGTCAGACGTCGTTCATCCAGATGGCGAAAAGACGGCAATCGTCCACGTCCCGGCAACCGAGCATGGCCTGCAGGCCGGTCAAGTCGTCACCCTGCATCTCGATTTCGACCGTCGCCTGCGCCTCATGCGCATGCATACCGCCCTGCACTTGCTCTCGGTCGTCTTCCCGTTCCCCGTCACCGGCGGCTCCATCGGCACCGAAAAGGGGCGACTGGACTTCGACATGCCCGAAGTGCCGGCCGACCTGGCGGCACTCGAAGCGCAACTCAATCAATGGGTTGATGCCGCCCTTCCGGTTACCACGGAGTGGATTACCGACGAAGAAATGGCGGCCAACGCCAATCTCATCAAGACCATGAAGGTCAAGCCACCCATGGGTCAGGGCCGCGTCCGGCTGGTCCGCATCGGCGATATCGACCTGCAGCCCTGTGGCGGCACGCATGTCCGCAACACTGGCGAGATCGGCCCGCTCAAACTCGGCAAGATCGAAAAGAAGGGCGCTCAGAACCGCCGCGTCAGCCTGCTTTTTGCCTGATCAGCAACGGCTTACTCGATGGGCGGCGCATAGAGCAGCCCGCCGTTGCTCCAAAGCGCGTTCTGCCCCCGAACCACAGCCGCGCCGGTATCCGGACCAAAGTTCCGGTCAAAAATCTCGCCATAGTTGCCGACCTGCCGGATAACGTTCGCCATGAACTTCTCCGTCAGCCCGATCCCCGGTCCGTAGACGCCCTCGAGCCCTAACAGCCTGCGAATCCTGTGAGTTTTCGCCGCCGACAGCGAGCCAATATTGTCCTTGGTGACCCCGGCCTCTTCCGCATCGATCAGCGCGAACAGCGTCCACTGCACGATCTTGAACCACTGATCGTCACCCGAGCGCACCACCGGCCCGAAGCCGCCCTTGGAAATCCGCTCCGGCAGGATCCGGTGCGTCGCTGGCTCCGGCAGGCTCTTGCGGATCGCATTGAGCCAGCTCGCCGGCGCCGACACCGCATTGCAGAGCCCTGACTGATACGCGACGGCCAGATCCTCGCGGTCCTCGTAGAGGATTTCGGAGTAAGTCGCCTGTGTGGTGAAGAAGAATTCGCGAATGGCTGCAAGTTCTTCCGGCCCGTCGAGGACGCAGACGCGGACATCATCGAGCTCGTAGGCCGACACCGCCCCGAGCGTCTGCGGCACCATGAAAGCCTGCCCATCAAAGAAGGAGGTCCCGACATACCTCGCGCCATATCCGGTATCGCGCCGCATCGTCCACGGCCCGTTTCGGGCAATCAGGTCCACCGCTCCGGTCTGCAACTGCGCAAACCGCGTGTCACCCGAGAGCGGCACGAACTCCATCTTGGTCGGATCGCCGAAGATCGCCACGGCCACGGCCCGACAGAAGTCCACATCGAACCCGGCCCACAGCCCATCCGCACCTGCCTGCGCAAAGCCCGGCAGCGGATCGCTGGTGGCGCAGAGCACATGTCCACGCGCCTGTACCGCCGCGAGCGTTGGCCCCGGCGGCGCCAGGTCCTGCGCTGCCGCCGGCAACGCAATCGCCAGCATGATCAACGACATGGCGCTCCAGAGCGCAGCCAAGAATCCTCTCACCCGGACGTCCCCTTTCGCGCCGGCACTATTGGCGGGGACTGTGCCCGGGTCAAGGCAACTCGGCCGAACCGCCCTCGCCTCAGTGCAGGATCTGGCTGAGGAACAGCTTGGTGCGCTCGTGCTGTGGGTTCGAGAAGAACGCTTCCGGCTCGTTCTGTTCGATGATCTGGCCCTGGTCCATGAAGATCACCCGGTTCGCCACCTGCCGTGCAAAGCCCATTTCGTGCGTCACGCACAGCATGGTCATGCCGTCCTCGGCCAGCGAGATCATCACCTCGAGCACTTCCTTGACCATTTCCGGGTCGAGTGCCGAAGTCGGTTCGTCGAACAGCATGATCTGCGGGTTCATGCACAGCGACCGCGCAATCGCCACGCGCTGCTGCTGCCCGCCCGAGAGTTGGCCAGGGAACTTGGCGGCCTGCTCGGGGATCTTCACCCGCTCGAGGTACATCATCGCGGTTTCCTCGGCCTGCGCCTTGGGAATGCCACGCACCCAGATCGGCGCCAGCGTCAGGTTCTGCAAAATCGTCAGATGCGGGAAGAGGTTGAAGTGCTGGAACACCATGCCGACTTCGCGACGCACTTCGTCGACCCGCTTGAGGTCCGAGGTGAGCTCGATGCCATTGACGATGATCTGCCCCCTCTGGTGTTCCTCCAGCCGGTTGATGCAGCGGATCAGCGTCGACTTGCCCGAGCCCGAGGGCCCCGCAATGACGATCCGCTCGCCCCGCATCACCTTGAGGTTGATGTCGCGCAGCACGTGAAAGTCGCCGTACCACTTGTTCATCCCGATGATGTCGATGGCCACATCCGTCTGGCTCACCGTCATCTTCTGTCGGTCGATATTGCGGTCGACCACAGCCGCGGAAACGTCTGACATACCTACCTCTTGTGCCCGGTATTGAGCCGGTTTTCCCAGTAACGGGCGTAACGAGAAATCGAGAAACACATGACCCAGAAGATGAAGGCGGCAAAGATATAGCCGGTCACTGACTGGGTCGGAGACGCCCATTCGATCGCGTCATTCTTGGTTTTTACGGCCTCGAGCAGGTCCTTCATGCCCACGATGTAGACAAGCGATGTGTCCTTGAGCAGTGCGATGAAGTTGCCCACGATCCCCGGGATCACGTGCTTGAGGGCCTGCGGCAGGATGATGAGCCCCGTCCGCTTCCAGTAGCCAAGTCCGAGCGCCTGGGCTGCTTCGTACTGTCCCCGGCCAATCGCCTGCATACCGCCGCGCACCACTTCGGCCATATAGGCCGACGAGAACAGCGTCACGCCCACGAGCGCGCGGACCAGTTTGTCCACCGTCATCCCCTGCGGCATGAACAGCGGCAGCATGATCGAGGCCATGAACAGCACGGTGATCAGCGGCACCGCACGCACCAGTTCGATGAAGGCGATGCAGAGACTCTTGATGATCGGCAGCTTCGATTGCCGCCCGAGCGCCAGCAGGATGCCAAGCGGCAGCGACAGCGAAATTCCCACCACCGAGATGATCAGCGTGACGAGCAGCCCGCCCCACTGTTCGGTCGGCACTTCGCGGAGGCCGAACGAGCCGCCGCTGAGCAGCACCACAGCGACAACCGGGAACACGACGAAGAAGACGACCGCATTGATGACCTTGAACGGTACCTTGGGGATCAGCAGCGGCGCCCCGAGCAGCACCAGCAACGCGAACACCACATTCGGCCGCCAGTACTCCGCCATCGGATAAAAGCCGTAGATGAAGAACTCGATCTCGCTGGCGATATAGGCCCAACAAGCGCCGACATTCTCCACGCGGCACATTTCCACCGTACCGCCCGGCGGCACCGCACGTCCGATCAGAAAGCCATAAAGCGGCGGGATCGCCCAGATGAGAAACAGCACGCCCAATAGCGTCAGGATGGTGTCAGAGAACGACGCGAAAAGGTTCTTGCGCAGCCAGGCCACCAACCCGCTGGAGCGGTTGGGCGCCGGCTGGGCGGCGGTCATTTCGGAGCGCACGAAGGCGAAATCGGTCATGGCGCGCTCCTACCGTTCGACCAGCGCCACGCGGGCGTTGTACCAGTTCATGATCGCTGAGGTCGTCAGCGACAGGGTGAGGTAGACCAGCATGGTGAGCGCAATCACTTCAATGGCGCGACCGGTCTGGTTGAGCGTGGTGCCGGTGAACACATTGACCAGTTCGGGATAGCCGATCGCCGCACCCAGCGACGAGTTCTTGGTCAGGTTGAGATACTGGCTGGTCAGCGGCGGGATGATAACCCGCATCGCCTGCGGTATCACCACCAGCCGAAGCCGGTCGCCTTCCTTGAGGCCAAGCGCCTGCGCCGCCTCGGTCTGCCCATGGCTGACCGCCTGGATGCCACCGCGCACCGTCTCGGCAATGAACGACGCTGTGTAGATGCTGAGGCCGAACGCCAGCGCCACGAATTCGGGCGGGAGTTCGACGCCGCCCTTGAAGTTGAAGCGATTGAGTACCGGGGGCTCGAAGGTCAAGTGCGCCCCGCTGATCAGCCAGACAACGGCGATCAACAGCGCTGACCCGAACAGGCCTGCAAGAAACACCGGAAAGCGCTTGCCGGTCCGCTCCAGTCGGGCTTTGGCCCATCGACCGAGGAGGAACCAACCGACCAGCGCCACGATCAGTGCGATCCACACGAAGGTGAAGCCTTCATCGATCAGCGGCTTAGGCACGAACAGGCCGCGCTGGTTGATGAACGTATCCAGCGGCAGCGCTATGGAGTCCTTGACGGCCGGCATCGCCTTGAGCACGGCGAAATACCAGAAGAACAACTGCAGCAGCAGCGGGATATTGCGGATCGTTTCCACGTAGATCGTGGCCAGACGCGAGATCAGGTAGTTGGAGGACAGCCTGGCGATACCAATGGTGAAGCCGAGCAGCGTCGCAAAGAAGATGCCGATCACCGCCACCAGAATCGTATTGGTCAGGCCGACAAGAAACGCCTGCCAATAGAACGATGTGCGGTCGAACGGGAACAGCGAGAAGCTGATGTCGAAGCCCGATGTCTTCCACAGGAAGTCAAAGCCCGTCGTCTTGTTCTGCGCTGCCAGATTGATCGCCGTGTTGTTGACGATCCAGACGATGAACCCGACCACCAGCACGCCCACCACGATCTGGTAGACGATGCCGCGGATCACCGGGTCATTGAGAAGAGAAGTCCTTGGCGCCTCATTTCGAGCGCCGTCTAGGGATGCCATTGCGCGATCAGTCCTCTGCCCAAGAGACCGAAATCGGGATCGACATCGGGACGCACCGAAGCCGATATGCGAAGCGGTACGGCCCGGTGTGTCGCCACACCGGGCCGGCGTCGATTAGCGGATCGGCGGCGAGTACTGGATGCCGCCATCCTTCCAGAGGGCGTTCAGGCCACGAGCCAGCCCAATCGGGGTGCTCGGACCGACATGGCGGTCATAGGCTTCGCCATAGTTACCGATGTGCTTGATGATCTGGTAGGCCCAGTCCTTGGTCAGGCCGAGCGGGGTACCAAAGTCACCTTCCACGCCGAGAAGACGCTTGATGGCCGGGTTGTCCGAGCCGAGCATCTCGTCGACATTGGCCTGGGTCACGCCCAGTTCTTCAGCTTCGAGCAGCGCGAAATAGGTCCAGCGGGCAATGTTGAACCAGCCGCTGTCACCCTGACGGACGACGGGGCCGAGCGGCTCCTTGGAGATGATTTCCGGCAGGATGATGTGATCGGCCGGGTTGGCGAACTTCGAACGTTCAGCAGCCAGGGCCGACGAGTCGGTGGTGTAGACGTCGCACCGGCCATCTTCATAGGCCTTCACGACTTCGTCCTGATCGACGAACACGACGGTGTTGAACTCGAGCTTGTTGGCCGCGAAGTAGTCGGCGGCGTTGAGCTCGGTCGTGGTGCCGGATTCGATACAGATAGCGGCGCCGCTCAGGTCGAGAGCCGACGCAATGTTGTCGGCCTTGCGGACCATGAAGCCCTGGCCGTCATAGAACATGGTGCCGACGAAGCTGATACCCAGCTGGGTATCGCGGCTCATGGTCCAGGTGGTGGTACGCGACAGCACGTCGATTTCACCAGCCGACAGGGCGGTGAAGCGCTCCTGCGAGGTCAGCGGCGTGTAGCGCACGCTGTCCGGATTGTTGAAGATCGCCGCAGCAAGCGAGCGGCAGAAGTCGACTTCCAGGCCCGTCCAGTTGTTGTTGGCATCCGGAGCGGAGAAGCCCGGCACGCCGCCGGTCACGCCGCACTGGACGTAGCCCTTGGCTTTGACGGCGTCGAGCGTTGCCGAGGTCGCGGTCTGCGCATGCGCGGCGGTCGCAGCAACGCCGAGACTTGCAGCAAGCGCGATCGAGAAGAGTACTTTGGCCATTTATCCTGCCTTTTTTGTTTCCTGACCCTGTGCCGGGGGTGTCGAAGCGTCCCGAGCGCCCCCCGACGGCACCTCCGCCTTGGAGGGCGGGAGTGATGCTGGTATGCATCGAAGCGGCTATTGACGGTTGCGTCAAGGTCTATGGCGGCATTAGGGCAGCTTTTCTGACCATTTAATGGTCATCTGCGCCGCATGTACTTTTTTGAGCAGGACTAAAATCGATGGCCAAAACGACGACCCACGGCATCAACCAGCCGTCCGTGGAGACCATTCTCACCCACACCGGACGGCATCCGGAACAACAGTTCGGCTTCGTCAACACGCCGGTCTACCGAGGGTCGACAATACTGTTTGGCACACTCGAAGAGCTGGAGAGCACAAAGCCGCGCTACGATTACGGACGCACCGGAAACCCCTCGGCGAGCTCGGTCTCCGACCTCGTCACTGTGCTCGAAGGTGCCGCCGGAACGGTACTTTGCCCCTCAGGCCTGTCCGCGATTTCAACGGCGCTGTTGTCAGTCGTGCAGGCCGGCGACCACATCCTGATCACCGATACCGCCTATTCCCCGACACGCCGATTTTCCGATTCCGTCCTCGCCCGCCTCGGCGTCACGGTGGAGTATTACGACCCACGCCTTGCCGGCGGCGTCGCAGCTTTGGTCACCGAGAAAACCCGCGTCATCTTTGTGGAAAGTCCGGGCTCGCTCACCTTCGAGATGCAGGATCTGCGCGCCATTGTCGCAGCCGCCCAAAAAAGCGGCGCCTATGTGATTGTGGACAACTCCTGGGCCACCCCGCTCTACCACCGCCCCCTTGAGCATGGCGCCGACCTCGTCGTTCACGCCGGAACCAAGATGTTCGTTGGTCACTCGGACGCCATGTTTGGCACCGTTTCGGCCAGCCCGCGCGCCTGGAAGGCGCTGCAAGAGACGCATCGTGCCATGGGCACCTGCGCGTCCCCCGACGACATCTTCCTCGCCGCGCGCGGCCTGCGCACTCTCGCGCTGCGCATGGAGCGGCACGGCGCCCAGTCGGTCGAGCTGGCAACCTGGCTCGAAACCCAGCCTGGGGTAAGGGCCGTCTATCACCCTGCCCTCCCCAGCCATCCCGACCACGCCATCTACAAGCGCGACTTCTCCGGCTCGGGCAGCCTCTTTGCCTTCCTGCTCGACCCAGCCCCGCGCGAGCGGCTTGCGGCCATGCTCGATGGTCTGAGCCTCTTCGGCATGGGCTGGTCCTGGGGCGGCTACGAAAGCCTGCTGCTGCCGATCTATCCCCAAAAGACCCGCACAGCCGTCCCCTGGCACACAGAAGGCAACATGCTGCGGATCCATGTGGGGCTGGAAGGCGTCGAAGACCTGCGTGCCGACCTCGCGGCCGGGCTCGAACGCTACCGCGGCTGACGCTTCTTGCGTCCCCGGATCAGCCGTTGCACGGCCGCCTGAGGGCGCATGCGCACGGCTCCACTTGGCGTGACACGGAACAACCAGCGTCGTGCGGCGAAGAAATTCCGCACGGCGTAAGCACCCAGCACGCCGACCACGATCCCGCCGATTACGTCCGTAGGATAGTGCGCTCCGACCGCGATGCGCGAGAGTCCCACAGCGGCAGCCACGGCCAGCATTGGCCAAAACCACCGCGCACTGAGGAAGGCCACGACCATGGCGAGGGCAAAGGCCGTCGTCGTGTGACCTGAGGGAAAGCTCTGGAAAGTGAAATCGTTGACCACCGGCGTGACGTGAAACATCCCGAACTGCTCGAACATCTCCGGGCGCCCTCTTCCGATCAGCCGCTTGAAGAGGTTTGCGACGAGCCCTGGCAGTCCGACGCCCACGAAGATGAAGCCATAAAGCTGCGCCATCTGCACCAGTGCCAGCTTCGGCGTGCGCTTGCGCATCACCAGGGCCAGCCCAGCGCAAAGCAGCGTAAAGGCGAGCGAGGGATACAAAATCCAGTCGGAAAGGCCGAGTTCGGTGATCGCTCCAAAGAACGCGAGAACTGGCTCCGGCCAGGAGCGCACGTAGAATGATACCGCAGAATCAAACCAGAAGACGATCGCCAGAAGCACAATCACGCCGAGGGCAAACTGCCATGCGTTCCTGCGATCCAGTCCCAGCGGCCAGCGTTTTGTCAGGTCGAGCATGCCGTTCTCCTCGTCGGTTTCGGCCAAAACGTCAACTCACGCAAATCTCCGCGCTTTTGCTTGCCCTTTGCCGCGCGACTGGGTAACGGATTGAAACCATGTTCGGGGTATAGCTCAGTCTGGTAGAGCACCGGTTTTGGGAACCGGGGGGTCGAGTGTTCGAATCACTTTGCCCCGACCAACTTGGATCACGACGACGAGGGTATTCTCGGCATGACCGCACGCATCTTCCGCCCGGCACCCAACGCCATGCAGTCGGGCCGCGGCAATTCCAAGCAGTGGGTGCTGGTGCATGAGCCGGTTGCCCCCAAGGCGATCGAGCCGCTGATGGGTTACACCTCGTCCACCGACATGCGTCAGCAGGTCCGCCTGAGCTTCGATACCCTCGAAGAGGCCGAGGCCTACGCCCAGCGCAACGGCATCGCCTACTCGGTCCAGCCCGAGCACATCCCGACGCCGAAGCGCTCCAGCTACCCGGACAACTTCCGCTCCGATCGCAAGACGCCCTGGACGCACTAGGCTCCGGCCCCAGCTGTCCTAATTTCGGGTTCCCCGACAGATGGACAGCACCCTCCTCCCCATAATTGCAGGCGCCGCACTTGCCGGCTTTGCCCAGGGCGTCTCCGGCTTTGCCTTTGCGCTGGTGTCGCTGTCGATCTGGGCCTGGGGCATCGAGCCGACCCTGGCGGTGGTGCTAACGGTATTTGGCTCGCTGGTTGGCCAACTGGTCACCCTGCCCTTCGTCTGGCGCGGCTTTGACCTCAAACGAGCGTTGCCATTCATCGTCGGCGGCCTTGTCGGCATTCCCATCGGCGCAGCGCTGCTCAATGCCGTTGATCCCCAGCTTTTCAAGCTCGCGCTCGGTATCTTCCTCGTCGTCTACTGCCCCATGATGCTGCTGCTCGACGTTGACCGGTCGATGCAATGGGGCGGACGGCTTGCCGACGCCGCGGCAGGCTGGGCCGGCGGCTTCCTCGGCGGCCTCGCCGGGATTTCGGGACCCGTCCCCACGCTCTGGACGACGCTGCGCGGCTGGAGCAAGGACGAACAGCGCGGCGTGCTGCAGGGCTTCAACATCGCCATGCACTCGGCGACGCTGACGGTCTACGCGCTATCGGGCACGCTGCGCGCCGACATGGCCGTGCCCCTGGTGGCGACCGGCATTGCCCTCATCCCCTTCGCCATCCTCGGCGTCCTGATCTTCAAGCGCCTCACTACCATCGCCTTCCGCCGCCTTGTGCTGATGGTGCTCTCGGTCTCGGGCGTCGTGCTGATCTGGGGCGCGGTGATGTGAGGAGCAGTATTCCGCAGCGCAATCCTCTCCCGTTCGCGGGAGAGGGTGCCCGAAGGGGCGGGAGCAGTTTGAGGGCTGTCTGAGACCGTGGCTCTCCACCCCTCCGGGACTTGGCCACACTGATGCACCGGACCGCCATCGGCGTCCGGGGATGAGAAAGAACAGACGGGCCCGGAGACGTCTTTCGTCTCTTTGGTTTAGTTTAGTGAGACGCAAGGCGTCTCCGGGTACCGGGGTTTCTGGCATTGTCCCGCGCGTCGGGAGAGGGTCGGTTGGCCTTCCCCTTTCAACTCCGTACGCTTGGCCCACTTCCAAGTCCCCAAGCGTTCGTCGCGCTTCCCGTCCACCGGGGAGTTGATGAGGGGATTGTAGGAGGGGCGGAGAATACGGGGATATCTTTCTTTGCCATCGTCAATTGCACAGTTATATCAACACCCTCGGTGTCATCCCTGCGGACGCAGGGATCCACCCATCAGCCCGCGCTGGCGGCGCCATGGGTCCCTGCTTTCGCAGGGATGAAAGCTGGTGGCGGCGGCGTCATCACGGCGTGAGCGCCAAGATCGAGCATGCTGGATTCCCGCCTGCGCGGAAATGACGGCGGTGGGTGGGGTAAGTCGCGAGCGAATTTAATGTCGGCGAAAGGCGCCTGAAACAGAAAGGCCGCCGGTTGCCCGGCGGCCTCAAATCACAAAACTAGATCAGCCTCAGACTTCGCTGAACTTGGTCCACTTGCCGTCATTCTGGCTCGACTTCACCGAGGCCATGATGAACTCCATGCCCTCGATGCCATCCGCCATGGTCGGTAGCAGCCCAGCATACTCCTTGCCCTCGCCGCGAATGATCGCCGCGAACTGGCTGTAGAGCGTAGCGAAGGCTTCGAGATAGCCTTCCGGATGACCACCGGGGATACGTACGTTCATCGACGCCGCCGGCGGTGCCGAAATCGCCCCGCCGCGCGTCAGCAGTTGCTTGGGCTTACCGAACTCGCTGAACCACATGTAGTTCGGATTGTCCTGCCGCCATTCGAGCCCGCCCTTTTCGCCATAGACGCGCAGCTGCAAGCCGTTCTCGTTGCCGACCGCGACCTGGCTCGCCCACAACATACCCCGAGCACCACCCTGGAAACGCAGCAGGATATGTACGTTGTCGTCGAGCTTGCGGCCTTTGACGAAGCTCTGCAGGTCAGCGCTCACCGCCTCGGTCTTCAGCCCGGTGACGAAGCGCGCCAGGTTATAGGCATGCGTACCGATATCGCCGATCGCCCCGCCGGCGCCGGAGCGCTTGGGGTCGGTCCGCCACGCCGCCTGCTTGTTGCCGGGGTCCGCCGCTTCGGTCAGCCAGTCCTGCGGATACTCGACCTGCACGACACGGATCTTGCCGAGCGCGCCCGACTTCACCAGGTCGCGCGCCTGACGCACCAGCGGGTAGCCGGTATAATTGTGCGTCAAAAGGAACTTCGCACCCTTCTTCGGCTTGATCGCGGCGAGTGCACGCGCGTCCTCGAGCGTCGAGGTCAGCGGCTTGTCGCAGATCACGTGGATGCCGGCTTCAAGGAAGGCCTTGGCCGGGCCGAAATGCACGTGGTTCGGCGTCACGATCGTTACCGCCTGGATGCCGTCCTTGCGGGCGGATTCCTTGGCGGCCATTTCTTCGTAGCTGGTATAGATGCGGTCCGGCGCGAGGCCTATATTCTTGCCCGACTCCAACGCCGTCGCGGCGTTGGAACTCAGCGCACCGGCGACGAGTTCATAGTCGCCGTCGATGCGTGCCGCAACGCGGTGCACGTAGCCGATAAAGGCGCCGGTGCCGCCGCCAACCATGCCCAGCCGAATGCGGGGCGCTCCATTTTCTGCCATGTCTTCCCCCTTAGCTCAGGCCAAGCATCTTGCGATTGGCGGCCTTGTCGGTGCCCGCCGCCGCGAAATCGTCAAACGCCTTTTCGGTGACGTTAATGATGTGGCTGGCAATGAACGGCGCGCTTCCTGGGCGCCCTGCTCTGCCGACTTGATCGCGCATTCCCATTCGAGCACCGCCCAGCCGTCAAAGCCGTAGGCGCTGAGCTTGGAAAAGATCGAGGCGAAATCGACCTGGCCGTCGCCAAGCGAACGGAAGCGGCCGGCGCGGTTCACCCAGGACTGGAAGCCTGAATAGACGCCCTGCTTGCCGGTAGGATTGAACTCGGCATCCTTGACGTGGAACATCCGGATCCGGTCGTGGTAGAAATCGATGTACTGCAGATAGTCGAGCTGCTGCAGCACGAAGTGGCTCGGATCATAGAGCAGGTTGGCGCGCGGATGGTTCTTCACCCGCTCGAGGAACATCTCGTAGGTGATGCCGTCGTGCAGGTCCTCGCTCGGATGGATCTCGTAGCAGACGTCGACGCCATTGCGGTCGAACTCGTCAAGGATCGGCGTCCAGCGGCGGGCCAGTTCGTCAAAGGCCTCCTCTACCAGACCTGCCGGACGCTGCGGGAACGGATAGAGATAGGGCCAGGCCAGTGCGCCCGAGAAGGTCGCATGTGCCTTAAGGCCGAGGTTCTTGGAGGCGGCAGCGGCCCACTTGACCTGCTGCACCGCCCATTCCTGCCGCGCCTTGGGATTGTTGTGCACCTTGGCCGGCGCAAAGCCGTCCATCTGCGCATCGTAAGCCGGATGCACGGCCACCAGCTGCCCCTGCAGGTGGGTGGAAAGCTCGGTGATCTCGACGCCCGCCGCCTTGGCCCGGCCCTTCAGTTCATCGGCATAGGTCTTGGACGTGGCCGCCTTTTCGAGGTCGATGAAGCTCGACACCCAGGTCGGGATCTGCACGCCCTTGTAGCCGAGGTCGGCCGCCCACTTGCAGATGTTGTCGAGCGTATCGAACGGCGCCTTGTCGCCCGCGAACTGGGCCAGGAAGATTGCCGGCCCCTTGATGGTCTTCATGGAAAGAACTCCTCCTCATCGTCTCGCCGCACCGGCTTGCTGCCGGCGAAATTGTGCACGTACCTCATCTCGCATGAGGCTCGCATTGATCGGCGGTTTCCCCGCTAACATGTCAG